>RFHQ01000003.1 GCA_003695765.1 Gammaproteobacteria bacterium
GATCACGAGGCCGGCGTCTGGTCGCTGGTGCAGGATCCTGCCGCGCTGGACCGCCTGGAACCCGACGCCGCGCGGCGCCTGCGGGAATTTGCGAGCCGGCTCGGACCATGGCTGGGTCAGCGGGACCGGTTGAGCTTCCGCGATCGCGTCGAAGGCGCCTGGTTGCAGCTCGGGGGGCCGGCCGCGCTGGCGGCGCCCGGCGAACTCGATATCGCCGAGCAGTTCTTCGCCTTCCTGGAGCAGCAGGAAAGCCAGCAGGCGGTGCTCGACCCGGTGGCTCTGACCACGGCGGCCGAGCAGCAACCGGTGCACAGCGAAGCGGCCGGTGCACCGGTGCAGTTGATGACCATGCACAAGGCCAAGGGCCTGGAGTTCGATACCGTGATCCTGCCGGGGCTGGGTTACCCGACCGCCGGCAGCCGCCGGCCGTTGCTGTTGTGGACCGAACTGGCCGGCACGGAGCCGCCGGAACTGGTGCTGGCGCCGCTCCCGGCCACCGGCGATGACGCAGACCCGCTCTATGACCTGCTCTGGGCATTCGAGCGGCGGCGCGAGCGCTACGAGGCGGAACGGCTGTTGTACGTCGCGGCGACGAGAGCGAAGCGGCGCCTGCATCTCTGCGCCGCGCTGAAGGCCGATGCCGACGGCCGCCCCGTTGCGCAGCCGGGCACGCTGCTGGCCTGCCTCTGGCCCCTGCTGGCTACGGAGTTGTCCCTGCCACCCGACCTTGCGCTGCCGGCAGCCAACGATGGCCGGCCGTCACCGCAATGGCAGCAGCCGGCGTTGCGCCGCCTGCCGGCCGACTGGACGTCCCCGGTCGCTCTGCGGGCACCGGGCGTGGCACCGGACGCAGGCGGACGCGTGGAGTACGAATGGGCCAGCCCCTGGGCGCGGCACGTGGGCCTGGTCGTCCATCGCTGGCTGCAGGAGATCGCCCGCGACGGGGTCGAGCGCTTCGATGCCGAGCGGCTGGAGCGGCTTCGTCCGGCCTACGCGCAGATGCTGGCGCGGCTCGGCACACCAGCGGAAGCGCTGCCGGCGTCGCTGGACCGGGTCTGTGCCGCGTTGTGCGCGACGATCGAAGACCCCCGCGGGCGCTGGCTCTTGTCGGCCGGGCACCCGGAGAGCGCCAGCGAGCTGGCGGTCAGCCTGCCGACGCCGGAGGGCTTCCAGCTGCTGCGCATCGACCGTTGCCTGGTCGACACCACCGGCACGCGCTGGATCGTCGATTTCAAGACCAGCGAGCACGAGGGCGCAGACCTCGCCGCCTTCCTCGCCTCCGAGGCCGAACGCTATGCGCCGCAACTGGCACGATATCGCGAAGCTCTGAATCGCCTGCGACCGATGCCGACCCGCACCGCGCTGTATTACCCGCTGCTCGGAGAATGGCTCGAATTGGATCCGGTCGTCGGTGAGCCGGCCGACTAGAGCGAACCGCTGAACGAGAATTCGTGGCGACCGTCCCGGTCGGCCGGCCCGACCAGCGCCAGCCCCTGACGCAGACTGTCCGGCGCTTGCGCTCGCGCGCGCACGCGGCCGCTCAGCAGGTAACGGTTCGGCGCTTCGAGTTGCAGTTGCCCGCTGAGTTCCAGGTCGCCGCCGAAGTCGCGCAGTTCGGCGCTGAGCCGTTCGGCAGGCTCGGCTTGCGAGAAGCTGAGCCGGAAGTCGCCGTGCCCGGCGTCCCCGGCGCTGCCCGGCAGGCCCAGCGGCACGCCGGCGAGGCGCAGCTCACCGACCGCGGCCCGGGGCCAGCCGTCGATCAGCAACAGGTAGTCGAAGCGGAGGCTGGCATCGCCTTCGGCCACCGGCATGCCGACCCAGGGCCCGGCGAGCGCTAGCGGGACGGCGGCCTCGAGGTCGCGGAACGCAAGGCGGTCGCGACCGATCGCGACCCGGCCGCGCAGGAAGCCGCCGGGCAGGCCGGCCTCCAGCGCCAGCGCCAGGCGGCCCCGGAGCAGCGCCAGCGGCTGCAGCTCCCAGCGCAGATCCTGCAAGGCGAGCGGACCCCCACGCAAGGCCGCGGCCCGCCCGGCCCAGAGCCGGCCGGAGGGGTCGATCAGTTGCCAGCCGAGCGCTGCGCTGGCGCGGCCGAGCAGATCGGCCGGCGCCTGCCAGACCAGCCCCAGCAGGAAGGCGAGGCTGGCGGCCGCGACGAGCAATGTGGGTCGGCGCAACACTCAGGCGCCGCCGCGGGTGAGCACCAGGTTGCAGATCACCCGGCCGGCCTCGGGCGTGCGGTCGATGTTTGCTGAAAGCACGCTGAGCCCGTAGCGCGTCTGCAGTTCGAGCAGCCATTCGACGACCGCGTCGAACGGCGCCCGTTCCAGCCGCAGCCGGATCTGGCGATCGCCGTCGGGCTGGTTGCGCACCAGGAATTCGGCCAGACCCCGGCTGCGCAGGCTCCGATCGACCAGCAGGACCAGCGACTGCTGATTGGCGGGCGCGGTGCTGCTGCCGCGCTGCGGGCCGAGCCGGGCGGCGAGCGCGTCGAGTTCCGCGAGCAGGGCCTCGCGTTCGGCGACCAGTGCGTCGCTGCGTTCGGCGCGCTCCTGCAGCGGGCGGACGATGCCGATGACGACGCTGGCCAGCAGCAGCAGTGCGCCCGCGGCCGCGACCAGCCAGCGTTCCCTTGGGGCCAGCGCCATGAACCAGTCTCGCAAGGCCTGCATCGTTCAGGCTTCCGCGGCCTGCAAGCGCAGGCGGCCCAGAATTTCCTCACCGTCGGCATTGGCCGACTGAATCTCCGCCGTCAGGCCCGCGCTCGCATCGATCGATTTCTCGATCTTGTCCAGGGTCTCGACATCCGGCACGCGGAGCCGCAGTTCCATGACGCCACTGCGGTAGTCCAGCCCATCGACGCGAACTTGCGCGCCGCTGGACTGCACGGCCTCGGCCAGGCTCGCGAGCGCCTGCAGAAACAGGCCCGGCTGGTCCTCGCGGCCGCTGGCCCCGAGCGCACGCAGCCGGCTCTGCAGTTCCGCCCGGGTCCCGCGCACCTGGCGCGCGTCCGGAAAGGTGTAGCGGAAGGCCTGCTCGATCGCGGCCTGCAACTGCGCCGCCCGCGCTTCCTTGCGCCGCACTTCGAGCGCGGTGCTCATTGTCGCTGTGACGGCCAGCGCCAGCAGCAGGCCGGCGGCCAGTCGCCACGCGGGCCAGTAGCGGCCGAGTTCCGACCGGCGCGCGTAAACGCCCTGCAGCAGATTGACGCCGCCGTTGACGACGACGTTGGCCGCGAGCCGCGGCAAGGGTCCATCCGGCAGGCGCTTGATCTCGAGGCTGGCGAGCCGCGGGCGCAGCGACTGCAGCGTTTCCGGCACCGTGTCCGCCAGCTCGCCGGCGAGGTAGGCGAGCAGATGCGGCGGACTCGCGTCCTGCAGGGCGGCGAGCCAGAGTTGCAGCAAGGGCTCGAGGTTGTCCGGGTCGCCGACACTGAGCTGGCCGTCACCATCGCGGAGTATCAGTTGCTGCGGCTCGAGCAGCAGCACGGCCGTGCCCGGGAGCGCGTCCAGCCCGTCGCTCTCGGCGTACATTGCCTGTGCTTCGAGGCCCGCGCCCCGCAATGCCGCCAGCCAGTCCTGCAGGCGCTCGTGGCGGACGACGGCGGCAGCGACCGTGCCCGGCGATGGCCCCCGGCCGGCAGCGAAATGCAGTTGCTCGACGTCCTCGGCGAGCTGCTCTTCGAGCGCGTAGGGCAGGGCCTGGCGAATGCGCGCCTGGCTGCGCAATGGCAGACTGACGGCCGTTCGCAGCACTGCGCGCGCCGGTGCGAGTGCGATCACGCGGCGTCCGGCCGCTGCCGGAGCGGCGTCCTCGAGCGCACCAAGGACCGGTGCTTGCAGTATTGCGCCACTGTCGTCCAGCACCGCCCAGGCGGCCTCCGGGCGACCGTCGTCGGGCAGGCGAATGACGAGATACTCGGCCATGCGAAGCCTCAATCGGTGTCGAAGGCGCGCAGCCTGGGGATCACGCCTTGGCTGCTGCGTTCCAGCAGACTGTACATAGCGAGCCGGGTAGTGCCAATAGACACGGTCACGCTCAGGCCATAGTAACTGCTGCCGACATCGAGGAACTCGGCCGGGTTGGCATCGTCGGGAAAATACTGGGCCGCACCCTCCCAGAAATCGCTGCTGATGTCTGCATAGGGCTGCGATTTCCGGTTCGCGATCCAGTCCTCGACCACGGTGTCGCTGATGTCCGGCGACAGGGATCGGAGAACCTCCGGCAGTGCCGTGTTCACGTTGATGCGCCGCGCCCGCGCACTTTCGCCGCCGTCCGGCGGCAGTGCGCTGAGCAGGGGACGCAGCGCCGCAAAGAACTCGGGCGTGACACCGTCGACCGCCAGCAGTTCGGTCGGCGTCGTGAACCAGTAGTTGGCCGCGCGGTATGGCGGCTGGCGGTTGGTGTAGACGTCGTCCTCTGCGCCGCCGAGTTCCGGGAGCTGGTCGGCATCCATCCAGTCCAGGACGGCGTCGACGACATTGTCCGGGTTGGCGCCGTCACCGGGTACGGTGTTCGCGACCGCGCGCAGCAGTCGCCGGAAACGCTCGATCGCCTGTTCATCGCGGCTGCCATCCTGGCGCAGCAGGCTGTTCAGGTTGAAGCGGCCCTGCAGATCCTCGATCCGGCCGCTAACGCTGCCGCCTTCGAAGGGAAAGGCATATTCCTCGGCCCATTGTTCGTCGAGGCTGTCGACCTCGGGACTGTCCTCCAGATCCTGCTCCAGCAGTTCTGCGGCCAGCGCCTCGGCGCCGAGCGCGATCTCGCGCGCCTGGTCGCGGCTCAGCAGGCGCTCGGTGCGGCGCAGTTCGAGGTTCAGGTCCCAGAGCAATTCGACCGCGAGGATCCCGGCCAGCGCGACGACCAGCATGGCCGTCAGCAGTGCGATGCCCCGCTGGCGGCTGCCCCGTGTCATGGCAGCATCTCCACCAGCCGCTGGATCTCGCCCCAGCCGTCCAGTTCCAGCGTCAGCCGCGCGGCCCGCGGCCGCGGAATCGCCGGGTCGTTCAGCGCGCTCAGCGGCGGCCATTGCTCTCGCCACTGTCCGTCCGCGTCGAGGAACTCGACCTGGACCGCATCGACGCCATCGAGCAGAACCTGGCTGATCGGCTCCATGCCCAGCGGGTGATCCAGCACCGGCCAGTATTCGCGGATCAGCTGTCTTTCGGCCAGGCGGTACTGCACCCGTTGCAGGCTGCCTCGCGGGAGTTGCGCCGGATTGCGCCAGCCGCCACGCGTCAGCCGCAGCAGGTAGTCGTCGCGGCCGTCGGCCAGCAGGGCCGCCTCGCGATCCTGTCCCAGCTCGTCGCGCACGGGGCGCGGGTAGAGCTGACCGAGGTCGCGTTCGAGGCTGTCGAAGGCCCGTTGCAGGCGTGCGAGGTCATCGAGGTTGCTGCGGGTCAGGGACTGCTGCGTGGCGACTGCATTCAGACCACCGAGCGCCAGCACGCTGATGATCGCGAAGATCGCCATGGCCACGAGCAGCTCGAGCAGCGTGAACCCGCGGCTGCCGTGGCGGCTGCTCGCCGGCTGCGATCTCATCGCTGCAGGCCGGCCTCGGCCGGCGCCCCGAACCAGCCGCTGGCGCCGGCGGGGTCGGCCTGCCTCCGGGCCAGGAAGCCGGCGACCTCGGCCAGCGTCCGCCCCGGTGCCTCGGCCTGCGCCACGCTGACGTCGACCCGGCGGAAATCCGGCACACCGACATCCGAGAACTTCAATTCGTAGCGCCAGCGCTGGCCGGCGAAGTCGATTTCGTCACGCCGCGTGCCCACGTCCGGAAACTCCCCCGTGACCCGCAGTTCCGTCAGCCGGTCGAGCGCGATCCACGTGGCCAGGGTCTTGTCGCGCAGCGTCGCGGTCGCGAGCAACGACTGGTTCATCTGCCCGAAGACCGCGATCAGTCCGAGACCGATGATGACCATCGCGACCAGCACTTCGAGCAGCGTGAAGCCCGCCTGTCGCCTGGCCGCGCGTTCAGGCCTCATCGCCGATCTCCAGGCTGCCATCCGGCTTGCCGCTGAGAACCAGCCCCCGGTCCGCGAAGCGCCGGCGCAGGCGCAGGCGGAACTCGGGCATGCGTTCGCCACTGGAAAACAGGAAGATCTGCGGCCGCGGTCCCGCGGCTGCGTCGGACGCGCTGCCGGCTTCGGGCGGCAGGGCACGTTCGCGGGCGGCGCGCTGGTCCGGATCTTCGAGCACGACCCGGCGACCTTCCAGCTCCAGCTCGACGCTCGTGTCGGCCGGCCAGTCGCGCCGCCGGAACAGGCGCTCGCCCGACAGCGGCGTCCAGTCCTGCACCGCGTCGTCCAGCACCAGGAACTCGTAGCCGGCGCGATCGAACCGGACGCCGAGTTCGCGCCCCTGCAGCAGCGCGTCCTCGCTGGCGGCATCCAGCAGCGCCGCGAGACGCCGCAGCGCCGTTTCGAGCTCCCGGTCACTGCCGACCAGACCCACCGACAGCGTGAACATGGACGCGAGAATGCCGATGATCACGACGACGACCAGCAGTTCGAGCAGCGAGAAGCCGGCCGCGTCCGCGCGCGGGCGATGCGGCCGGCGAACGGCCGGCGGCAAGACGGGCTCAGTCCAGATCCCAGTTGCCGATATCTGCGTCCAGACCTTCACCGCCCTGCTGGCCATCCCGGCCCAGGGTAAAAATGTCGAATTCGCCGTGGTTGCCGGGACTCAGATACTGGTACGGGCGGTCCCACGGGTCCACCGGCAGGCGGTCGAGATAACCGCCGTCGGGCCAGCGCGCGTCGGGATCGCTCGGTGGCGTGACCAGCGCCTCCAGGCCTTCGTCGGTCGTCGGATAGCGGAAATTGTCCAGCCGGTAGAGTTTCAGCGCACTCTCGAGCGCCCGAAGGTCCTGCTTGACCTTGGTCAGCTGCGCCTCGTCGATGCGACTGATCACGTTCGGCGCGATCAACGCGGCCAGGATCCCGAGGATCACGACCACGACCATGATTTCGATCAATGTGAAACCCGCGTGGCGCGATGCGGGCTGCGCTGGCATCCTGTGATTCATGCAATCGTCCCGTGTGCAATTCCTGTGCAAGGCGGCTTCCTGCCGCCACCGGTCACCCGCGCCGCGAGGCCGCTGAATTGTAGCAAAGCGCATGCAAGGCGGTAGCGGCACAGCGGAAAACCGTGAACTCCGGCCCGGCGGGCTGGCCATCGGCATCGGCCTGCTGAGCCTGCTGCTGGTGCTGCTGCAGGCGCTGCCCGAGGACTGGCGGGCCCTGTTGCAGTACCAGCGCGCCGCGGTCGATGCCGGCCAGTGGTGGCGGTTGCTGACGGCCAACCTGGTCCACCTCGGCTGGCGCCATCTCGCGCTGAACGGCGCCGCGCTGGTGATGATCCTGTGGCTGTTCGGCCCGGACCGCGGCGCACTGCGCTGGACTCTCGCGCTGGCGCTCAGCGGCCTGGCCAGCAGCCTCGGCGTGCACCTGTCGGAGCCGCAGGTGCACTGGATGGTCGGCCTGTCGGGGGCGCTGCACGGCCTGTTCCTGGTGGCTGCGGCCGGCTGGCTGCGCAGCGGCGACCGCGTTGCCTGGCTGCTGCTCGGCGGATTGCTGCTGAAGCTGGGCTGGGAACAGCTGGGCGGGCCGCTGCCGCTGACCGCGTCCGTGGTCGGGGGGCCGGTGATCACGACGGCGCATCTCTGGGGCAGCGTCGGAGGGCTGGTGTTCGCGGCCATCGAATGGCGCTGGCCGCCGCGCAGCGGCGCGGCCGGGCTATAATCGCCGCCCGGCGGGCAGCCTTGCGGACCATGAGCCAGATCAGCGAGATGTTTTCCCTCGATGGAGAGGTTGCCCTCGTGAGCGGCGCCTCGCGCGGCATCGGCGCGGCGATCGCGGACACCCTCGCGGCCGCGGGCGCGACCGTGATCGGCACGGCCACCAGCGAGGCAGGAGCCCGAGCGATCGGCGAACGCCTGGCCGCCGCCGGTGCCAGCGGACGCGGCGCCGTGCTCGATGTCGGCGATCAGGAATCGATCCGGGCGCTGGCCGACGACGTCGCCGGCCGCGAAGGCGCGGTCACACTGCTGATCAACAACGCCGGCATCACGCGGGACAACCTGCTGATGCGGATGAAGGACGCGGAGTGGGAAGACATCATCCGCACGAATCTGTCGTCCGCGTTCTACATGTCGCGAGCCTTCCTGCGTGGCATGCTGAAGGCGAGACACGGCCGGATCGTGAATATTGCCTCCGTGGTCGGCGCCATGGGCAATGCCGGACAGGCGAATTACGCTGCGGCCAAGGCCGGGCTGGTCGGTTTCAGCAAATCGCTGGCGCGGGAGATTGGTGGCCGTGGCATCACGGTCAATGTGGTCGCGCCCGGCTTCATCGAAACCGAGATGACCGCGCAGCTGGCCGCTGCGCAGCGCGACGCGCTGGTTGCACAGATCCCATTGCAGCGGCTCGGCAAGGTCGATGACGTGGCCGCCTGCGTGCTCTACCTCTGCAGTCGCGCCGGCGCCTACCTGACCGGCGAAACGGTGCATGTCAATGGCGGCATGCTGATGGTCTGAGAAGCACTCCGGCAAGACGCAAGCCGTTGTCCTGCAAGGCCTTGCGCCTGTATGGATTGCCCCGGGCAGTTCACTTAAAATACCGCCCCGACTGACTGCCCGATCTGGTCCGCCTTCAAAACGCTTTCTGTCGAGAGGAACAAGCCCACATGAGCAGTATTGAGGAACAGGTTAAGAACATCGTGGCTGAACAGCTCGGTGTGAAAGAGGAGGAGGTCACGAACGAGGCTTCCTTCGTAGACGACCTCGGGGCGGACTCGTTGGATACCGTGGAGCTCGTCATGGCGCTCGAAGAAGAATTCGAGACCGAGATTCCCGACGAGGAGGCGGAGAAGATCACCACGGTGCAGCAGGCCATCGACTATATCAAGTCGCGGGTCCAGGCATCCTGAAGGCCCGCCACGGCGCAGGGCGGCAGCCGATGCCGCCAGGATCAGGCAACTTCCGATGAACCGGCGACGGGTGGCCGTGACCGGACTGGGGGTCGTCTCCCCGGTCGGCAACGATGTCGAGACCGCATGGCAGAACGTGCTGGCCGGCCGCAGTGGCATCGGCCCGATCACCCATTTCGACGTCAGCGAGTTCTCAACGCGCTTCGGCGGCTGTGTCAGAGATTTCGATCCGTCGCCGTATCTGCCGCCGAAGGAACAGCGCAAGATCGATCCCTTCATGCACTACGGGATCGCCGCGGCGCACCAGGCGGTAGAGCAGGCCGGCCTGGCCGATTCGGCCTACGCGCCCGAGCGCATCGGCGTCGCGATCGGCTCGGGCATCGGCGGCATCGGCACGATCGAAGCGAACTACGAGAAATACCGGCAGGCCTCGTCGCCACGCAAGATCTCGCCGTTCTTCGTCCCCGGCAGCATCATCAACATGATCTCCGGCCACGTATCGATTCGGTTCGGCTTCAAGGGTCCGAATCTGGCGCTGGTCACGGCCTGCACGACGGCGACCCATTCGATCGGCATCGCGGCGCGCTGCATCGCCTGCGGCGATGCCGATGCGATGGTCGCAGGCGGTGCCGAATTCCCGATGACCGTGCTCGGCCTCGGTGGCTTCTGCGCCGCGCGGGCCCTGTCGACCCGGAACGATGCGCCGGAGGCCGCGAGCCGGCCATGGGACCGCGACCGGGATGGCTTCGTGCTCAGTGAGGGCGCTGCCTGCCTGGTGCTGGAAGCGCTGGAATCGGCGCAGGCGCGCGGGGCGCCGGTGCTCGCCGAACTCGGCGGTTTCGGCATGAGCGGCGACGCACATCACATCACGGCGCCGCCCGAAGACGGCGAAGGCGCCGCGCTGTGCATGCAGGCGGCGATCGGCGATGCCGGGCTCGACGCCGGCGACGTCGGCTATGTGAATGCCCACGGCACCTCGACCCAGCTCGGAGACATCGCCGAGACGCGCGCGATCAAGCGAGTCTTCGGCGCGGCCGCGCAGGACCTGCTGGTCAGTTCGACCAAGTCCACGACCGGGCACCTGCTCGGGGCGGCCGGCGGTATCGAGGCGGTCTTCAGCGTGCTGGCCCTGCGCGATCAGCGCGTGCCGCCGACGATCAATCTCGACCATCCCGACCCGGAGTGCGACCTCGACTACGTGCCCAGGCGCGCGCGCGAGGCCAGACTCGAGGCCGTGCTGTCGAACTCTTTCGGCTTCGGCGGGACCAACGGCAGCCTGCTGTTCCGCCGCGTCTGATGCGCCGACGCCGGAGGCGCCGCGCCGCAATCCATCGCCGCTGACGGTGCCGCATGCCCCTGCTGCCCGTTGACCCCGACTGCGACCCGCTGCTGCTGCAGCGGGCGGCGCCGGACCGCTATCCCTGCCTGTTGCAGAGCACGGCCTGCGGCACCGCGCAGGGCCGTTTCGACCTGCTCGCCGCCTTCCCGCAGGACCGGCTGACCCTGCCGGCGGAACCGTGGCCGCAGCCGGATTTCATCGCTGAATTCGACCGCCGCTGGGCATCGGCCGGCGGGCCGCCGCCCCCGCCGGGACTGCCCTTCGGCGGCGGCTGGTTTCTGCTGCTGGGCTACGAACTGGCCCGCCAGCTGGAACCGAGGCTGCCGCTGCCCTTGCCGACCGGCCTGCCGCTCGCGCTGGCCTGGCGAATCCCGGTCGCGCTGATCCGTGATCGCCGGCGCCACGAGGCCTGGGTCGTCGCGGAGCCGGGCTATACCGAGGAGGCCGCGATGCTGGCCCGCGAAGTCGCCGAACTGGCCGCCACCCGGCCACAGCGCCGGCGCCGGCCGCATGCCTCCGCGCTGTTCGAGCCCCCGCCCGAGGAATTCCTGCACGCAGTGACCCGGGCCCGCAGGCACATTGCCGCCGGCGACATCTACCAGGCGAACCTGTCGCGCGAATGGCACGGCCGGCTGGCAGCGGGTGCCGGCCCCGCCGACGTCTATGAGCGCTTGCGCGAAACCAACCCGGGACCCTTCGCCGGCCTGGCCAGCTGGGACGACTGCGCGGTTCTCAGTTCCTCTCCGGAACGCCTGGTCAGCATTCGCGACGGGCGTATCGATACCCGCCCGATCGCCGGCACCCGCCCGCGGGGACGTCGCTATGGCGCCGATGCCCCCTTGCGTGCCGAATTACTGGCCCACCCGAAGGAGCGAGCCGAGCACGTCATGCTGATCGACCTGGAACGCAACGACCTCGGGCGGATCTGCGTGCCCGGCAGCGTGCAGGTGGACGAGTTCATGGTCGTGGAGTCCTATTCCCACGTGCACCACATCGTCTCGAATGTCAGCGGCCGCCTGCGCCCGGAGGTCACGCCCGGCGATGCACTGCGCGCCGTGTTTCCCGGCGGCACGATCACCGGCTGCCCGAAGCTCCGCTGCATGGAGATCATCGCCGAACTCGAAAGGCGCCCCCGCGGGTTCTATACCGGCGCGATGGGTTACCTGAATCACGACGGCAGCGGCGACTTCAATATCCTGATCCGCAGCATCCAGCTGCAAGGCCGTGATTTGTCCTTCGCCGCGGGCAGCGGGATCGTGGCAGACTCGGAGCCGGAGCGTGAGTTGGAGGAAACGCGGGCCAAGGCCCGTGGCATGCTGCTGGCATTGAGCTGAATGACCGAGACCCTGATCAATGGTCGGCCCGGCGACAGCATCCCGGTCACGGACCGCGGCTTCGGCTATGCCGACGGCCTGTTCGAAACGATCGCCGTGCGCGGCGGGCAGCCCCGCCTGCTGCACCGACACCTGGCACGGCTGCGGGCCGGATGCGAGCGGCTCGGCATCATCGCGCCGCTGGCCGTCCTGGCGGCGGAAATCGAGCGGCTGGCACGGGGCCGGGCGCGCGCCATCCTGCGGGTCGCCATCACCCGCGGCAGCGGACCGCGCGGCTACCGGCCGCCTGCCGACGGCAGCGCGCTGCGGGCCGTGACGCTCTATCCGGCCGGCGATGCCCCGCGGGCTTACTGGCGGGACGGCGTGCGGGTCATCCGTTGTCGGACGCCCGCGGCCACGAGCCCGGCCATTGCCGGCCTGAAGACGCTGGGCCGCCTGGAGCAGGTGCTGGCCCGCGCGGAGTGGGACGACCCGGCGATTGCCGAGGGGCTCATGCGCAACGCGGACGGCTGGATCGGCGGCACCCGCAGCAACCTGTTCCTGGTGCGGCAGGGGCGTTTGTATACACCGCGGCTGGTATCCGCCGGCGTCGCCGGTGTGATGCGCGGCCTGGTCATCGAGCAGGCGCGGCGTCTCGGCCGCCCTGCTGCCGAGGTGGCTGTGGACGATGCGCAGCTCGAATCCGCCGATGAGCTGTTCCTGACCAACAGCCAGTTCGGCATCTGGCCCGTGCGGCAACTCGGCGGCCGCACGCTGTCGAGCGGCCCGCTGACCCGGGCGCTGATGCAGGCACTGGCCGACGAGGGCGTCGAAGAATGCGCCGCCTGAGCCTGCCGCTGGTCGTGTTCGCGATCGCTGCCGGGGCGGCCTGGCTGGCCTGGCAGCGGTGGCTGGATGCGCCGCTGCAAGTTCCGGCCGATGGCTATCTGCTGGAACTCCCGCCCGGCACGACCGTCACCGGCCTGACCCGGCGGCTGGAAGCCGATCGTGTGCTCGGCCAGGGCTGGCTGCTGGCCTGGCAGGCGCGGCTCAGCGGCCAGTCGCGGCAGTTGCAGGCCGGCGAGTACCTGGTCGAGCCAGGCACGACGCCGCGAGGGCTGCTGGCGCAGTTGGTCGCCGGGCGCGTGCGCCTGCATGCGCTGACCATCGTCGAGGGCTGGACCGTGCGCGACTTGCTGGCGGCGCTGCGGGCGCACCCGGCCATCCGCCACACCCTGCGGGCCGAAGGGCCACAAGCGCTCGCGGCCGAACTGGGTTTGGAGCGGCCGCATGCGGAGGGCCTGTTCTTTCCCGATACCTACCGCTTTCCGCGCGGGACCAGCGATATCGAGCTGCTTGGCCAGGCGCATGAACTGATGCAGCGCCGTCTCGCCGCGGCCTGGGCCCGGCGCGCGCCAGGGTTGCCTTTGCGCGATCCGTACGAAGCGCTGATACTGGCCTCGATCATCGAACGGGAGACGGCGCTGGACAGCGAGCGGCCGATCATCGCCGGAGTCTTCATCCGGCGGCTGCAGCGAGGCATGCGGCTGCAGACCGATCCCAGCGTGATCTACGGCCTGGGCAGCGATTTCGATGGCGATCTGCGGCGCCGCGACCTGCGCCGTGACACGCCTTACAACACCTACACCCGCAGCGGCCTGCCGCCGACGCCGATCGCCCTGCCGGGCGAGGCCTCGCTGCTGGCGGCCGTGCAACCGGCGCCCGGCGACGCGCTGTACTTCGTCGCCACCGGCCTGCCGGACGGCAGCCACGTGTTTTCGGCGACTCTGGCCGAGCACCAGGCCGCGGTCGCGCGCTATCTTCGGCGCTTGCGCAGCCGGCAGGAGCGGAACTGAAACATGCGCGGGCGGCTGATCACGATCGAGGGCATCGAAGGCGTCGGCAAGTCGACCAATCTCGCCTTCGTTGCCGATCGGCTGCGCGCGGCCGGTTGCGAGGTCCTCGTGACGCGCGAGCCGGGCGGCACACCGGTGGCCGAGCGCATCCGGGGCCTGCTGCTGGGCGCGGAGCGGCTGGCCGCGATGACCGAACTGCTGCTGATGTTCGCCGCCCGGGCCGAGCACTTGGAACAGTCGATCCGCCCGGCGCTGGCCGCCGGTCGCTGGGTGCTCTGCGACCGCTTCACCGATGCCAGCTATGCCTATCAGGGCGCCGGTCGCGGGCTTGGCGCCGCGCCGGTGGCCACGCTGGAGCGCCTGGTGCAGGGAGACCTGCGGCCGGACCTGACGATCCTGCTCGACGCGCCGCCGGAAGCGACCCTCGCCCGCCGCGCCGAACGGGGAGAGAACGACCGCTTCGAGCGCGAAGCGCTGGCTTTCTTTCGCCGGGTGCGGCAGGGCTATCTCGATCGGGCGGCCGCCGAGCCCGCAAGGTTTCGGGTGATCGACGCGCGTCTAGCGTTGCCCGAGGTCCAGCTGGCACTCGCGAACGTTATTGAGACATTTATCGAAGAAAATACTATAAGTGAATAATAATACGGAAAACATGTGCCTTGAATTGCCGCCTTGGCTGGGGCCGGCGGCGCAACAGCTCGCGGCCATGGTCGACGCGGGGCAATTGCCCCACGCGCTGCTGCTGCACGGCCCGGCCGGGATCGGCCGCGAGTGGTTGGCCCGCTGGCTCGCGGGGCGGGTGCTCGATGCGCCGGCTCTGGCCCGCGGTGACGCGGCCGCCGGGCACCCGGACCTGCTGCGGCTGACGCCCCCGCCGGAGAAGCAGGTCCTGCCGGTCGATCAGGTTCGAGAACTGGTGGAATTCCTGCAATTGACGGCCCATCAGGGGGGCGCGAAAGTCGGCCTGCTGGTGCCAGCCGAGGCCATGAACCGCGCGGCGGCCAACAGCCTGCTGAAAACCCTGGAAGAGCCGCCGCCCGGCAGCGTGATCCTGCTGGTCAGCGCGGCGCCGTCGCGCCTGCCGGCGACGGTGCTGAGCCGCTGCCATCGCCTGCGCCTGCCGGTGCCATCGGCGGCGCAGGGGCAGGCCTGGCTGTCGGCGCAGGAGCCCGGGGTGGACTGGGCGCCACTGCTGGCGCTGGCCGGCAATGCGCCGCTGCGGGCCATGCGCCTGCGGGAGGCCGAATTCGACGCCGCCGTGGCCGAACTGCAGGAGGATCTCGGAGCGCTGCAGCAGGGCAGGGAGTCCACCGTGGCCGTGGCGCGGCGCTGGGCGCGGCTGCCGGGCGGCGACTGGCTGGACTGGCTCTACCGGCGAATGGCCGGCGAGATCCGCTCAGCGCTGGGTGCCGGCGCGGAGATGCGAACCGGGCACTTGCAAAACGCCGGCGATGGTCTAAACATGGAGCCGCTGTTCGCCTGCCTGCGGGAGATCGCTGAACTGCGGCGCCTGCAGGGCAGCGGTATCAACATGGAACTGGCGCTGGCCGGCCTGCTGGCCCGCTGGCGGGCGGCGGCCGAGACACTCCCGGGGTAGCGCGATGTCGAAACCTGGCCTGCTGACATTGACGATCAAGGACAAGAGCGCCTTGTACCTGGCGTATATGCCCTTCGTCCGCAACGGTGGCCTGTTCATCCCCACGAGCCGCAGTTACAAGCTCGGCGACGAGGTGTTCATGCTGCTGAACCTGATGGGCGAAGACGAGAAGATCCCGGTGGCCGGACAGGTGATCTGGCTGACACCGAAAGGCGCGCAGGGCAAGCGCACAGCAGGCATCGGCGTGCAGTTCAGCGATCAGGACGGCGGCACCACGCAGAAGAAGATCGAGAACTATCTGGCCGGCGCCCTGGGCGGCGACAAGCCGACGCACACGATGTGAGTCCGCCTACGGCTGCTCTGGCAGGCCGGACATGTTCAGTCCGCCCTGCAGCACCCGGGTATCGAAGCCCCGTTCGTTGAGAATGAAGGCAGCCGCGGCGCTGCGCCGGCCGGTGTCGCAGCAGACCACGTAGGTTTTTTCCGGGTCCAGCTGGCTGATCTTCAAACGGATGAAATACAGCGGGATGTTGATCGCATCGGCCTCGTGGTAGGCCTCGAACTCGCTGGGCAGGCGCACGTCCAGCCATTGTCCGCCGGCCGCGACGATTCGCTTGGCCTCGGCGTAGTCGACCCGTTGCAGCAAGGGCTCTTTCATCAGCGTCTGGAAGTCCTGCTTGCCGAGGCGCATGACCACGCCTTCCGTCAGCATCGTGACCGTTGCATTCCGGCGGCTGTCGGCGATCAGCGCTTCTTCGCCGAACGTGTCACCGGGGCCGAGCTCCGCTAGCTTGATGCCATCCTTGTTCAGCGGTGTCTCGCGGGTCACGGAGCAGCGGCCACTGATGATTGCGTAGAAATAATCGCCTTCGTCGCCCTGCTTGATGATCACCTCGCCGGGCTTGCAGTTCATGCGCTGCATGCGCATGAAGATCGCTTGCAGGTTCGATGGCGGAATCCGGTGAAACGCCTTGGTATGCAGCAACTGGCTCATCCAGTCGTCGGCACGCGGCGCTTCGGACATGGTCAGCTCGCTGACTTCGTATTGGCCGGTCTGATCCCAGGTCAACATCACGTCGAGCAGGTCCGTGTCGATCGAGATGTACTCCGAGGCCTCGACGGCCTTGGCCGTGTAGCGGCGCGGCAGCATCGGCGCCAGCGGCTTGCGCGCTGCGCCGCTGCCGGCGGCGACGATTTCGGTATTGCCTTCCTCGTCGCACAATTCAAGGCGGCCGCTCAGCAGGTAGTAGGTGCGCTTCTCCGCGTCGCCGGCTTCGAACAGCAACTCGCCCGGCGCGAGCTGCCTGACCTCGGTCTTCTTGGCCAGCGCCGCGATGTTCTCGCGCTTCAGGCCGTCCAGCGGCGTGAACTGGCGCAATGTCTCTATCGTTAGCGGGGCATTGGACATCGTGGCCTGATCGTATCTTCCTTGCGACCGGGACAGCCCGAGCGGCGCGCTATTGTAACCGCAAGATTTTGCTGCGCGGAAGCGAAGCGGCGCTCAGCTTTGCCAGTCCGTGAATTCGCGCACGCGCTGCCAGCCGGCGGAGGGCGAGAAACGCTCGCCATGCCGCTCGGCGAGCTCGCGCAGGCGGGCTTCGATCCGGTCGATGCCGGTCTCCCAGGCATAACGCATCGGGCCACCCCGAAACGGTGCAAAGCCGGTGCCGAAGATCGCGCCGGCATCGACCAGGTCCGGGTCGCCGACGACCTCGTCGGCCAGGCAGTTCGCCGCTTCGTTCAGATAGGCCAGCATCAGCCGATCGCTCAGTTCCGGGTCGACCGGCCCGCTGACACGCTCTTTCTGCGGCTTGCCGTCGCGATAGGCGTAGAAACCCTCGCCGGATTTGCGGCCGAGCTTGCCGGCCTCGACCAGGGTCTTCAGTTCCGGTGCGATCGGCCGGCCGATCACGGAGGCCAGCGTTTCGGACACGTGCAGCGCGATGTCCAGGCCAACGGAGTCCGCCAGTTCGACCGGACCCATCGGCATGCCGAAGTCGGTCGCCGCCCGGTCGATCAGCGGCAGCGGCACCCCTTCCCGCGCCAGCTCCATCGCCTCGGCCATGTAGGGCGCGAGGATCCGGTTGACGAGGAAGCCCGGCAGGCTGCGGCAGGGCAGGGGCAGCTTGCCGATCTGTCGGGTGAAGGCGCGGGCGAGCGCAGCGGTGTCCGCGGCCGTTTGCGGGGCGCTGACCACCTCGACCAGCGGCAGCTTGGCCACCGGATTGAAGAAATGCAGCCCGACGAGGCGGCCCGGCTGCTCGAGGGCCGGAGCCAGTTCCTGCAGCGGGATGCTGGAGGTGTTGGTTGCCAGAATCGCCGAGTCCTGCATGCGCGGTTCCAGTGCCCGGTACAAGGCCTGCTTGGCGTCCCGATCTTCGAAGATGGCCTCGATGACGATGTCGGCCTGTGGCACGCCGAGCCCGTCGACGTCGGCCTGCAGGCGCGCCCGGGCTGCGTCCGCTTCGCCTGGGCCGCGCAGGCGCTTGTCGAACAGTTCGCCGGCACGCTGCAGGGCCGGCTCGATGTATTTCATTTCGCGGTCCTGTAGAGTGACGCTGAGTCCGCGCATGGCGCACCAGGCCGCAATGTCGCCGCCCATGACACCGGCGCCGACCACATGCACGTGGGCTGCGACGTCCCGCTTTTCGCCGGCTTCGCGTTTGAGCCGTTCCTGCAGCCCGTAGACGCGCACGAGGTGGGCCGAGGTCGGCGTACGCATCAGCTCGACGAAGCTGCGTGCCTCGGCCTCGAAGGCGCGCTGGCCGCGGGCGGCATAGCGGCGCCAGAGTTCGATCATCGCGTAGGGGGCCGGGTAGTGCTCCCGCTTCGCCCGTCGCGCGACCTGCTTTTCCATCTGGCCGGCCAGCAGGCCGCGCACCGGGCCCAGCGACAGCAGGCGGTCCGGCCAGGGTGCCCGCCGCGTCGGCGGCCGCCGCCGCGCCAGCTCCCGGGCGTGCTCGCGCCAGTCCTCGGGACTGACGACCCGGTCGACCAGCCCCAGCTTCTTCGCCTTGCCGGGCGTGACCGGGTCGCCGGTCAGCATCATCGGCATGGCCGCCCGCACGCCGATCAGGCGAACCAGGCGCACCGTGCCGCCGAGGCCCGGGTGCAGGCCCAGCTTGACCTCGGGCAGGCCCAGGCTGCGCCGGCTGCTGTCCAGCGCGATGCGCCAGCCGCAGGCCAGGGCCAGTTCCAGGCCGCCGCCCAGCGCGTGACCGTTGATCGCCGCGACGCTGGGCCACGGCAGCTGCTCCAGCCGGGCGAACAGCGCATGCCCCTGCAGGGTCAGCTCCAGCGCGTCCTCGCGTTCCCGCAGCGCGGGGAATTCGCTGATGTCGGCCCCGGCGATGAAGCCAGAATCCTTGCCCGAGTAAACGACCAGGCCGCGCGGCGGATCGCGCTGCAGGCGGTCGAGGACCTCGTTCAGCTCGCTGAGCACGGACTGGGACAGCACGTTCGTCGATGCGCCGGCCTTGTCCAGGCAGAGCCAGGCGATCCGTTCGTTGTCATAGGCAATGTGCCAGTGTTGCAGCTGGGCCGGCTTGTTCATGTCGTTCTCCGGACTTCGAAGTCACAGATCAATGGCAGGTGATCGGAATAGCTGACGCGCGGAATCTCGAAGTGCGTCACCTCGATACCGCTGCCGTACAGGATGAAATCCAGTTCCATGCGCGGTGCATGGCTGGGATAGGAGGGGAGGCTATCACGGTTGGCGCTTCTTAGCCCGGCGGCTTCCTTGAACAGGAAGATCTCGTTCTCCCCCCAGAAGGTGTTGAAGTCGCCGGCGACGATCACCGGCTTGCGCGCAGCCTTGACCAGTTCATAGAGATGACGGAGCTGAAAATGCCGGTGCCGGTACTTCAGCGACAGGTGGACCAGGAACACGGCCACATCCTCGAGCTCCAGCTCGATGATCAGCCGCTTGATGCCCTGCTCGAAATAGTGGAAACGTTCGCCCTTCACGGTCGGGGCCGCCAGAAAGGCATTGGCCTGCTTGCGGAGAATCGGCAGGTACTGATTGACCGACTCGCCGCCGTACTTGCATTCGTAGGACGAGAAATGGCCGAGCGCGGCGGCGATCTTCTCCGCCTGGTTGACCCGCCCGGTGCGCAGCGAGCCGGTGTCGACTTCGATCAGGCCGACGATATCGGGATGCCGGGCCTTGATGAAGGCGATGATCTCGTCCAGCACGCCGGGATTCCCGAACAGGTAGCCCGCACCGGGCACCGGCACGTGCGAGGGAACCCCGGTGCCGAGACCATAGCGGATGTTGTAGACCAGCAGGCGCACTGGACAAGTGTACCGCGTCCAGCCCGCGGGCCGCGGCCGGCCGGGGTGGGACGGCGGCCCTTTTGCGGGCGGCCCGGAATGTGCTATTACCGTGGGCCGGTGTTGTTGTCACGCGCCTGGTCCGGCAGGCCGGGCGCCAGCTGCCAGCCGGCGGGAGAGGCCGATGTCCGAAAAGGATCCGATCCGGATATTCGTCGCGCACCTGTTCGACGAGGATGCGGACTACTCGCGGCTGTTCGAGTACCTCGAGAGCCGGGACAATTTCTTCTACGTCAACACCTCAAGGCCGGACGACATGCCGGCCGGCGGCGGGGAGGCGATCCGCGACACACTGCGCAAGCAGATCAATGCGGCGGAGATCGTCATCGTCCCGGTCGCTACTCACAATCGAAATCCGGAACTGGTCGATTTCCAGATGGATCTCGCCGAATCCTTGAACAAGCCGCTGCTCGGCATCCGCTCCTTCGGCGGCACCGTGATGCTGAGCAAGGAGCTGTTGCAGCGCTGCGCCGATGTCGTCGAGTGGAACGACCGCGTGATCACCGACGCGATCCGCAAGCTGGCCCGCAACGAGGACACCTCGCAATGGGAGGTCATCGACTTCGATCCGGACCTGCTGTAGGCGACTTGTTGGCCATCCCGGCCTGACGTAGAATCGCGGCCCCGTTGCAGCATCCCCCGCCTGGCGGCCGGCGAGCACCGGTGCGCCCGGCCACATTTGCATGACCATCAAGACAGATGCGCTGATCATTGGCGCCGGCCCCTGCGGGCTGTTCCAGATCTTCGAACTGGGCCTGCTGGGTATCAAGGCTCATATCGTCGACAGCCTCAATCACCCGGGTGGGCAGTGCACCGAGCTCTACCCGGACAAGCCGATCTACGATATTCCGGCGGTCCCGGTCTGCACCGGTCAGGAATTGACCGAAGCGCTGCTGAAACAGATCGAACCCTTCCATGCCACTTTTCATCTCGGCGAGCAGGTCACGGTCGTGCGTCCGGAAGAGGACGGCTTCTACGTCGAGACCAGCGCGGGCACGAAATTCCATGCGAAGACCGTGTTCATCGCAGCCGGGGTCGGTTCCTTCACCCCGCGCAAGCTGCGTTTCCCCGAGGCCGAAGCGCTGGAAGGCAAGCAGCTGCATTACCGGGTCAATGACCCGCAGCAGTTTGCCGGCCAGCGGCTGGTCGTGCTCGGCGGCGGCGATTCGGCCCTCGACTGGGCCGTGGAACTGGCGCCGAAGGCGGCGAGCCTGACCCTGGTACACCGTCGCGACGAGTTCCGCGGCGCCGAAGCGACGGCGAACAAGCTGCGGGAGCTGGCGGCACAGGGCCGGGCCGAAATCGTGCTGAACGCCAATGCCGCAGGGCTGGAACTGGACGAGAACGGTCGCCTGGTCGCGGTCACGATCCGCGACAATAGCGATGGCGAGACCCGGCGCATCGAGGCCGATCAGCTGCTGGTCTTCTTCGGCCTGTCCCCGAAGCTCGGGCCGATCGCCGACTGGGGGCTGGACCTGAATCGCAAGACGATCAACGTCGACACGGCAACGTTCCAGACGAATATTCCCGGGATCTTCGCGATCGGCGACATCGCCGACTATCCGGGCAAGAAGAAGCTGATCCTCAGCGGCTTCCACGAAGCCGCGCTTGCGGCCTTTGCCGCGAAGGCCATCATCGAGCCGGGCAAGAAAGTGCCGTTGCAATACACGACGACCAGTCCGATCATGCACAAGCGGCTCGGGGTCGAAGAAAGCGAAGACTGAATCCGCTGGTCCCGGCCGCGCTCAGCATGCCGCAGCGAGCAGCCCCGAGCATCGTGATCGCCCACCGCGGCGCCAGCGCCTATCTGCCGGAGCACAGCCTGGCCGGCAAGGCGATGGCGCACGCACAGGGAGCCGATTATCTGGAACAGGACGTCGTGGCGACAGGCGATGGCGTGCCGATCGTCTTCCATGACCTGTACCTCGATGCCCTGACCGACGTCGCCAGTCGTTTCCCCGGCCGCGCGCGTGCCGACGGCCACTACTACTGTGTGGATTTCGAGCTGGAAGAGATTCGCAGCCTGGGGCTGCACGAGCGGATCGACCCGGCCAGCGGCCGGCCTCGCTTTCCCGGCCGATTTCCGCCCGAGGCCGCCCGTTTCCGGATCCCGACACTGGCGGAAGAACTGGCCTTCATTCGCGGCCTGAATCACTCGACCGGCCGCGAGGCCGGCATCTACCCGGAGCTCAAGGCGCCCGCCTGGCATCGCCAGCAGGGGATCGAGCTGGCGCCGCTGGTGCTGGCCGAACTCGATGCCGCCGGTTACCTTGCGCCGGGCCAGAAGGTCTTTCTGCAGTGTTTCGACGCCGATGAACTGCGCCGGCTGCGCCCGGCGCTGCCGGCCGGCCTGCCGCTGATCCAGCTGCTGGACCGTCAGGCGTTGCGGTCGCTGGACCTGCAAGCCATCGCGGCCTATGCCCAGGGCATCGGCCCGCCATTGACGGCTCTGGCGGACTTTGGTGCCCGCCCGCCGCGCGCAACCGGCCTGCGCGCCGCCGCCGCCGCCGCGGGCCTGGCGGTCCATGCCTGGACGGTGCGTTGCGATGCCTTGCCCGAGGGGGCAGGGAATCTCGATGCGCTGTTGCGCATGCTCTGCGGGCGCTTGCGCGTCGAGGGGCTGTTCACCGACTTCCCCGACCGGGTGCGTGACTGGCTGGCGCAAGAACCCGGCTGAGTCAGCCGCGGCCCCAGTGCCGCTGCATCTCGAGGAAGGTGAAGGAAGCCGACCAGGTGATCAGCACCAGCCCGCACAGGGATTCGCTGCCGGTCAGCGCCCGGATCGGCCCGCTGGGCACGATGTCGCCGAAGCCCAGCGTCGTGTAGACGGTCGCCGAATAATAGACATAGTCGAACAGCTGCATCGGCTGCTCGACCAGCAGATCGCCGTAACCGAAATGCAGCAGGCTGCCGAAGCGCTCCACGCCGAGCATCAGTCCGTAGCCGAGCGCAAACAGCAGGATCTCGATCACGTGCAGCGCCAGCAGGGCGAGAATCAGGCCGGCGACCCGCAGGCGCTCGTTGAAGGGTTTGCCGGCCAGCCAGCCGCTCAGCAGGCGCAGGCCTTCGTAGTGAAAGGTGACGCAGAGGATCACGATCAGCAGCGCGGCGGCGACCACGGTCAGTTCGTTGGTGCTGGGCATACCCTTGGCGACGGCGGCTTCGACAGCGGCGATCTTAATGCCGTCGCCGACAGGCGGTCGAGGGTCGCTTCCGATGGCCGGAGGTCGCCGCTAGAATGCGCTGCCATGCGCCGCCAAGCATCGCCATTCGCGGGTGCCGTGCTGCTCGCGACCCTGGCCGGCGCGGCGCTGGCCGGCCCGCCGCTGACCACCGAGGATCCCGGCGTGCTCGCGCCGGGTGAGCTGGAGCTGATCGTCGCCGCGACGGTGACGGGGGACGCGGCCGGCCGGACCTGGGAATTCCCGGTGCTGGACCTGTCCCTGGGGCTGCTGGACGATTTGCAGGTCTCTGCGGCGGTGCCCTACGTCACCGTGGACCCGGACGGCGGGCCGAGCGATGGCGATGTCGGCAACCCGCAGTTGGGCATCAAGTGGCGCTTCGTGAACAACCAGCGCCTGCAGCTGGCCTTCGCGCCGCTGTATGCGTTCGGCGTCAGCGTGACCAAGGAACTCGGGGGCATCGGCGACAGCCGCGACGTGCTGTTCCTGCCGCTGACCGGCGAGCTGGCGCTGGGCGGTGACTGGACGCTGACCGCCGATGCCGGGTACGGCATCGTCCGGGGCGGCAGGGACTCGCTCGGCTACGGCGCCTATCTCGGCCGGCCGCTGGGCTCCCGCGCCAATCTCTACCTCGAATTGCACGGCTCGGCCGACAAAGACTTCCGCCGCGATTTCATGAATTTCCATCTCGGCTTCGACTTCGAGCTGGCTGCGGGTCTCAGCCTGCTGTTCGCAGGCGGCGCCGGCCTGTGGGCGCCGGGCGGTGAAGAGGCCGCCGACTACGACTTCTACCTCGGCCTGCAGTTGGTCCGCTGAGGTGTAGAATCGCCTGACAGGGCGCGCCAGAACCGCCGCCGGGGAGTACGCCATGTCCAGCCGCCGTCGCCGCTACCCGCCTGTCCTGCTGCTGCTGTGCGGATTGCTGGCCGCCCTGCCGGCCGCGGCCGGCACGCTGAGCTATCAGCGGCTCAGTGAGGCCGGGCGTCGTGCGCTGAGCCCGGAGATCGCGGTCGGGCCAGACGGCGCGATCAACGTGATCTGGCTGGACAAGGGCCTGGCGGCCGACCGCCCGGCGCCGAAACGGCACCGGCCCGGCGAGCACAGCCATCGCTCGATGACGGACCTGTATTTCAGTCGCTCCGAGGACGGCGGGCGCAGCTGGTCGGCGCCGCGGCGGGTCAACCGCCAGCCGGGCGAGGTCTGGGGCTTCGCCGTCAGCAAGCCGCGGATCGCAGTCGGACCGTCGGGAACGATTCATGTCTTTTATCCGGCCAACGACCGTTCGCCGGCCACCGGTCTCGATGTGGTCTCCGCCCGGTATACGCGGTCGACCGACCGGGGCCGGAGCTTCTCGCAGCCGCTCACGATCAACCGGCCGGCGGATTTCGACAAGACGGGCCTGCTCGGGGAGGGGCTGTCGGCGACCTTTTCCTTCGGCACGATGGACGTCGGCCCGGACGGCACCGTATACACGGCCTGGCAGGACATCGGCGGCATGCGCGACAACGCCGACGGCGCCGCGGCGGCGATGGCGATCTCGCGCGACGACGGCCGCAGCTTCGAGGCGCCCCGGACCGTGATCGAGAGCGGCCGGGTCTGCCCTTGCTGCCAGCTGACGCTGGCCTTCGGCGCCGACGAAGTCCTGCTGGGCTACCGTCGGATCTATCCGGACGGGCGGGACAGCACGCTCGCGATCTCCCGCGACGGCGGTCGCCGCTTTTCGCTGGAGCGCCGCCTGCCAATGGGTCACTGGCAGATCGACGGCTGCCCGCTGAAACCGACCGAGGCCGCCAGCGACGGGCCCCGGGTCTACGCCGCCGCCTACACGGGCGGCGAGGACCCGCCAGGCGTCTATTTCACCTGGTCGGCCGACGGCGGGGAAACCTTCGCGCCGGCCGTGCCGGTCCATCCCGGCGCCGCCTATTCGGATGCCCCGCAGCTGGCCGTGGTCGGCGAAGGGCGGGTGCGGATCGTCTGGCAGGCGAAGCAGGACGGGCCGCGCCGCCTGTACTTCGCTGGGTCCAACGACGGCGGCCGGACCCTGTCAGCGCCGCAGGAACTGCCGGCGCCGCCGGGCAGTGCCGCGTATCCGGCCGTGGCCGCCGGTCCCGGGGGCTTGGTATACGTTGCATGGCAGCAGGCCGGCGAACAAGTCTACGTCGGTCGGATCCCGGCTGCAGCGCCCGCAGTCGCCCGGACCGCTCGCGGCGACTGAGCGGCCGCGCCCGAGAGCCGTCCGCTAAGACGCCTGAAAAAAGTCCGACAAGCTCCTGTTAAGAAACAGGTTTCTATAGCTTCCCATGGGGATGCCAGGCGACGCCCGGCGGCGGACGCGTTGGCCAAGGTGCCGGGAGCCGCGGCCGCGGTCGCCGATGTAACGGGGTCCGGCGCGACGCGGCAAAGCACTCGAATGGAAGGCGCATAATGTATATTATGTTAAATAATCCCGGTCGCCGCCGGCCGTGGTCCCTTGCTCAGTCCCTGCTCGCCGGGTCCGCCGCTACGTAGACCGGATAGACTGGCTCCCATTGGGCCGCGTCCAAGGCGGCATCGACAGGCACCTCGTCGTTCCGACGCGTCAGGCCCAGCGACCGGGCGCGTTCGAGCACGGCGCGGGCCACGGCCCGGGCCACGTCCGGCATGCGTTGGATGCCCGGGTACAGCAAGCCGCGCTGCAATTCCTGCGGCGTGACAGCCCCCGCCAACGCTTCGGCCGCAGCAAAGAACAATTCGTCGCTGACACAGCCGATGGCGCCGACCAGCACGGCGAGGCCTACGCCGGGAAAGATGAAGGCGTTGTTGCCCTGGCCGATGGCAATCTCCCGGTCCCTCCAGCGCACGCTCGGGAACGGACTGCCGGCGCTGACCAGCGCGCGTCCGTCGGTCCAGGCGATCAGGTCTTCGGGCTGGGCCTCGGCCAGGGCCGACGGATTCGACAACGGCATGATCACCGGCCGCTCGGTCCGGGCCGCCAGATCGCGCACGATCGCCTCGCTGAAGGCGCCGGGCTGGCCCGAGGTGCCGATCAGCACCGTTGGCTGGAATTGCCGGACGACGGTCGCAAGGTCGCTGCCGGCGGCCAGCCCATATTGCGCTGCAACATCCGGGTCCCAGGCGAGTTCACGCTTGTAGCCATCGCGCAGCTCGCTGCCGGCGACCAGCAGCCCCCGGCTATCCATCGCCGCGATCGCATGACGCGCATCGCGTTCGGCGACGCCGCGAGCCTTGAGCCCGGCGCGCAGCTGCCGCGCGATGCCGAGTCCGGCCGCGCCGGCCCCGAGGATCACGATGCGCTCGGCCGCCAGACTGCGCCCGTGCACGCGCGCAGCGGACAGAATCCCGGCCAGTGCCATCGCACCGGTGCCCTGGATGTCGTCGTTGAAAGACGGCAGGCGATCGGCGTAGCGATCCAGCACGTGCAGCGCATTGTCCTTGCGGAAGTCCTCCCACTGGATCATCGCGGCCGGAAAACACTCGGCGACCGCAGCCACGAATTCGTCCAGCAACGCCAGGTAGGCGTCGCCGCGCAGGCGCGGCTGTGGCCATCCCAGGTAGGCCGGATCCGAGCGCAGGCCTTCGTTGTCGGTGCCGACGTCGAGGCTCACCGGCAGCACCTGAGCCGGGTCGATGCCAGCGCCGGCGGTGTACAGGGCCAGCTTGCCGATCGCGATCGCCATGCCGCCGGCGCCCTGGTCGCCGATGCCGAGGATCGACTCGTTGTCGGTGACCACGAGCAGGCGCACGTCCCGGCCACGGGCCCAGTTGCGCAGCACCTGCGGGATCCGGCCGCGCATGTCGGGCGTGATCCACAGTCCCCGGCCGCGCTGGAAGACGTGGCTGAAGCGCTGAGTCGCGAGGCCAACCGTCGGCGTGTAGACGATCGGCATCAGTTCGACCAGGTGGTCGCGCAGCAGCCGGAAGTACAGGTGCTCGTTACGGTCCTGCAGCGAGGCCAGGAACACATATTTCTTCAGCGGATCCGAGTAGGCGCCGCAATTGCGCCAGGTGCGCGCCGCCTGCTGCTCCATGCTGATCGGCCGGTGCGGCAGCAGCCCCTCGAGTCCGAAGGCCTGGCGCTCTTCTGCGGTGAACGCAGAGCCCTTGTTCAGCAGCGGGTCGTGCAGCAGGTCCCGACCGCGCAGCCGCACTTCGACGATGCGCCGCCGGCTGCGCCGGTTGCCGGAATGCTGTTTTTCACGGACCGTCACGGGAGACGATGCTATCCATTTCGATGCGCACCGGTCCATCGCCTGGTCGCCAGCGGGCCTCGCCGTAGATATCGCCCGCTTGTGGCAACGCCGTGCCGCTGCCGGACACGCGCGCCACCAGTCGGACTTCGCTGGCCGAATCGAGGTTGCGGCCGGCCATCATTGCGTTGGCGTTACTGAGCACCAGTCTTTGCGGTAACTGTGGCGCCGGCACGCGCAGCGCCGCCAGCGGCGGGCCGGGCCGCTGTGCATCGCGGGCCGCAAGAAACAGCACACCGCCGGCGGGCAACCGGTCGGCCAGGCCCTCAGCGACGCTGACGGTCACCTCGATCCGCGTGCCCGCGGCCGGCGGCGCTGGCGCCGCCGGCTCCCCGGCGTCGGCCGGCGCAGCCTCCAGGTTCAGGTCGGCGAGCTGCTGGCGCACGATGCGGGCGATATTCTCAGGCGGGTTCAGCGCGAGCAGCCGGTTCCAGCGCTGCCGGACCTGGTCGAGATCCTGGCGCGCCAGCGCCGCGAGGCCGCCGTACCACAGCGCGCGGGGATCGTTCGGCAGCGCCGCGAGGGCCTCCTCGACGAGGCGCCCGGCATCGCCGGCCAGCGCTTCGCGATTGCGCATCACCTGTGTCTCGGCGAGGCCGAGCTTGGCCACCGGATTGTCGCCACCGCTGAGTGCCAGCGCGCGCGCGTAGGCCTGCTCCGCATCGGCCACGCGGCCGGTCTGCAGGTAGGCATTGCCGAGCAGCAGCCAGCCGTCGAGGTTATCCGGTTGCTCTTCCAGCCGCTGTTCCAGCCGGGCGATCGCCTCCTGCATCGACGGGGCCGTCGTGCTCGAGGCCATGCCGCCCTGCCCGCCCGACGCAGCCGGCGCCGGGGGCTGGCGCCAGTCGTAGTTCGAGCCGGACAGGTACAGCACGGCGACCAGCGCCGGCAGTCCCAGCGCGATAGCGAGCGCCGCGCCGGCCGCCGGCGCTTCCCGGTTGCGCAAGAGCGGCAGCGCCAGCAGTCCGGCCGTGCCCAGCGTGAGCAGCAGTGCAACGATCAGGAACGTGTTCATGTGGTGCCGCCGGCCTCCTCGTCGTCGTCCAGCGGCAGCGCGGCGCGGCGCCGGACGATCCGGTACAGCCAGACCAGGCCGCCGGCCAGCAGCAAGGCCGGCGCGAGCCACAGCAAGGCATTACGCGCGCTGAAGCGAGGGCGGTAGAGCACGAAATCGCCATAGCGTTCGGTCAGGAAGCGCTTGATCTCGTCCTCTGAGCGGCCGTCGGCGACCAATTCACGCAATTCGCGGCGCAGATCTGCGGCGAGCGGCGCCGTCGAATCGGCCAGCGTCTGGTTCTGGCACACGAGACAACGCACCTCGTGCGTCAGTCGCTTGTAAAGCGCCTGTCGGTCCGGATCCGGCAACGGTTCGTCGGCGTCGATCGCCAGCGCCGGCGTGGCGCAGCCGACCGCCCAGGCCAGCAGCAACAGCGCGAGGCGGCGGCGAGTCACCCCTGCCCTCCCCGCGCCGCGCGAATCCGCGGCAGGAATTCGCGCTCCCAGACCTCCATCGTCAGCGGCGCGATGTGCTTGTACAACACGGTACCGTCGGGCGCCATCAGAAAGGTCTCCGGCGCACCATAGACACCCCAGTCGATCGCAACCCGGCCGTCGGCATCGACACCGATGGCGGCGTAGGGATTGCCGAGGCGTTGCAGCCAGGCGCGGGCCTGCAGGCTGTCGTCCTTCCAGTTGAGGCCGTAGATCGGCACCTCGCCGGTCTTCGAGATGGCCAGCAGCGTCGCGTGCTCCTGGCGGCAGCCGACGCACCAGGTGGCCCAGACGTTGAGCAGGCTGACCTGCCCGCGCAGATCGGCGTCGGTCAGCGCGCGCGACGGATCGTTCAGTCGGGGCATCGAGAAGGCCGGCATCGGCTTGCCGATCAGCGGCGACGGCACCAGCGTCGGGTCCTTGCCGAGGCCCAGCCAGAACAGCCCGACGAGCAATGCGAAAACGACGACCGGAATCGCGAAGCGGGTCATGCTCGCGCCGCTCAGTTGGCCGCAGCCGGCGTTGCGGCTTCGGCAGCTGCCTGCCGGGCGCGCCGGTAACGCGGGTCGGTCACGGCGATCAGGCCGCCGAGCGCCATGACGATGCAGCCCAGCCAGATGAAACGGATCAGGGGCTTGTACTGGATGCGCATGCTCCAGGCTCCCTGCCCGAGATCCTCGCCCAGGGCCACGAACAGATCGCGCTGCCAGCGCCCGTCGATGCCGGCCTCGGTCATCGGCGAGCGCTGCACGCGGTAGATGCGTTTCTCCGGATACAGTGTGGTCACGGGGCGGCCGTCACGGCTGACCAGCACTTCGCCGCGCAGCGCGCTGTAGTTCGGGCCGCTGACTTCTTCCAGTTGCCGCAGCTGGATTTCGTAGCCGGCGATCGTCACGCTTTCGCCCGGGTGGACCTTCAGGTCCTTCTCCACGGTGTAGGCCGACACGACGGTGATTCCCAGGACGCACAGGCCCAGCCCGAAATGCGCCAGCTGCATGCCGAGCATGCCGCGCGTCAGCCTCGGCCCCCCGCGACCCGTCAGGCGCCGCAGGGGATCGACCAGGGCCGCCCCGCAGACCCAGACCGCGGCGGCGATGCCGCTGAAGATCAGGGCCGACTGCCGCCCGTAGATCAGCCAGGGGATCAGCAGCCCCGCCGTCAGCGCGGCGGCGGCGGCCCAGCGCAGGCGGCGCCACAGCTCCGACAGTGCGGCCTGCCGCCAGGCCGTGTGCATGCCGACGCCGACGGCCAGCAGCAGCGGCAGCATCGGCACGAGGAAGACGGTCTCGAAGTACGGCGGCCCGACCGAGATCTTGCCCAGCTCCAGCCCGTCAAGGATCAGCGGGTACAGCGTGCCGAGCAGGATCAGTCCCGCCGCGATGCTCAGCAGCACGTTGTTGATCAGCAGGAAGGTCTCCCGAGAGACCGGCTCGAAGCCGACGGCCTTGTCCAGCGACGGCGCTCGCCAGGCATACAGCAGCAGCGCGCCGCCGATGACGATGGCGAGAAAGGTCAGGATGAACAGGCCGCGCGCCGGGTCGCTGGCAAAGGCGTGGACCGAGACGAGCACGCCGGAACGGACCAGGAAGGTGCCCAGCAGGCTGAGTGAGAACGCCGCGATCGCCAGCAGCAGCGTCGCGCCCTTGAACAGCCCTCGCTTCTCGGCGACCGCGAGCGAGTGGATCAGCGCGGTGCCGACCAGCCAGGGCATGAACGACGCGTTCTCGACCGGATCCCAGAACCACCAGCCGCCCCAGCCGAGTTCGTAGTACGCCCACCAGCTGCCGAGCGCAATGCCCAGCGTCAGGAAGGTCCAGGCGGCTGTCGTCCACGGCCGCGCGAGCCGGGCCCATTCCCGGTCGATGCGCCCGCTCAGCATCGCCGCCACCGCAAAGGCGAAGGCCACGGAGAAGCCGACGTAGCCGGTATACAGCATCGGCGGGTGCAGCGCCATGGCCGGGTCCTGCAGCAGCGGATTCAGGTCGTTGCCGTCGGGCGGCACCGGGTTGAGGCGCAGAAAGGGATTCGAGGTCAGCAGGACGAAACTCAGGAAGCCGGCGCTGATCAGGCCCATGACCCCGATCACGCGCGCGCTCGTGGCCTGCGGGAGGTCACGGGTGGCGACGCTGACCGCGAGTGTCCAGACGCCCAGGACCAGCGCCCAGAGCAGCAGCGAGCCCTCGTGACCGCCCCAGACCGCCGCCAGCTTGTAGATCTGCGGCAGCTGCGTGTTGGAATTGCTGGCGACATAGAGCACGGAAAAGTCGTCGTTCAGGAACAGCCAGGCGAGCAGGCCGAAGGCTGCGGCGACGAACACGAACTGCCCGGCCGCGGCCGGTCGCGCGACCGCCATCCAGCCAGCCCGCCCGAACTGCGCGCCCAGCAGCGGCAGCAGCGATTGCGCCAGCGCCAGGCAGAGCGCCAGCGCCAGACAGAGTTGCCCGTATTCGGCCAGCATCGCTCAGTTCGCCCGCGCGCCGTCGACCGGATGCCCCTGCTCTGCCAGCATCTCGGCAACCTCGGGCGGCATGTAGTTCTCGTCGTGCTTGGCCAGCACTTCGTCAGCCTCGAAGCTGCCGTCGGGCCGCAGCACGCCGTGCGCGATCACGCCCTGCCCCTCGCGAAACAGGTCCGGCAGCACCCCGCTGTAATGCACCGTCAGCGTGTTGCTGTTGTCGGTCACGTCGAACAGGACCTCGAGCTCGCCCGGCTCGCGCCGTACGCTGCCGGTCGCGACCAGCCCGCCGAGGCGGATCTTGCGACCCTGCGGAGGCTCCCCGGCCAGCACCTGCGTCGGGCTGTAGAAGAACAGCAGGTTCTCCTTGAAGGCCTGCAGTGCCAGCGCCACCGCGAGGCCGACGCCGGCCAGGATCATTGTGACGGCCAGCATCCGTTTCTGTCTCCGTTTCATGCCTGCGATCTCCGGCGGCGTTCCCGCGCCGCTTTCAGCGCCAGCGCCTCGCGCACACTGCGCAAGCGGCGCCGCGCTGCAACAACATTGATGACGACTACGATAAGCGTCAGCCCGTAGGTTGGCCATACGTACTGTGCGTAGCCGCCCATGGCAAGGAACTCGGTCATCGAACTTCTCCTTCGGGGCCAGCCAGCAGTTCCTGCACCCAGCGGGCGTGGCGCTCGCGATCGAGCACCTCGGCGCGGACCCGCTGCAGCAGCACGGCCGCGAAGAACAGCGTGTAGGCCAGGATCATCACCAGCAAGGGCCAGAGCATGTCGGTCGTGATCGACGGCGCATCGAGTTTGGAGATCGTCGGCCCCTGGTGGATGCTGCTCCACCAGATCACCGAATAATGGATGATCGGCAGGTTGACGACGCCGACCAGCGCCAGCACGGCGCTGGCGCGGTCCGCGCGGCTCTGGTCGTCGAAAGCGCTGCGCAGACTCATGTAGCCGAAATACAGGAACAGCAGGATCAGCTCGGAAGTCAGGCGCGGATCCCATTCCCAGTAGGTGCCCCACATCGGCTTGCCCCAGAGCGCACCGGTGACCAGGGCGAGAAAGGTGAACCAGGCGCCTACCGGCGCCGCGGCCGCGGCCACGGCGTGAGCGAGCTTGATGCGCCAGATCAGGCCGATCGCGGCGGCGGTCGCCATGACCGCGTAGATCATCGTCGACAGGTAGGCACTCGGCACATGGACGTAGATGATGCGGAAGCCGTCCCCCTGCTGGTAGTCGGGCGGCGCGAGGAACAGGCCGCCCCAGGCGCCGATCAGCATCAGCAGCAATGACACCCACAGCAGCCACGGCCCGAGCAGCCGCGCGAAGCGATAGAAGTGCGGCGGCGAGGCCAGCTTGTGAAACCAGGTCGGCAATGTGATGCGCATCGAAACTGAATCTCCTCGGCCCGTTACTGCAGCGGCGGCCGGCTAGTCGAGGCTGATGCGGATGCCGGCGGCCGCGGCCAGCGGCAGCAGGCTCGCCGCCAGCGCGAGCATCGCCGCGAGCAGCAGCAACGGACCGCTGATGTCCTCACCCTGGCCGGCCAGCGCGGTGGCCCGGGAACCGAACATCAGCACCGGCAGGCACAGCGGCAGCACCAGCAGCGCGAGCAGACCGCTCGACTGGCGGATGCCGGCCGTCAGCGCCGCCCCCACCGAGCCCAGCAGGCTCAGCGTGGGCGTCCCGATCAGCAGGGTCAGGCACAGGGCCGCGACAGCATCGCCCGGCAAATAGTAGGTGACTGCCAGCAGGGGCGCCAGCGCAACCAGCGGCAGCCCGGCGACCAGCCAGTGTCCGAGCGACTTGTATAGCATCAGCAGCGCCAGCGGATGCGGGCCGATCGCAAGTTGCTCCATACTGCCGTCCTCGATGTCCTGCCGGAACAGCGCGTTCAGGGACAGCAGCATGGCCAGCAGCGCGGCGATCCACAGCACGCCGGGGCCCAGGCTCTGCAAGACGTCGTGCCGCGGCGACAGCGCCAGCGGGAACAGCGAGGTCACGATCGCGAAGAACATCAGCGGACTGACCACGTCGCCCCAACGCCGGAAGGCGAGGCGCAGGTCGCGCAAGAGCATCGCTCGCAGCAATCGCATCGCGTCAGTCCGCTGCGCCCAGCCAGAGTTCGCGCGCCGGCAGCGCCTCCAGCGACTGGTGCATCGCCAGCAGTGCCAGTCCGCCGGCCGCGAGATGGCCCTGCAGGCGGCCTTGCAGGTAGGCCTGGCCCGCGGCGTCGAGATTCGTGAACGGTTCGTCCATGACCCAGAGGCGCGCCGGCGAGCTGAGCAGCCGCGCCAGCGCGGTCCGCCGCTGCTGCCCGGCGGACAGCTGCCGAACCGGCATGTCGGCGAGCGCTGCCAGGCCGAGTTCCGACAGCGCCGCCTGCCAGGCGCCGGCTGCTTGGCCGCGCAGCGCCGCACTGAATTCCAGGTTCTGCCGGATCGACAGGTCGCTCTTCAGCCCGGGCTGGTGGCCGTGCCAGGCGAGTGCCAGCGGATATTCGTCGCTGTCGGCGATCGGCTGGTCCTTCCAGAGCACGCTGCCCGCTTCGGGGCGAGTGAGCCCGCAGACCACGCGCAGCAGCGTGGTCTTGCCGGCGCCGTTCGGGCCGCGGACCAGCAGGACCTGGCCCTCGCCGAGCGCGAAATCCAGGTCTTCGAACAGGCAGTTGTCTCCGCGCCAGAGCGTCAGTCCGCGAGCAAGCAGCAAACTATAAATCCTTTTATAACAGGGTATTATGGAGACTATCCAGAAATTGCCGAATCTGGCTGGCCGCGACCGGCAGCGGCTTTACATAAGTCCCGGCGCTGCATAGACTCAAAATAGCACAGAACAAGAAGCCGATAACCGGCCCGGGTAGCGGTTTCGCCGATCGGCCCGGGCCGGCGGAGCCGCCGATCCTTGAACGCTGAAGCCATTGCCCGGTTAGCCCGGGAGCCAGTCGACCGCGATCGCTGCCTGCTGGCCGTGCGCGAGGCGATCGCCGATGGCGCGCCCTGCGCGGTCGTGACCGGCGACTCGCCGGCCGAGCTCGCGGCCCTGCTGCGCCGTTGCCTGGCCACGGCCCCGGTCGAGCATGCCGCGCACGTGGTGGCCGAGACGGCCTGCCCGCGTGCTTTCCTCGAGTCTCTGCTGGCGCAGTTCGGTTTCGAGCCGATCTCGGCCGACGAGCAGGAACTGCTGAGCCTGCTGCGAATCTTCCTGCAACACGAAGGCCGCCATGGGCGCCGCAGCCTGCTGGCCATCGAGGAAGCGAACCGTTTCGGGCCGCGGGTGTGGCAGCTGCTGCAGGAGCTGCTGTCGATGCGGCCGGCGCCGTTGACGCTGCTGCTCAGTGGCGACCGCCGCTTGTTGCAGGTGCTGGAATCGCCGGCCATGCAGCGGGTCGCGGCGTTGACCCGGCGGCGCTGGCGCTTGGGCCACGGCTCGCTCGCGCCGCCAGCCCACTGCCTGCAGCTCAGCCGCAACGGCGAGATCCTGGGCCGCGTGCCGCTCAGGCAGCGACGCCTCTTGATCGGCCGGCAGCGGCAGAACGACCTGCCGCTGCCCAGCCACTACGTCAGCCGCCACCACGCCTTGTTGAGCGAGCGCCAGGACGGGTATTTGCTGGTCGATCTCAACAGCACCAATGGCACTTACGTCAACGGCGCGCCTGTCAGGGAGCGACGCCTGGTGCCTGGCGACCTGATCGCGATCGGCGATTACCGCCTGCGACTCCTGGAGGCCGCGCCGGCCGCTGGCCCGCCGGCGGGATGGGTCCCGGAGGGCACGCGCCGCGTGTTCGCGGGCGGCCGGCCGCCGCCGTCGCGGCCCCGCCTGCGGCCGGTCGGCTGAACCCCGTCACCAGCGCGCCCCGTCGATCCGATCACGGCAGGCGGCTGCAAACCGGCTAGAATGCAGCGCCGGCCGCTCGCAGGCCGGTTCGCCTTGTCTGGTTTCGGGATACACGCGCTGTGAACGCCTCTGGTCGGGAAATCAATGCGGTCGCGTTTTCGCTCGTGTCGCTGCTCGTCGGCGTGGCCACCGGATATGGCGCGGTCGCCTTCCGCTGGCTGATCGGCTGGATACACAACGCGGCCTTTCTCGGCCAGTTCTCGGCCGACTACGACGCCAACCTGTTTACGCCGGCGAGTCCCTGGGGGCCGTTCGTGATCCTGGTGCCGGTGGTCGGTGCGCTGCTGGTGACCTACCTGGTGCGCAATTACGCGCCCGAGGCCCGTGGCCACGGCGTGCCCGAGGTCATGGATGCCGTCTATTACCGGGCCGGCGTGATCCGGCCCGTCGTCGTCATCGTCAAGTCGCTGGCGTCGGCCATCTCCATCGGCACCGGCGCCTCCGTGGGCCGCGAGGGACCGATCGTGCAGATCGGCTCTGCGATCGCGTCCACGGCCGGTGGCTGGCTGCGGCTGGCACCCTGGCAACGGATCACGCTGGTGGCGGCCGGTGCCGGCGGCGGCATCGCGGCGACCTTCAACACCCCGCTCGGGGCGGTGCTGTTCGCCGTCGAACTGATACTGCCGGAAGTGAGCGTGCGCACGTTCATGCCCGTGGCCATTGCGACCGGCATGTCCACGGTGCTGGGGCGTCGTTACCTGGGCGATCAGCCGGCCTTCTCGCTGCCGGACAACCTGCCGGTACTGGACATCAGTTTTCTCGCTCTCGGCGAATTCGCCCTCTTCGGTGCCCTGATCGGCCTGGCGGCCACGCTCTATGTGCGCGGCATCTACTGGAGCGAAGATCAGTTCGCCGAGCGAATTCGCAATGATTACCTGCGGCACGTGGTCGGCATGGCGATCGTCGGCCTGATGTTCTACAGCTTTCTTAGAACCGCCGGCCACTATCACGTCGAGGGCGTCGGTTACGCAACGGTGCAGGCGATCATCAACGGTGAACTGGCGGGCGGGCTGTTCCTGTTCCTGCTGTTCGCGGCCAAGCTCGTCGCGACCTCGGTGACGCTCGGCGCCGGTGCGTCCGGCGGCGTGTTTTCGCCGGCACTGTTCCTCGGGGCCACGCTCGGCGGCGCCTTCGGCACGGCGATCGACCTGCTGGCGCCGGGCGCCGCCAGTTCGGTGCCGAGTTTCGCGATGCTCGGCATGGCAGCGATGGTCGGCAGTGCCACCGGTGCAGCGATGACCGCGATCGTGATGATCTTCGAGATGACCCGCGACTACGATCTCGTGATGCCGATGATCGTGGCCGTGGCCGTCGCTCAGGGAGTACGCCGCACGCTGTCGACGGACAACATCTACACGCTGAAGCTTACGCGCCGCGGACACTACATTCCCACGACCCTGCACTCGCACATGTTCATGGTGCGCCGCGCGGAGGACGTGATGAACCGCGATCTCGTCCGCCTGGACGGGCAGGTTCCGCTGCGGGATTTCGCGCGGCAGCTGCCGTCCTTGCCGCAGTTCGCGAATGTCCTGCTCTGTTCCGGCGACAGAATTGCAGGCTTGCTGGAAGTCGATGCGACCTTGCGCTCATTGCCGCAACTGGATCCGGAGCTGCGCCTGGCTCAACTCGGGCACCGCGATTTCACAATCGTCCGCAAGGGCATGGTGATGTTCGACGTCATCAAGCGCATGAACCAGCGCAACGTGGCCGTGGCGCTGGTCGTCGGCGAGCGGCAGCGTGTGCCGCGGGCCGCCGATGTCGAAGGCGTGATCACGCGCAATGAGCTGGCCGAGGCCGTATCGGAAAGCCTGAGTTTTCGGGCCAGCGCGGCCGATGCCGGCAGCCGGCCGGCCGGTCAGGCCGACTGAGCGCGGCCAGGCTTGAGAAGCTGGTGCCCGGGGCCGGACTCGAACCGGCATGGGGTCGCCCCCGAGGGATTTTCTTACCCGCTACGGCTTTCGCCGCTGCTTCGCATTTGGGGTCTGGACTTTCTCTTTGCCATGCCCCGTTGCCGGGGTGCAGGCAGGAGCCGTCAAGTCTCTACACTTTCCGCGATCCGGATCGCGGCTTAGCTCGGGATCGCCACCACCGCGATGTGCTGAGGGTTCCCCGAATTTGACTCCATTCACGCCGGCGGTTTCCCGGCCGGGTGCTCAAGTTTTCAAGTCCCTTGCGTCTACCAATTTCGCCACCCGGGCTGAAGCGGCATTGTAGAGAAACCGGCGCCCGCAGGCATGAAAAACCCGGCCACGGGCCGGGTTTTGCGGTGACTGGAGGCTAGGGTCGGAATCGAACCGGCGTACACGGCTTTGCAGGCCGCTGCATAACCACTCTGCCACCTAGCCCGTCTAGCTTGCGCGGCGCAATGTAGCACAGCGGCGCTGGCGCTGCGGCCGGCCGGCGCCGGCTGGGCGCCGGATGGCGTTGCCGCCATCCGGACCACGGGAGACTGGAGCGGGCAACCAGATTCGAACTGGCGACCTATACCTTGGCAAGGTATCGCTCTACCAACTGAGCTATGCCCGCGAGCGGAGGCCTATGGTATCGCTGCCCGGCCGACTGTCAAGAATGCCCGTCCTGCCCCATCAGGTGCGGCCAGGCCGCGCGGATGTACACGGCCATGGACCAAAGGGTCAGGCCGGCCGCCAGCAGCAGCAGGCCCTTGCCGATCGCGTAGACCGGCAGTCCCGCAACGGGCAGGTACCAGAGCATGGCGCCGAGTCCGACCATCTGCAGGATGGTCTTGAGCTTGCCGGATCCGGACACGGCGACGTGGTGGCGCCGGCCCAGTTCCGCCATCCATTCGCGCAGCGCCGACACCGTCAGTTCGCGGCCGATGATGATCGCCGCGGTGATCGCGACATGCGGCTGCGGGTCGGCTTCCACGATGACCGCCAGGGCCGTGGTCACCATCAGCTTGTCCGCGACCGGGTCCAGGAAGGCGCCGAACTGCGAGGTCTGGTTCAGGCGCCGCGCCAGGTAGCCGTCGAGCCAGTCGGTCAGGCCGGCCAGCGCGAACAGCAGCGCCGAGGCTGGCCGCGTCCAGGAACCGGGCCGGTCCAGCCAGGGCAAGCTGTCCGAGAGCTCCGGCAGGTAGAAGACCAGCACCACCAGCGGGATCGCGGCGATGCGAAACCAGGTCAACAGGGTGGCGATGTTGAGCTGTGGGGACATCCGCGATGCCTGCCGGAAATCCGTGCCGGGCGCGCGGCCGATTGTAGCGCGTCGCGGCCCCCTGCCGCTCAGTCCCGGCCGCCGTTCAGGCGCTCGAAGATTCGCTGCGCCAGCGCCTGGCTGATCCCCCGGACCGCGGCGATGTCCTGCACGCCGGCGCGCCGCAGGCCCTGGATGCCGCCGAAGCGCTGCAGCAGCGCGCGGCGCCGCTTCGGGCCGATCCCCGGCAGCTCCTCCAGCACCGATGCCTGGCGCTGGCGGCCGCGGCGCTGGCGGTGGCCGGTGATTGCGAAGCGGTGCGCCTCGTCGCGCAATTGCTGCAACAGGTGCATCGCGGGCGAAGCCGCGGGCAGGCGGACGGGATGCCGGTGGCCGGGCCGGTAGAGCCGGTCGCGCGCGGCCCGGCGCCCTTCTCCCTTGGCGATCCCGGCCAGTGCCACGCCGCCGAGCTGCAGTTCGTCGAACACGGCGCGGGCCGCCGCCAGCTGGCCCGGCCCACCATCGATCAGCACCAGGTCCGGCAGCTTGCCCTCGGCTCGGCCACCGCGTCGATAGCGCCGCCGCAGCGCTTCAGCGATCGCGGCGTAGTCGTCACCGGCCGCGGCCGAGCGGATGTTGTAGCGCCGGTAGGCGGACTTGTCGGCGCCATGCAGGCCCCAGGCGACACAGGCGGCCACGGTGTGCTCGCCGCCGGTGTGGCTGACATCGAAGCACTCGATCCGTTCCGGCACCGACGGCAGCGCCAGCGCGTCGCCCAGCGCAGCGAAACGGCTCGCGAGGTCCGCGCGGCTGGCGAGCCGCGCCGCGACCGCCTCGGCAGCGTTGCGCGCGGCCATGTCCAGCCATTGACGCCGCAGCCCCCGGCAGCGTGTGGCGATGCGCACGCGCCGCCCGGCGCGCTCCGACAGCGCCGCCTCCAGCAATTCGCGCCCGGGGATCTCCCCGGCGAGCAGGATCTCCGGCGGCGGCGCCTGGTCGAAGTAGTGCTGGGCGACGATCGCTGCGAGGACCTCGCCGGCGCTGCCGTCCAGCCCGCCTCGGGCGAACAGGTTGCGACTGCCGAGCACGCGGCCGTTGCGGACCATCAGCAAGCCCACCGCCTGCACGCCGCCATCGCTGGCCAGGGCGAGCGCATCGGCATTGCACCGGCGGCTGCCGCTGACCGACTGGCTGGCCTGCAGGCGCTGCAGGGCGGCGATCTGGTCGCGCAGCCGGGCCGCGGCCTCGAAATCGAGTTGTTCGGCGGCCGCTTCCATCCGGGCGGCCAGCCGGTCCAGCAGCCGCTCGTCCCGACCCGCGAGGAAATCCATCGCGTTCTCGACGTCCTGGCGATAGGCCTCGGCGTCGATCAGTCCGACGCAGGGTGCCGTGCAGCGGCCGATCTGGTGTTGCAGGCAGGGGCGGCTCCGGTTGGCGAAGAAGCTATCCCGGCATTGCCGGACGCGGAACAGTTTCTGCAGCTGCCCCAGCGCTTCGCGCACGGCCCAGGCCGTCGGATACGGCCCGAAATACCGGCCCCTGCCCTTGCGCGCGCCGCGGTGAAACTCGAAGCGCGGGAAGGGCTGATCGCTGCTTACGTGGATATAGGGATAGCTCTTGTCGTCACGCAGCAGCACGTTGTAACGCGGTCGGTGCGCCTTGATCAGGTTGTATTCCAGCAGCAGCGCTTCGTGCTCGCTGGCCGTCACGGTGACCTCGATGCGGGCGACCTGGTTCATCAGCGCCTGGGTCTTCGGGTGATGCGCGCGCGACCCGAAATAGCTGGTCACGCGCCGCTTCAGATCGCGCGCCTTGCCGACGTAGAGGAGCTCGCCGCGGGCATCCAGCATCCGGTAGACCCCGGGGCGATGCGTCAGGGTGCGCAGAAATTCCTCGTGATCGAACTGCTCAGCCATCCAGTTCCCGTCGTGCCAGTGCGAAGACCTCGCGGAACATCGCCGGCGTCAGCCGTCGCGTCTGCGTGTTGTAACGGCTGCAATGGTAGGAATCCAGCAACAGGAAAGCCCCCAGCCGGTGCCCTGCCGCGTGTGCGAACGGGTGCGCGCGCAGTGGTTCAGCGCAGGCGCGCAGCACGGCCTCGTGGGCCACTCTGCCCAGCGCGATCACGACCTGCGGTACCGGCGGCGCCAGTTCCATCGCCAGGTAGTCGTTGCAATTGCGGATCTCCGCGGCTTGCGGCCGGTTGGCCGGCGGCAGGCAGCGGACGGCATTGGTGATCCGGCAATCGTGCAGCCGCAGGCCGTCACCGGCGTGCTCGCTGGTCGGACGACTGGCGAAGCCGAATTCGTGCAGGGTCGCGTAGAGCAGGATGCCCGCATGGTCGCCGGTGAACGGCCGGCCGGTGCGGTTGGCGCCGTGCATGCCCGGCGCCAGGCCGACGACCAGCAGCCGTGCCCGCCGCTCGCCGAAGGATGGCACCGGCGCCGCGTGGTAGCCGGGTTGCGCCTGCCGGACGCCCTCCAGATGCGCTGCCAGGCGCGGGCAGCGGCGGCAGGCGGCCGAGAATGCGGCGGGCACGGGAATCAGCCCTGGCCGGCGATCTGCAGCGCGATTTCCATCGCCTGCTCGTAGTTCAGCCGGGGGTCCACGGTGCTTCGGTAGTCACGGTCCAGGTCGGCGTCCGTCAGGCCGCGCGGCCCGCCGGTGCACTCGGTCACGTGCTCGCCGGTCAGCTCCAGGTGCACCCCGGCGAGCCGCGAGCCCTGCTCGCGGTGAATGCGGAAAGCAGCCGCCAGTTCGGCGCTGATGTCCTCGAAGCGACGGGTCTTCAGGCCGTTGCCGGCGGGACGCGTGTTGCCGTGCATCGGGTCGCAGACCCACAGGACGTCGATGCCGCTGGCGCGTACGCAGTCGAGCAGACGCGGCAGCGCCTCGCCGATGCGCGCAGCGCCGAAGCGGTGGATCAGCGTCAGCCGACCCGGCTCGTTGTCCGGGTTCAACCGGCGCAGCAGCGCCTTGAGTTGCGCTTCGTCCAGGGCCTCGCCGACCTTGACGCCGATCGGGTTGGCGACACCGCGAAAGAACTCGACATGGGCGCCGTCCGGATCGGCGGTGCGCAGCCCGATCCACGGGAAATGTGTCGTCAGGTCGTACCAGGCCCGGCGATGTTCGAGATAGCGCGTCTGCGCCTGTTCATACAGCAGGTGCAGACCTTCGTGCGCAGCGAAGAAGTCCACCCGCCGCGCCTCATGTATCGGGCGGCCGCTGATCGACTCGAAGAAAGCGAGGCCGTCGCGCACCTTCTCGACGATCCGCCGGTACTGATCGGCCGACGCCGTATGGCCGACGAAGTCGAGATCCCAGTTCTCCGGGTGATGCAGGTCCGCGAAACCGCCGTCGATGAGCCCGCGCACGAAATTCAGTGTCAGCGCCGCGCGTTCGTAGCCACGCAGCAGCAGGCGCGGATCGGGCTCGCGATCGGCGGCCGTGAACGGCGCGCGGTTGACCAGGTCGCCGCGATAGCTCGGCAGCGATTCGCCGCCCTGCTCCTCCCGGTCCGCCGAGCGGGGCTTCGCGTACTGGCCGGCCAGGCGGCCGATGCGCGTGACCGGTTGTTTCAGGCCCGCGGTGATGACCACGCTCATCTGCAGCAGGATCTTGAGCTGCGCGACGATGCGCGGCGAGTTGCAGTCACTGAAGCTCTCGGCGCAATCCCCACCCTGCAGGATGAAGCCCTGGCCCAGCTGGGCGGCCGCGAGGCGCTGCTTCAGGTCCTCGATCTCCCAGCTGGTGACGATCGGCGGCAGCGCCGCCAGCTCGGCCAGGGTCTCGGCGAGCAGGGTCTGGTCTGCATAGGCCGGCTGCTGCAGTGCCGGCCGCTGCTGCCAGCTTTCGGGACGCCAGTTGTCGGCCGGGTTGGTCATTGACGGCAGGCGTAGCTCTGGCAGACCAGCCGGACGAAGCGTTCGGGCGTCAGGAAGGCCTTGCCCCAGGTCTCGTCGTACTCCGCGCTGGGCTGCGCGGCGACGATGTCCTCGACACTGCGGCCCTCGGCCGCCATCGCGGCGACCCGGCCGGCCACGGTAGCGAGCATGTCGCGGAAGGCCTGCAGGCCCGCGCGGTCGGACAGCGGGCCATGGCCCGGGATCACGCGGGTGTCGGCGTCCAGCGTCGGCAGCACCCGGTCGATGGCCGCGAGCATGCCGGGCACCGAGCCGCCGCTGGCATGGTCGATGAACGGGTACAGGCCGTTGAAGAACAGGTCACCCATGTGCACGACATTGGCCTCGACGAAGCGGATGATCGCATCGCCGTCGGTATGTGCGGCCGGCAGGTGCTCGACGGCCAGGGTCTGCCCGTTCAGGTGCAGGGTCACGGCATCGGCGAAGGTCACGACCGGCAAGGCCACCGCCGGTGAGGCCGGCACCTCACGCTGGAAGAAGCTGGAGAAGAACGGCGCGCTCATCCGTTTGCGGACGTTCTCGTGTGCGACGATGATCGCACCGCTGCCGCCGAAAGCCTCGTTGCCACCGGTGTGGTCGCCGTGCCAGTGGGTATTGATCAGCAGCCTCAGCGGCTGCGCGGTGACGCTGGCGACCGCGGCACGAATCTTGTCGCTCAGCGGCGCGTACTGGTCATCGATCATGATCGCCCCGTCCGGCCCGGTGAGCAGGCCGATGTTGCCGCCGGAGCCGCTGAGCATGTAGATGCCGCTGCGCACCGGAATGACCTCGATCTCGACCTTGCTGAAGTCCTGCTGCTGCGCCCCGGCGAGGCCGGCGGCGAGCAGCAGCAACCCGCCACTCGCGCGGCGCAGGCTGGCTGCTATCGGCATCTGGAACTCTCCCGCTCTGATCGCTAAGGGCAGGAATTATGGCAGTTTTCCGGCCCGCCGAGGATGCGCCGCCGGGCTGGTATGATCGGCGGATGCAGTGGCGCCGCCTCACACGTCCTACCGGACGCCTGGCTGCCGGCTCGCTGGTCCTGCTGGCGCTGGCCTGGCTGATCGCGGCCGCCGAGGCCGGCGGCACGCTGCTGCGGCTGGAACTGCGGGGCGCGATCGGGCCGGCCACCAGCGACTATGTCCTGAGCGGCCTGGCCGAAGCCGAGGCGCGCGGCGCCGAGCTGCTGCTGATCGAAATGGACACGCCGGGCGGGCTCGACTCGGCGATGCGCGAAATCATCAAGGCCATCCTCGCCTCTCCGGTGCCGGTGGTGACCTGGGTGGCGCCCGGCGGATCGCGGGCCGCCAGCGCCGGCACCTATATCCTCTACGCCAGTCACGTCGCGGCGATGGCGCCCGGCACGAACCTCGGCGCCGCGACGCCGGTACAGATCGGCGGAGCACCCGGGCTGCCGGGCGAACCGGCGCCGGATCGAAAACCGGCCGGCGACGGCCCGGGCGAGGCAACGGAACCGGCGCAGGACGGGGCAGCGGCCGCCGCGCAGCCGGGTACCGCCATGGAGCGCAAGGCCATCAACGACGCCGTGGCCTACATCCGCAGCCTGGCGGAACTGCGCGGCCGCAATGCCGACTGGGCCGAACGCGCCGTGCGCGAGGCCGCGAGCCTCAGCGCCAGGGAAGCCCTGGCCGAGAACGTGATCGACCTGCTGGCCGGCAGCCTGCCGGAACTGCTGACCCAGCTCGACGGCCGGACCGTGACGGTGGCCGGCGAGCCGCGGCAACTCGAAACCAGCGATCTGCAAGTCGTAGAATTCGAGGCCGACTGGCGCACGCGCCTGCTGGCGACGATCACCGATCCGAATATCGCCTATTTCCTGCTGCTGGTCGGCGTCTACGGCCTGATCTTCGAGGGCTACAACCCCGGCGCGATCGTGCCCGGCGTCGTCGGCGCGATCTGTCTGCTGCTGGCGCTGTTCGCTTTTCAGGTCCTGCCGGTGAACTATGCGGGCCTCGCGCTGATGTTGCTCGGGATCATCCTGATGATCGCCGAGGCCTTTGCGCCGAGCTTCGGTGCACTGGGCCTCGGCGGCATCGTGGCCTTCGTCTTCGGCTCGGTGATCCTGTTCGACGCCGACGTGCCGGGCTTCGAGGTCGCCCGTTCGCTGATCACCGGCGTCGCCGCGGTCGCGGCCCTGCTGCTGATGGGCCTGATGCTGATGCTGGCCAGGATCCGGCGGCGGCCGGTCGTCACCGGGCCGGAGGAAATGCTCGGTGGCATCGCACGGGCGCTGGAAGACTTCGAGGGCCGCGGTGATGTCTTCATACACGGCGAACGCTGGCAGGCCGAATGCCCGGTGCCGGTGCGCAAGGGGCAGAAACTGCGCGTTACACGGGTCGACGGCCTGACCTTGCAGGTGGAGCCACTCGCGGAGACGGAATCGGAAACAGAGCTGGGAGAAGAGCAATGTCGATAGGACTGGTGCCACTGCTGTTCCTGCTGATCCTGCTGGCCAGTGCCATCAAGGTGCTGAACGAGTACGAACGCGGTGTGATCTTCTTTCTCGGCCGCTTCCAGCGGGTCAAGGGGCCCGGCCTGATCATCGTGATCCCGATCATCCAGCGCATGGTCAAGGTGGATCTGCGCGTGATCGTGATGGACGTGCCGACGCAGGACGTGATCTCGAAGGACAATGTCTCGGTCAAGGTCAATGCCGTGGTCTACTTCCGGATCATCGACCCGGAGAAAGCCATCATTCAGGTCGCCAACGTCTTCGAGGCCACCAGTCAACTGGCCCAGACCACGCTGCGGTCGGTGCTGGGCCAGCATGAGCTGGACGAAATGCTGTCGGAACGCGACAAGCTCAACGACGACATACAGGGCATTCTCGATCAGCACACGGATGCCTGGGGCATCAAGGTGTCGAACATCGAGATCAAGCACGTGGACCTCGACGAAAGCATGATTCGGGCGATAGCAGCCCAGGCCGAGGCCGAGCGGGCCCGGCGCGCCAAGGTCATTCACGCGGAGGGCGAGCGCCAGGCCGCGGACATGCTGGCCAATGCGGCCGCGCGGCTGGCCTCGGAGAGTCAGGCCTTGCAGCTGCGTTACCTGCAGACTCTGACCGAGATCGCCAAGGACCGGACGAACACCATCGTCTTTCCGTTGCCGATCGAGATGGTGGAACCTTTCCTGCGCCACGCCGGCGGCAAGCCGTCCGGCAGCGGTTAGCTCAGCCCTTCGCGAGCTCCCACAGCGCGTCCAGCTCCTGCAGGCTGAAGTCGGCGAACGGACGGCCGCTGGCGCGCACGCTCTGCTCGACGGCCGCGAAGCGGCGGCTGAACTTGCGGTTCGCCTGGCGCAGGGCCTCCTCCGGTTCCACGCCGAGCTTGCGCGCCAGATTGGCCGCCGCGAACAGCAGATCGCCGACCTCTTCGGCCAGGCGCGCCCGGTCTTCGCCGGCCGCCGCCGCATCGACCTCGGCCAGTTCTTCCAGCAGTTTCTGTCGCGGGCCACCGGCATCCGGCCAGTCGAAACCGACGCGGGCCGCGCGCTGGCCGAGCTTGCAGGCCCGCCGCAGCGCCGGCAGGGCCTGACTCACGCCGTCGAGCGTGCCGGTTGCGCCGGCGGCGGCCCGTTCCTCCGCTTTCTGCGCTTCCCAGGCCAGCGACTGTTCTCCGGCCGTGGCCACCTGCTCGGCGCCGAAGACGTGCGGGTGCCGGCGACGCAGCTTGGCATTGATGCCGGCGACGACGTCTGCAAAGTCGAACGCACCCTGCTCGCTGGCCATCTGCGCATGGAAGACCACCTGCAGCAGCAGGTCGCCCAGTTCCTCGCGCAGGGCGCCGAGGTCGCCGCGGTCGATCGCGTCGGCCACTTCGTAGGCCTCCTCGATCGTGTACGGGGCAATGCTGCGGAAGTCCTGCGCCCGGTCCCAGGGGCAGCCGCGCAGCGGATCGCGGAGCGCCGCCATGATTTCGAGCAGTTTATAAATATCATCCATATTTAACTGTTATTACTCGTTTTAATCATCTCAGTGAATGTCTCGATGATCATCGCGGTCGCGCCCCAGATCCGGTGCCCGTGATACTGGTACTCCGGCATCTGGAGGCGGTGCGGGCCGATCTCGCGCGCCCGCTGGCGGCGATTCGCCGGATTCAGCAGGAATGCCAGCGGGACCGCGAACAGCTCCGCGACCTCGAAATCGTCGAGTCGCGGCCGGAAGTCCGCAGGCACGAAACCGACCACGGGCAGGATCGCGAAGCCGGTGATCACGGCCTGCGCCGGCAGGAAACCGGCGACATCCACGCTCGCGGCGGCCAGGCCGATCTCCTCTTCGGCTTCGCGCAAGGCCGTGGCCAGCGGACTCGGATCGCCGGCCTCGACCCGGCCGCCCGGAAAGCTGATCTGCCCCGGGTGGTCGTGCAGATGCTCGGTCCGGCGGGTCAGCAGCAGGGCGGGTTCATCATCGCCCTGCACCGGCAGCAGCACCGCGGCCGGCTTCAGCGGCCGCGGGAACAGTTGCGCCGCCGGTCCCCTGCGGAAGTTCGCCAGCGCCGCGGCTTCCGGGTCGGCCGGCAGGGCCGAGCCCGCGAGCCGACGCCGGATCAGTTCCCGAATCGAGTCGCCGCTCAGGACTTGATGCCCCCGCGGGTCAGTTCCCGCGGATCCAGCAAGCGGTCCAGCTCCGCCGGGTCCAGGTCGGTCAGTTCGGCGGCGACGTCCCGGATCGGCCGCTTCTGCGCATAGGCCTGCTTGGCGATGGCGGCCCCCTTCTCATAGCCGATGACCGGATTCAGCGCCGTCACGAGGATCGGGTTGCGGTCCAGCGCCTCGGCCAGCCGCTCCTCGTTCACCGTGAAGCCGGCGATCGCCTTGTCAGCGAGCTGCCGGGAGACCGCCGCCAGCAGGCCGATGCTCTGGCACAGGTCGTAGGCGATCAGCGGCAGCATCACATTGAGCTGGAAGTTGCCCGACTGGCCGGCCACCGCGATTGCCGCGTCGTTGCCGATCACCTGGGCGGCCACCATGGTCGCGGCCTCCGGGATCACTGGATTCACCTTGCCCGGCATGATGCTGCTGCCCGGCTGCAGGGCCGGCAGCGCGATCTCGGCCAGCCCGGCGAGCGGCCCGCTGTTCATCCAGCGCAGGTCATTGGCGATTTTCATGATCGAGACCGCGACGGTCTTGAGCTGGCCGGAGAGCTCCACCGCCGTATCCTGGCTGGACAGGGCCTCGAAGTAGTCGGCGGCCGGCGCAAATTCGAGTCCGAGGTGCTCGGACAAAAGGACCGCGAGCTTGGGACCGAACTTGGGGTGGGCATTGATGCCGGTGCCGACCGCGGTGCCGCCCTGAGCCAGGCGGCACAGCCGCGGCAGCACACCGGCGATCCGCTCGCGGCCGTGCTGCACCTGACTGGCCCAGCCGCCGATCTCCTGTCCCATGCGCACCGGCATCGCGTCCATCAGGTGCGTGCGCCCGGTCTTCACGATGCCGTCGGTGGCCCGGGCTTTCTCGCGCAGCGCCTCCTCGAGGCGTTCCAGCGCCGGCAACAATGTCTCGCTGACCAGCAGCGCCGCACTCAGGTGAATCGCGGTCGGGACCACGTCGTTGCTGCTCTGACCCATGTTGACGTCGTCGTTCGGGTGCACCGGAGCGCCGAGGCGCTCACCGGCCAGGTGGGCGATCACCTCGTTCGCATTCATGTTCGAACTGGTCCCAGAGCCGGTCTGGAACACGTCCACCGGAAAGTGGGCATCATGGCGGCCCTCGGCGACTTCCAGCGCGGCCGCCTGGATCGCGACCGCCTTGTTCGACGGCAGCAGCCCGAGCTCACTGTTGGCGCCGGCCGCAGCCCATTTGATCAGGCCCAACGCCCGAATGAAGGCCCGCGGCATGCGCAGCCCGCTGATCGGAAAGTTCTGCACGGCGCGCTGGGTCTGTGCGCCCCAGAGGGCGTCCGCGGGCACCCGCAGCTCGCCCATGCTGTCGTGCTCGACACGATAGTCCTCGTCGCTCATCGTCTTCTCCTGCCTGATTCGCGGCCGGTTCGCCGGCCCGCCTGCAGAGGCCGCGATTCTACAGCGCCGGCGGTCCGCTTGCCGCAGCGGCGGCCCGTGCTGCGTGCTGGTGTATCATCCGCTCCCGATCCTTTCTCTGCGCACGCCCGGCATGGACCTCTCACCGCTCACCGCCATTTCGCCGCTGGATGGACGTTATGCCGAGAAGCTGTCCGCCTGCCGCGAGCTGTTCAGCGAGTACGGCTTGTTGCGGCTGCGCTGCCTGGTGGAGATCCGCTGGCTGCAGTTTCTCGCGGACCGGCCCGAAATCGATGGCATCGGCCCGCTGTCACCGGTGGTCAAGCAGTTTCTGAACGGCCTGGCCGAGGACTTCGGTCCCGAGGAAGCGCGCAGGATCAAGGCGCTCGAGGCGACGACGAACCACGATGTGAAGGCGGTCGAGTACTACCTCGCCGAGCGTTTCAGCGATGACGGGGAACTGGCCCGCCTGCGTCCGTTCCTGCATTTCGCCTGCACTTCGGAGGACATCAACAACATCGCCTACGCGCTGATGTTGCGGCGCGGCCGCGATGAGTTGCTGCTGCCGGCCTTGCGCGAACTGGAGACGCAGCTGCGCGTCATGGCGGGCCGTTACGCCGAACTGCCGATGCTGTCGCGCACGCACGGGCAGCCGGCCAGCCCGACCACGCTGGGCAAGGAACTGGCCAATTTCTGCGCGCGGCTCGAGCGGCAGCTGCGCCTGTTCGCCGAGGTGCCCGCGCTGGCCAAGATCAACGGCGCGGTCGGTAACTTCAATGCCCACCTGGCTGCCTACCCGGACGTGGACTGGCTGGCGCTCAGCGGCGACTTCCTGGCCTCGCTGGGACTGGAACCGAACCTGTATACGACGCAGATCGAGCCGCACGACTGGATCGCCGAGTACTGCGATGCGCTGAGCCGCATCGACAGCGTCCTGCTGGACGCCAGCCGGGATTGCTGGGCCTACATATCGATCGGCTACTTCCGCCAGCGGCGGGTCGCCGACGAGGTCGGTTCGTCGACAATGCCGCACAAGGTCAACCCGATCGACTTCGAGAACGCCGAGGGCAATCTCGGCCTCGCCAATGCTTTGTGCCGGCATTTCGCCGACAAGCTGCCGCTGTCCCGCTGGCAACGCGACCTCAGCGATTCGACGGTGCTGAGGAATCTCGGCGTCGCCTGCGGGCATGCCTTGCTGGCCTGCCAGTCCTTGCGGCGTGGCCTGGACAAGCTGGAGGCGGACCCGGAGCGAATGGCCGCGGATCTGGACAGCAGCTGGGAGGTGCTCGGCGAAGCGGTCCAGACGGTGATGCGCCGGCATGGGCATGCCGACGCCTACGAGCGGCTCAAGCAGCTGACCCGGGGCGAGCGGGTCGGCCCGGAGCGCCTGCGGGAATTCGTCGCGGGCCTGGACCTGCCGGCAGCGGCGAAAGCGCGCCTGCTGGCCCTGACGCCGGCCGATTACACCGGCCTCGCCGCCCGGCTGGCCACGGAACTGGCGCGAGGCCGGCGCTGAGGCAGCCGGCAAAACGTGAACCAGTCCACACCCGGTCCGCAGCGCGGACCGTAGACTGTCGAGGACATGTCCTGCCCGGGATCCGCCCGGACGCCGGGCGGCAGCCGGGCCGCGGGGTCAGCGAACAGGCTTCTGAGCATGCAGCCGTCACGCATACAGGGCCGCCGCTGGGTCATCTCCTCTTTCGAAGAGAACCAGCAGGCCGCCGTCGAGGTCGCCAGCCAGGCCAAGCGCTGGATCTCGATCTATACGCCGGACCTGGAACCAGGCATCTATGACAGCGACGAATTCCTGGACGTGGCCAAGCGGCTGGTGCTGGCGAAACGCTACGCGAGGATCCGGGTGCTGATCTCCGAACCCCATCGCACCGTGCGGATCGGCAACCGGCTGGTTGCCGTGGGCCGCCGCCTCAACAGCTACATCGAGTTCCGCAACGTCCATCCCGACTATCAGGAGCACCGCGAGGCTTACCTGATCGCCGACGACATCGCCGTGCTCTACCGCGTCGAGGGGCGCAAATGGGAAGGCATTGCGGACACCTACGAGCCGCCGGTGGCACGTCGCTACCTGCAGCTGTTCGAGGAGATCTGGAACGCCTCCGAGCTCGAGCAGGAGCTGCGCGAGTTGCGCGTCTGAGTCCGCGCGCCGCCCGGGCGCGTTAAACTGACTGCATGCCCAGGGGCGAAAAGATCATCGTCGGCCTGTCCGGCGGCGTCGATTCGGCGGTGGCGGCCCTGCTGCTGCTGCGCGCCGGCGCGCGCGTCGAGGCGCTGCACATGAGCAACTGGGACGACGATTCCGGCTATTGCAGCGCCGCGCAGGATCTGCGCGACGCCCGCGAGGTCTGCCGGGAACTCGGCATTCCGCTGCACCGCGTGAATTTCAGCACCGCCTACCGCGAGCGGGTCTTCGCGGAATTCCTGGCCGAATACCGTGCCGGCCGGACGCCCAATCCCGACGTCCTGTGCAACCGCGAGATCAAGTTCGACCTGTTTCTCGAACATGCGCGTCGGCTCGGCGCCGACGCGATCGCGACCGGCCATTACGCGCGGGCCGGCGGCCGGACGGGCCTGCGCATGGCGCGGGACCCGGACAAGGACCAGACCTATTTCCTGCACGCCGTGCCCCGCGCAGCGCTGTCGGCCTGCCGTTTCCCGATCGGCGGTCTGCGCAAGCCGGAGGTCCGGGATCTGGCGACCGCCGCAGGCCTGCCGGTGCATGAAAAGCGCGACAGCACCGGCCTTTGTTTCATCGGGGAACGGCCCTTTCGCGAGTTCCTCGGCCATTACCTCGACGAAGCGCCCGGGCCGATGGAGACCCCGGAAGGCGAACTCGTCGGCAGGCACAGCGGGCTCATGTTCTACACGATCGGCCAGCGCCGGGGACTCGGCATCGGCGGGCGCGCTGGGCGCAGCGGCGCCTGGTACGTGGCCGCCAAGGAGCCGGCCCGGAATCGCCTGATCGTCGTGCAGGACCGGCAGCACCCGTTGCTCTGGAGCCGCTGGCTGGACGCAAGCGAGCCGGCGTGGATCGCCGGGGAACCGCGCGCACTGTCCGCCGGCGAGTTGCACTGTGTCGCCAGGATCCGTCACCGCCAGCCGCCGCAGCCCTGCGTGGTCCGGCCTTCGTCCTCCGGTGGCCTCACGGTGCGGTTCGATGCGCCGCAGTGGGCGATCGCGCCGGGGCAATACGTGGTCTTCTACGCTGGCGACGATTGCCTCGGCGGTGCGCGCATCGCCCGCCGATTGCCAGGCGCCGCCGCCGGGCCGGCGACGGAACAGGCCGCCGCCGCGCTGGGCTGATCGGCTATAATTCCGCGCCTTTCGCGTTTCGGACCGAGCGGCGGACCGGCCAGCAGAATATCGTCATCGGGAGTACAGCATGAGCGCATCAGCCAATGCGAAATCGACCCTGACCGTGAACGGCAGGGACTACCAGATCTATCGGCTCGACGCGGTCGGCGACCGGCAGGTCCGGCGGTTGCCCTACTCCCTGAAGATCCTGCTGGAAAATCTGTTGCGACACGCCGACGGCGGGGACGTCAGCGCCGACGATATCCAGGCTCTGGCGAACTGGGATCCGCAGGCGCAACCCAGTCATGAGATCTCCTTCACGCCGTCGCGGGTGATTCTGCAGGATTTCACCGGCGTGCCGGCGGTCGTGGACCTCGCGGCGATGCGCGACGCAGTGGTCGAGCTGGGCGGCCGGGCCGAGGCGATCAATCCGCTGTCACCGGCCGAACTGGTCATCGATCATTCGGTGCAGGTCGACGTCTACGGGCGGCAGGATGCGCTGGAACGTAACACCGAGATCGAGTTCGGGCGCAACCGGGAGCGGTACACCTTCCTGCGCTGGGGGCAGAACGCCTTCCGCAACTTCCGCGTCGTGCCGCCGAACACCGGCATCGTGCACCAGGTGAACCTCGAGTACCTGGCGCGGGTCGTGTTCGCTCAGGAACGCGATGGCGAGACGATCGCCTATCCGGACACGCTGGTCGGCACCGATTCGCACACGACGATGATCAACGGCCTCGGCGTGCTCGGCTGGGGCGTCGGCGGCATCGAGGCCGAGGCGGCGATGCTCGGCCAGCCGGTGACCATGCTGATTCCGCAGGTCATCGGCTTCCGGCTCACGGGCCGGCTGCGCGAGGGCACGACCGCGACGGACCTGGTGCTGACCGTTACGGACATGCTGCGCGACTATGGCGTGGTCGGCAAGTTCGTCGAGTTCTTCGGCGAGGGCTTGAGTGGCCTGCCGCTGGCCGACCGGGCGACGCTGGGCAACATGTCGCCGGAGTTCGGCAGCACCTGCGCGATCTTCCCGATCGACGCGGAGACCATCCGCTACCTGGAGCTGTCCGGCCGCAGCGAGGAGCAGCGTGCGCTGGTCGAGGCCTATGCGAAGGCGCAGGGGCTATGGCGGGAAGACGACGATCAGGATGCCGTGTACACCGATGTCCTCGAACTGGATCTCGGGGACGTGGAACCGAGTCTCGCCGGGCCGAAGCGCCCGCACGATCGCGTGCTGCTGCGCGAGGCGGCGGGCAGCTACGCGGCGCAGGCACCGGAGATGATCGGTGGCCGCCCGCCGAAGTCGGTGGCCGTCGAGAACCGGGGGCAGCGTTTCGAGCTGCGCGACGGGGCCGTGGTCATCGCCGCGATCACCAGCTGCACGAACACCTCGAATCCGTACGTCATGGTCGGCGCCGGCCTGCTGGCACGCAAGGCTCGTGAACTCGGCCTGGCCACGCAGCCCTGGGTCAAGACCAGCCTGGCGCCCGGCTCGCGCGTAGTCAGCAACTACCTGGCACGCTCTGGCCTGCAGGACGATCTCGACGCGCTGGGCTTCGAGATCGTCGGCTTCGGCTGCACCACCTGCATCGGCAATTCCGGTCCGCTGGACGCACCGATCGACGCCGCGATCCGCGAGCACGATCTGCTGGCCTGCTCGGTGCTGTCCGGCAACCGGAATTTCGAGGGTCGCATCCATCCGCTGGTCCGCATGAACTTCCTCGCTTCGCCGCCGCTGGTCGTCGCCTACGCGCTGGCAGGCAGCCTGGAAGTCGACCTGTTGAACGATCCGCTCGGCACCGGCGCCGACGGACAGCCGGTCTACCTGCGGGACATCTGGCCGACGCAGGCCGAGATCCAGGACGTGGTGATGGGCAACATCGACCCGCAGATGTTCCGCGACAGCTACGCCAGCGTATTCGCCGGCGACCAGCGCTGGCAGGCGCTGGCGACACCGGAAGGTGAGCGTTATGCCTGGGACGACCGGTCCACCTACGTCCGGCGCCCGCCGTTCTTCGACGGCATGGGCAAGTCGCCGGCACCGGTGCCGGATATCGACGGTGCCCGCGTGCTCGCCCTGCTGGGCGATTCGGTGACCACGGATCACATTTCGCCGGCCGGCTCCATCGCCGTCGACAGCCCGGCCGGACAGTACCTGATCGCCCAGGGCGTGGAGCCCAAGGACTTCAATTCCTACGGCTCCCGGCGAGGCAATCATGAGGTCATGATGCGCGGCACCTTCGCGAACATCCGGCTGCGCAATCAGCTGGCGCCGGGCACCGAGGGTGGCTGGACGCGCTACCAGCCGGACGACGAGCAGATGACGATCTTCGACGCGGCCATGCGTTATCAGGCCGAGGGCACGCCGCTGCTGGTGATCGCCGGCAAGGAATACGGGACCGGCTCCTCGCGCGACTGGGCCGCCAAGGGCACCAAGCTGCTCGGCGTGCAGGCGGTCCTGGCCGAAAGCTTCGAGCGCATCCATCGCTCGAACCTGATCGGCATGGGCGTGCTGCCGTTGCAGTTCGAGGCGGGCCAGAACGCGGCCTCGCTGGGTCTCAGCGGCAAGGAGTCCTACCGCATCAGCGGGCTGGACGGAGGACGGGCGGAGCAGGTCACGGTCACCGCGCTGGCCGCCGACGGCCGTGAGATCCGTTTCCAGGCGCGGGTGCGCATCGATACGCCGAAAGAGCGCGACTACTACCGGCACGGCGGCATCCTGCACTACGTGTTGCGGCAACTCGCCGCCTGAATGCGATGCAAGCCTTGCCGGCCGGGCTGCTCGACCGGCTGGCCGCGTGCCGGCGCCTGCTGGTGCTGACCGGTGCCGGGGTCTCGGCCGCGAGCGGCATCCCGACCTTCCGGGATCCCGGCGACGGCTTGTGGGCGCGCTTCCGGCCCGAAGATCTGGCAACGCCGGCAGCTTTCGCGCGCGACCCGCAGCTGGTCTGGCGCTGGTACCAGTGGCGGCGGAGGCTGATCGCCGGCGCCTCGCCGAATGCCGCACACCGGGCGATCGCCGCGCTCGAGCAGCTGCTGCCCCGGGTCGCGGTCGTGACCCAGAACGTCGATGGCCTGCACCAGCGCGCGGGCTCGTCCGTGGTCATCGAGTTCCACGGCAGTATCTGGCACGACCGTTGCAGCGCGGGCTGCGGACGCCGCTGTCCGGCGGATCCGGCGCTGGACGAGCCGCCGCGCTGTGCCGACTGCAGCGCTGCGATGCGCCCCGATGTCGTCTGGTTCGGCGAAGGGATCCCGCCCGATGCGTTGAACGCGGCCCTGGAAGCGGCCGCCGTCTGTGATGCGCTGCTGGTCGCAGGGACCGCGGGCGTGGTCGAGCCCGCGGCCAGCCTCGCGCGCATCGCCGCGGAACACGATGCGCTGCTGATCGAGGCCAATCTCGAGACCACGCCCCTGAGCCCGCTGGCAGACTGCCGGCTGGCCGGTGACGTCGCGCAGACCTTGCCGGCACTGTGCGCCGCCCTGAACCGGATCCCTTAAGGCGCGACTGCGTCGGGCCCGCCCGCGAGCGCGGCGAGCTCGCGCTCCGCCGCGCGATAGCCGGGTGCGATCGCCAGTGCCCGTTGCAATGCCGATCGCGCGTCCTCCAGCCGATCCAGGCGCCGCCAGGCGCGCGCCAGATACAGCCAGGCCTCGGCCTGCCCCCAGCGCGGATGCTGCGGTGTCGGCGCATCCCAGGTCTCGAAGGCGTCGATGGCCGCACGCAAGGCCGCCGCGGCTTTCGCCGGGTCGCCGCCGAAGGCCGCGGGGCGATACAGCAGGCTGATGCCTTCCTGCAGCCGGACGCGCGGGTTGTCCGGAGCCAGCTGCAGTGCTCGGCGCAGCGCCCGGTCGGCAGCCATGCCCCGGGTTGCCGCGCGCAGCATGTACAACGCGGAACTGGTACCGTAACAGGTCGCCAGCAATGCCAGGAATTCAGGCTCCGCCGGCCGCTCGCGCAGCAGGGTCTTCAGTTCGTCGATGCACTGGTTCAGCCGGCGTTTGGCGGCCCTGCGGTCGCTGTCGATCGCCAGTTCGGCCAGGCGGAAACGCGTGTAGGCGAGCTCATAGCGCGCCCAGTCTTCTTCCTGACCGGCCAGAGCCTCCTCGATCGCCAGCAGTTCCGCCGAGTCTCCGGCGTAAACGGCCGCCTGCAGCCGCTCCCTGAGTCCGTCGAGCGCCGCGCCGCCCGCCGACAACGGCAGCAGCAAGGCCACGGCCAGCCAGCGACAGGATCGTCGGACTGTCATTCGCTCACCTCGCCTGACTAGAATCACGCCTGAAGTTTTCGACCGGCGCGGGATCCCGGATGCAGTCAGCGACTATCGATCTCATCGACATCGGCGTCAACCTGACCCACGACAGCTTCGCGCCAGACCGGGACGCGGTGATCGAGCGGGCAGCCGGCGCCGGCGTCCGGCGGCTGATCGTGACCGGCACCTCGGTGGCGGCCAGCGAGGCGGCGCTGGCGCTGTCGCAGGCCCGGCCCGGGCACCTGTTCGCAACGGCCGGACTGCACCCGCATCACGCATCCGACTGGGATGCCGCGGCCGGAATGCGGCTCGCCGAACTGCTGGCCGCCCCCGAGGTCGTCGCTGCCGGCGAGTGCGGGCTGGACTATTTCCGCAACTATTCCTCCCCGGCCGAGCAGCGCCGCGCCTTCGCCGCGCAACTGGCACTGGCGGCAGACTGCGGCAAACCGGTCTTTCTGCATCAGCGCGATGCCTTCGACGATTTCATCGCCGTGCTGCGCGAGCATCTGCCTGCGCTCGCCGGCGGCGTCGCGCACTGTTTCACCGGCGACCACGAACAGCTGCAGACCTGCCTCGAACTCGGACTGTACATCGGCATCACCGGCTGGATCTGCGACGAGCGGCGAGGACAGCCGCTGCAGGCAGCCGTCACGGCCCTGCCCAGCGACCGGTTGTTGCTGGAGACCGACGCGCCCTATCTGCTGCCGCGTGACCTGCCTGAGCGGCCGCGCGGCCGGCGCAACGAACCCGCCTTCCTGCCGCACATCCTCGAGCGGCTGGCGGTGCTGATGCAGTTAGAGCCTGCGCGGCTGGCGGCGGCCGCGACCGCCAACACGCAACGCCTGTTCCGCTTACCGCCCGGCTAATCGCGCAGCAGCTGGCCGAGCTGCGCTTCGACCGCCGCCTGCCTCAAGCTGTTCCAGCCGTCGTCCAGTGCCGCGCGCATCTCGGCGCTGAGCGTCGGCGCCGGTTCGGCGAGTTCAGACAGCAGCGCGTCCAGCAGCGTGACGTCGTCCGGCAGTCCCTTGCCGAATTTCGCGTCGCCGGTGAACACGACCCGGCCGCTGACCGGCACGCCGGGCAGCAGCCGGCGGACCGCAGCCAACCGGTCGTACAGGCCCGGTTGGGGGTTGGCGAAGGTATAGCGCTGTCCGTGATCGATGACGGTCCAGTCCTGCATCGCATTGCTGCCGAAGACATGCCCACTGACTTGACGCAGGTCGACGATCAGAATGCCGCCCGGCGTCAGCAGCGCGTGCTCGATGTGGATCTCGCCGCCGTCGCCATCGGGAATCAGGACCCGATGCAGGCTGTCGGCCGCCGCCGCCCGCAAGCGCGCCTCCGGCCGGCGCGCCAGCCGCCGGCGCCGCCAGAACCAGCCGCCGAGAAGGGCCAGCAGCAAGGCCGCCCCCGCAGCCAGCCAGGCGGGATCACGAATCAGCGCCTGCCAGTCGCCGTCCATCGCCCCCGGCCCCAGATCACAGCCGCGCCGCCAGCGCGTCCAGCTCCGGCTCGATGCTGTCGAAACGGCTGGGCCATGACAGAATCTCGGCGAGTTCCGGCGGTGGGTCCACGCTCACTCCCAGCAGTGGCTCGACGATGGTATCGAACTTCGCTGCGTGGGCGGTGGCCACGACGATCCATGGCCGCTGCCGCTCCGCGGCCGGCAGCTGACGGTAGAGATACAGCGCCGTGGCCGTATGGGGACACCAGGCGATGCCGTGGCGACGGTACTCGTCGACGATCGTCGCCCGGATCTGGTCGTCGTCGACCGCGCCAGCGGCCACCTCGCCGCGCAGGGCGTCGACATCCCCGACCAGCGCGCGCAGTCGCTCCATGTTGCTCGGATCGCCGACGTCCATGGCCGAAGCCAGCGTCGCCACGCTCGGCCGCGGCCGCCAGTCACCGCTGTCGAGGAAATCCGGGATCGTCGTGTTCGCATTGGTCGCAAAAACGATGCGGTCGATCGGCAGGCCCATGCGGCGCGCCCAGACGCAGGCGAAACCGTTGCCGAGATTGCCGGTCGGCACGATGAAACTGCCGGGCCGGTCATGGAGGCGCTGCAACTCCAGTGCGGCTTTCGCGTAGTAGGCCGACTGCGGCAGCAAGCGGCCGACGTTGATGCTGTTCGCCGAACACAGGCGGTGCCGAGAGCGCAGCGCGGGATCGGCGAACGCAGCCTTGACCAGGCGCTGGCAATCGTCGAACTCGCCCCGCACGGCGAGGGACAGGACGTTGTCGCCCCAGCAGGTCAGCTGATGCTGCTGGCGCGGCGATACGCGCCCTTCGGGAAAGAGTACGACGACCCGGATGCCCGGTCGGCCATGAAAGGCGGCGGCGACCGCGCCGCCGGTATCGCCAGACGTTGCGACCAGGATCGTCACCGGCGCTTCGGCGTAGATGCCTCCGGCCACGATGCGGCTCATGCAGGCGGCCAGGAAGCGTGCGCCGACGTCCTTGAACGCGGCCGTGGGCCCGTGGAACATCTCCAGCACCGACAGCGGCCGTTCACGGTCTTCCAGCGCTCGCAGTGGAACCGGGAAGTTCAGCGCCTCGGCGCAGATCGCTGGCAGCGCCTCGGCCAGGGTCGAACCATCAAAGAACGGCGCCAGCAGGCGGGCCGCGATCTGGTCGATGCGGTCCAGCCCGTCGAATTCGGCCGGCCTCAGGGTCGGCAGCGATTCCGGCACGTACAGGCCGCCATCGGGCGCCGTGCCGCTCATGATCGCCTGCTCGATGCAGACTGCCTGGCCGCCGCGGGTGCTGAGAAATTTCATCGCTCGTCAGCGGTTCGCGCCGAGGTACACGGCCAGGCGCAGCAGGTCGGCGAAGACCCCGGCCGCGGTCACGGCCGGCCCGGCCCCCGGTCCCTGCACGACCAGCGGATTGTCGCTGTAGCGGCCGGAGACGAAGCGGACGATATTGTCGGTCAGGTTCATGCGCGCGAAGGGATGATCCTGGGGCAATGCCTCCAGGCGCACCGAAGCGCCGCCCTGCTCACTCAGTCTGCCAACGTAACGCAGCACCCGGCCGGCCTCGGCCGCTTCGCGCCAGCGGTGCCGCATGGCCTCGTCATAATCGGCCAGCGATGCCAGGAAGCCGTCCACCGATTCGCCGGCCAGGGTCTCGGGCACCAGGCTCTCGATCTCGATATCCGCCAGTTCCAGGCGCATGCCCATTTCCCGCGCGAGGATGATGACCTTGCGTGCCACGTCCATCCCCGAGAGGTCGTCGCGGGGGTCCGGCTCCGTGTAACCGCTGTCCCGCGCCTCGCGCACGATCTCAGAAAACGGCCGGCTGCCGTCGAAGACGTTGAACAGGTAGGCCAGCGTACCGGAAAAGATACCCTCGATGCTGTGAATATGGTCGCCGGTCTGCCGCAGGTCGCGCAGCGTCTCGATGATCGGCAGCGCCGCGCCAACCGTCGTTTCATACAGAAAATGCACCCCGTGTTCACGCCGTTCGCGGTGCAGAGCGTCGTAATACTCCAACGCGCCGCTGTGTGCCTTCTTGTTCGGCGTGACCACATGGATGCCCTGGCGAAACCAGTCGAGGTAACGCCCGGAGACCTTCTCGCTGGCGCTGCAGTCCAGAATCGCCGCATGCGGCAGGTGATCCGCGTTGACGTGAGCGACGAAGCGCTGCCAATCCAGTGGCTCGCCCTGCTCCAGGAACGCGGCCTGCCAGTTCCGCAGGTCGATCGCGCGTTCGGCCAGCAGCATGCGGCTGGAACTGGCAATGGCCCGTACGCGAATGTCGAGATTGCTCTCGGCGCGCAATAGCGGTGCCTGCGCGGCGAGCTGCTCCAGCAGCACGCTGCCGACGTGACCGGGCCCGACCAGCCCGACGGAAATGGTCTTGGCCGACAGGTAGAAGCCGGAATGCGCAGCGCGCAACGCGCGGGTCGCATCGGCGCGGTCGATGACCGCCGAGATGTTGCGCTCCGAGGAGCCTTGGGCGATCGCGCGGACGTTGATCCCGGCGCTGCCCAGTGTCCCGAAGAAACGCGCGGCGATGCCGGGGGTGCCGGCCATGTTGTCGCCGACGACGGCGATGATTGCGCAGTCCGGCTGCAGCTCGACGCTCTGCACCTGCCCCTGCTCGAGTTCGGCCGCAAAGGCGCGGCGGACCACGGTCTCGACTTCGGCGGCATGATGGGCCGGCACGGCGAAGCAGATCGAGTGTTCGGAGCTTGCCTGCGAGATCAGCACGACCGAGATGCCGGCCTCGCGCAGCGCGCCGAACAGGCGGTCGGCGGTGCCCGGTACGCCGATCATTCCGGCGCCCTCGAGATTCACCAGCGCGATATCCTCGATCGAGGTCACGCCCTTGATCAGTTCGGCCGAATCGCCGTCCGGCCCGATACGCGACCCGCGCGCTGCGGGATTGAAGCTGTTGCGTATCCAGATCGGGATGCCATGCCGGACCGCCGGCGACATGGTCTGCGGGTGCAGGACCTTGGCGCCGAAGTAGGCCAGTTCCATCGCCTCGTTGTAGGACAGCTCGCGGATCACGGCGGCTTCCGGCACACGGTTGGGATCAGCGCTCAGCACGCCGTCGACGTCGGTCCAGATCGTGATCTGGCTTGCGCGCAGCAGCGCGGCGACGATCGAGGCCGAGAAATCGCTGCCGTTGCGCCCGAGCGTGGTCGGCAGACCGTCGGTATCGGCGGCGATGAAGCCGGTGACGACCGTGATCCCGTCGCCCTGCGGATCCAGCAGGCGTCGCGCATTGGCTTCCGACGCCTGCCAGCAGACGGCCGGACCCATCTCGCCGTGCTCGACGACGATCAGCTGCCGCGCGTCCAGCCAGCCCACGGGCCGCGACGGCCCGGCCCGGCCCAGCTGCTCGTCGAGGTAGGCAGCCAGCAGCCGTGAGGACCAGAGCTCGCCGTAGCCGGCGACCAGGTCGCGGCTGCGCGGCGCGGCGGCCCGCACCAGGGCCACTGCGTGCAGAATGTCGGAGATGTCGCCGAGATCGGTCTCGAAGGGCTCGAGCACGAGCCGCGCGGCGGCCGGGTCGGGCAGCAGTTCGCCGACGGTCGCGCGATAGCGTGCCGTCAGGGCTTCCAGGCCGGGAGCGATCTGCTCGGCGCTGCGCTCGGCCTCGTCGACGAGGCCCAGCAGGGCGTCGGTCATGCCGCCCATCGCGGAGACGACGACGGCCAGCGGCGCGCCCCTGTCGGCCAGCAGGATGCTGGCCACGCGCCGGAAGCAGGCGGCGTCCGCAAGGCTGGACCCGCCGAATTTGTGCACACGCCACTGGCTATCGATCATCGTTGCGATCCCGGCCGCCGGTGCGGGCGGCCCGGCCTGCCTCCCCGGCAGGCATAAAGCCCTCTATGATAAACCCTCGGGCTTCCGCGGACAGCACCCGGTGATTGCAAAGCGGTCCGCGGCTCTCAATAATCGTCGCGGCAGCGGAGATCCGAGCATGGCCAATATATTCGTGGCGCCGGCCGAGCACCCCCGGGACCGGGCGGACCTGGAGCGCTCGCTGATCAATGCCATCGAGCGGCAGACCGTGATCCGCAATTTCAGCGATGCCAGCTACCCCGAATTGATCGAGATCGAGCGCCGCGCCCGCGGCTTCTACGCCTGGGGCTTGCCGAATGCCGAGGAGAACGTCGAAAAATGGTTCCACATGGGGGTCGGCGATACGCTGCTGGTCACCTACAAGGGAGCCTACCGCCATTACGCCAAGGTCCTCGGCCGCTATGACAACCCGCGGGCCGCAGCGGCGATCTGGGCCAATGGCGCGGACAGCAACAGCGATCGCGAACTGCTGTTCTTCCTGTCCGAGCCGATCCCCTTGTCACAGCCGCTGAGCGAGCTGCGCGACTACCTGGAAGAGGATTACACCGAGTTCACGCGCGTGCCGGCCGACGTGATCGAGCGTATCGAGGCCGATTTCGGCAATGTCGACCGCTTCATCCGCCGGCGGCTGCTGAACACCGGGGCCGGCGGACCGATCCTGGACATGAGCGGCATCATCCAGCTGTCGGAGCGCGATCAGGAGCGGCTGCGGGCCTTCGAGCCGGGCAGCAGCAAGGAAGCCCGCCAGCGCATCGTCGAAGGGATCATCCGGCGGCGCGGTTACCCGGAATTCCGCCGCCGCCTGCTGGCCGCGTACGAATTCCGCTGCGCCATGACCGGCTGCGACGCGCCCGATGCGCTGGAGGCGGCCTACATCCTGCCCTACCGGGGCAAGGACACCCACCACCCATCGAATGGCCTGCTGCTGCGGGCCGATGTGCACACGCTGTTCGACCTCGGCAAACTGGCGGTGGACACGCGCACGATGACGATCCTGGTGGCCGAGGATCTGCTGGATACCAGCTACCGGCTGCTTTCGGGCCGGCCACTGCGCTTTCCGGCACAGCCGGAACAGCGGCCGAGCACCGATTCACTGGACCTGCACCGCCGCCTGTCCGGCCTCTGAGACCGGCCGCTTGCATGGGCCGCCGGGCGCGGCAACAATCGGTCCATGCGGATGACCCGGCAAGAATTCCTGGACTGGCCACGCAAGGCCATCACGCTGCTGGGCATGTCCGGCGTGGGCAAGACGCACCTGGCCAATCGTCTGCCGAAGTCCAGCTGGTTCCACTATTCCGGTGACTACCGCATCGGCACCAAGTACCTGGAGGAACCGATCCTCGACAATATCAAGCGCCAGGCCATGCAGGTCGATTTTCTGCGCGACCTGCTGCGCAGCGATTCGATCTACATCGCCAACAACATCACGGTCTACAACCTCGAGCCGGTGTCGAGCTTCCTCGGCAAGCTCGGCGACCCGGCCAAGGGCGGTCTGCCACTGGCGGAATTCAAGCGCCGCCAGCATCTGCATGCGCTGGCCGAGGCTGCCGCCATGCGCGATGTCGCGGACTTCATCGTCAAGGCCCGGGAAATCTACGGCTACGACCATTTTCTCAACGACGCCGGTGGCAGCATCGTCGAGCTGGACGATCCGGAAGCCTTGCAGACCCTGATCGACCACACGCTGATCCTGTACCTGAGAGCCGGGCCGGAGATGGAAGAGGAACTGATCCGGCGCGCGATCGCAAATCCGAAACCGCTGTATTTCCGCGAAGACTTTCTCGACAAGCACCTGCTGATGTATCTCGAGGAGCAAGGACTGGCGCACCCGGACCAGATCGATCCGGACCTGTTCGTGCGCTGGATCTTCCCGCAGCTGGTCCGCCACCGCCGTCCGCATTACGAAGCCCTGGCGAGGGCCCACGGCTATACCGTGGATGCCGCCGCCGTCGCGCGGGTGGAGACGGAAGAGGACTTCATCACCCTGGTAGCCGACTCGATCGCTGCGGCGGGCTGAGCGATGCGCCGGCAACCCGAGTGGCGAGAGACGCAACACCCGGTACTGGGCCTGCGGATGTTCTGCCGCGAAGCCGGCCAGGGCGACCCGGTCCTGTTCCTGCATGGCAACCCGACTTCCAGTTACCTGTGGCGGCACGTGATTCCGGAAGTCGCCGACCAGGCGCGTTGCATTGCGCCGGATCTGATCGGCATGGGACGCTCGGACAAGCTGCCGGTGGCCGGGCCGGGCAGCTACCGCTTTCACGAGCACCGGCGTTACCTCGATGCGCTGCTGGAGCAGCTGGATCTCGGGGAGCGCGTCACGCTGGTCCTGCACGACTGGGGTTCGGCACTCGGCTTCGACTGGGCGCGGCGGCATCCGGAGCGGGTGCGCGGCATCGCCTACATGGAGGCACTGGTCCGGCCATTGCGCTGGGAAGAATGGCCGGTGGCGAGCCGCTCTCTGTTCGCGGCGCTGCGCTCTCCCACCGGCGAAGAACTGATACTGGAAAAGAACGTCTTCATCGAGCGCATTCTGCCGGGTTCGATCCTGCGCCCGCTCGACCGCGAAGAAATGGACGCCTACCGGGCACCGTTTAGAGATCCCGGCGAGAGCCGCCGGCCGATGCTCAGCTGGCCGCGGGAAATACCGCTCGACGGCGAGCCGGCCGACGTCCACGACATCGTCGCCGCCTATGCCGAGTGGTTGCGCCACAGCGAGCTGCCGAAGCTGTTCATCAACGCCGAACCGGGTGCGATCCTGGTCGGCGCGCAGCGCGAATTCTGCCGCGACTGGCCGAATCAGCTCGAAGTGACGGTACCGGGCATCCACTTCATCCAGGAAGACTCGGGCCCAGCGATCGGCCAGGCCATCGCCAACTGGCTGGACGGGCTGGACTGAGAGCCGCGGGGCGGCTGCGACCTGTCATCGGCCGGGCGCTTCGGCTAGACTGACCGGTCTTTCGACAAGCCGACGCGGCGCTCAGGCCGCCAGAACCAGCATGGCAGAACAGCAGGCAGCCCGGCCGCTGGACGGAATCCGGGTCATCGAGGTGGGCCAGTTACTCGCAGGGCCGTTCACCGGCAGCATCCTCGGCTATTTCGGCGCCGAGGTCATCAAGGTCGAGACGCCGGTCACCGGCGATCCGATCCGGAAATGGCGGATCCTCAAGAACGGCACCTCGCTCTGGTGGTACAGCCTGTCGCGCAACAAGAAGTGCGTGACCGCGAACCTGCGCAGCGACGAAGGTCGTGACCTCGTCCGGAGACTGGTCGACAAGGCCGATGTCCTGGTCGAGAACTTCCGTCCCGGGACCATGGAAAAGTGGGGGCTGGGTCCGGAGGATTTCCGCGAATCGAATCCCGGGCTCGTCTATGCGCGGATCTCCGGCTACGGTCAGACCGGTCCGAATGCCGGCAAACCGGGCTTTGCCTCGGTGTGCGAAGGCTACGGCGGTTTCCGCTACGTCAACGGTTTTCCGGGCCAGCCGCCGGTGCGCCCGAACCTCAGCATTGGCGACACGCTGGCCGGCCTGCACTCGGCGCTCGGCATCCTGATGGCCATCATTCACCGCAACGGCGGCGGTCGCGGCCGCGGGCAGGTCATCGACACGGCGCTGTTCGAGGCCGTCTACAACATGCTGGAAGGCGTGGTGCCGGAATACGACGGCGCCGGCGTGATCCGGCAACCGTCCGGTTCGACACTGACCGGCATCGTGCCGACCAATACCTACCTGTGCAAAGACGGCAAGTACGTGATCATCGGCGGCAACGGCGACTCGATCTTCAAGCGCCTCGCCGTTGCGATGGGGCGCCCCGACCTGGCCGAGGATCCGCGGCTGGCGGACAATGCCGGCCGGGTCGAGCATGAGCAGGAACTCGACGAGATCATCGGTGGCTGGACCGGCGCGCTGAACAGCGACGAAGTGCTGGCCATCCTCGAAGAAGCCCGCGTGCCCTGTGGACCGATCTACAGCGTCGCCGACATGTTCGAGGACGAGCATTATCACGCCCGCGGCCTCTTCGAAGAGGTCTTGGTCGACGGCGAAGCCCTGAAGATCCCGGCGATGATCCCGCGCCTGCAAGCCACGCCGGGTCGTACCGACTGGCCGGGCCCGGCCGAAGTCGGCGCGCACAACGCCGAGGTCTATGGCGGGCTCCTCGGCCTGTCGTCGGACAAGCTGGCCCGCCTGCAGGATGCCGGCATCATCTGAGCCGCGACACGGTGGCTATACGGGAGCAGTCGGCAACCGGCATCCAGGGCGGGGCCGCGCTGCTGCCGGGTCCATACGATTCATTGCGCGACTATGTCTCTGCCCTGGATGCCGCCGGCCGCCTGCTGCGCATTCCGCGGATGGACCAGGACCTGTTCGAGGCCACCGGTTTCGCCTACCGCCTGATCGAGGAATTCGGCTACGACGAGGCGCCCGCCTTTCTCGTCGAGCAGCTGCGCATGGACGGTCGCTGGGTCGACGGACCGCTGCTCGGCAATATCTACGGCGGCTGGGCCGGCGAGGCCCTGGCCTTCGGCATCGGCGACGTCGACGGCAGCCAGCGCGAGATCTTTCGCCGGGCCTTCGACCGGCTGAACGAGCTCCTGGATGCGAACGACGGCCGCTGGCCGGTGCTGCCGCCGCTGGAGGTCGATGCGGCCTCGGCGCCCTGCAAGGCGGAACGGCGCTTCGGCGATGCGGTCGACTTGCGGGACTTCGCCTGGATTCAGACCAACCCGGCCGACGCCGGTCGCTACATCACGGCGGCCAGCGTGATCGTCGAGGACCCGGAGTTGGGCCGCAACGTCGGCACCTACCGCTGCCAGATCAAGGGTCCGCGCCGTCTCGGCATCAATGCGGAGATCGGCCAGCATGCCTGGAACTTCTTCATGCGTCTGAAGCAGCGCGGCGAGACCTCGGTGCCGGTCGCCGTGGTCATGGGCAGCGATCCGATCAGTTTCGCGTTGAGCACCTCGAAGCTGGCCGGCCTCGGCGAGGACGAATTCGCGCTGGCCGGCGGACTGCGCGGCGAGCCGGTGGAACTGGTGCGCTGCGAGACCAGCGAACTGCAGGTGCCGGCGCAGGCGGAGATCGTGGTCGAGGGGCGCGTCCCGTTGACCGAGATGGAAGCGGAAGGGCCGTACGGCGAGGTCTATGGCTACATGGGCCTGCCGAAGCCGGAAAATTTCTTCATGGAGGTCGAGGCGGTGACGCACCGTCCCCGCCCTTGGGTCGTCAACTCCTTCGCCGGCATCACCAAGCTGACCATGGGGCTGCCGCAGCTGGTCGCGAACAATCGCGAGTACCGGCGGCGCATACCGAACCTGGTGGAGTTCTTCCGGCCGACGGAAACCACCGGCGTCGTGGTCGCTAGCATCCGCAAGCGGCTGCCCGGCGACGGCATGCAGGCCGGCCAGCAGATCGCCGCCAGTGATATCTTCGGCAAGGTCGTGATCGTCGTCGACGAGGACATCGACATCCATGACAAGGCGCAGGTCTTCCACGCGCTCGGCACTCGCTGGCAGCCGCAGCCGGCCTCCCAGCTGATCCCGCAGACGCGCGGGATGCCGCTGGACCCGAGTGCACCGAGGCGCTGGCTCACGAGCAAGATCGTAATCGACGCGACCCGCCAGTTGCCGGCCGAAGGCGGGCCGGCGGAATGGCCCGC
>RFHQ01000168.1 GCA_003695765.1 Gammaproteobacteria bacterium
GCCGCGCGGCGGCTGGCCGGGCTGCCGGGCTTTGCCCTGGTCGCCGGCCGTTACGAAGGCTTCGACGAGCGCCTGCTGGAGGCCGAGGCCGACGAAGAATTTTCGCTGGGCGATTTCGTGCTCAGCGGTGGCGAGATCGCCGCAGTGGCGGTGATCGACGCGGTGGTCCGCCTGCTGCCGGGCGCGCTGGGCGACGAGCAGAGCGCTGCGGAGGACTCGTTCTCCGACGGACTGCTCGACTGCCCGCACTACACGCGGCCGGAAGTGGTCGCGGGGCGGGCCGTGCCGGACGTGCTGCTGCGTGGCAACCACGCCGAGATCCGGCGCTGGCGATTGCAGCAGGCGCTGGGGCGCACTCTGCAGCGGCGGCCGGAATTGCTGGCGGCACGCGGAATGAGCGAGGAAGAGCGAGAATTATTGGCGCAATTTCTGGCCGCGCAGGGCGGCGGGCAGGCACAATGAGCAGCCGGTAAGGGCCGGGCTGCGGCTGAACAGGACGAGCAGGTGACGACATGAGCAAGCTGATCGACGAACTGGAAGCGGAGCAGTTGCGGTCCGACATTCCCGAGTTCTCGCCCGGCGACCAGGTGGTCGTGCAGGTGCGGGTCAAGGAAGGCAACCGCGAGCGTCTGCAGGCCTACGAGGGGGTCGTGATCGCGAAGAAGAATCGCGGGCTCAACAGCTCCTTCACGGTGCGCAAGATCTCGCACGGCGAAGGCGTCGAACGGGTCTTTCAGACCCACAGTCCGGCGATCGCCGAGATCAAGGTCAAGCGCCGTGGCGATGTGCGCCGCGCCAAGCTCTACTATCTGCGTGAGCGCAGCGGCAAATCGGCGCGCATCAAGGAGAAGATCGGCTGAACCCAGCCGTGTCCATGTCCGCCGCCGGCGCGGGCCGCGCTCGATTCCTGCGCGCCGGCGGCCGCTGCTGCCTGCTCGCGGTCCTGCTGGCCGGGGCCGCTGCCGCCGGCGGTTGCGCGAGCCTTGTGGCGTCGGCGGCGTCCGGCTTCGCCAGTAACCTGTCCAGCGCGATCCTCGACCAGGACGACCCCGAACTCGTTCGCGAGGCAACGCCCGCCTATCTGCTGCTGCTCGACAGTTTCGCCCGCGATTCCCGTGATCCGGCGATGCTGGGCGCCGCCGCGCAGCTGTACGCGGCCTACGGCACGCTGTTCGTCAGCGATCCGCAGCGCGCCGCCGCGCTGACCCGCGATGCCCGCGACTACGGCCGCCGCGCGCTCTGCGCGGCCGCCGCCGCGGCCTGCGATATCGACGCACTGGTGTTCGACGAATACACGGCCACGCTCGACCGTCTCGGCCCCGGCGCGGCCGATGCGCTCTACAGTTACTGTGTCGGCAGCCTGGCCTACATCCAGGCACACAGCGACGATTTCGGCGCCCTGGCCGACCTGCCGAAAGTCGAGCGGGCGCTCGAACGCCTCGCCGACTTCGCGAGCGGCGAGCGTCTCGGCGATGTCTACAAGTACCTGGGCATACTCAATTCCTTGCGACCGCCGGCGCTCGGCGGCCGGCCCGAGCGTGGCCGGGATTTCTTCGAGCGGGCGCTGGCCATCAATGGCGACCGCGATCTCAGCATCCGCGTCGAATACGCGCGCGGTTACGCGCGGCTGGTCTATGACCGCGAACTCCATGATCGCCTGTTGAACGAAGTGCTGGCGGCCGATGTCGAACAACCGGGCTTCACGCTGTTCAACAGCCTGGCGCGCGAACAGGCGCGGCGACTGCTGGCCGAGGCCGACGAATACTTCTGAGCGGGGCCCCGACGGAGAACACAGGATGCAGCCAATCCGGCAATTGTTGTCAGCGGTCTGCCTGCTGGCCTGCCTGAGCAGCGGCCCGGCGGTGGCCACCGAGTTCAAGATCGCGACCGTCGCGCCGGAAGGTTCCGACTGGATGCGTGAGATGCGGGCCGCCGCCAGGGACATCCGCGCCGCGACCGATGGCCGCGTGACCGTCAAGTTCTACACCGGCGGCGTCATGGGCAACGAGAAGAAGGTGCTGCGCAAGATCCGCATCGGCCAGTTGCACGGCGGCGCCTTCACGGCCAGCGGCCTGTACGAGCGCTATCCGGACATCGTCGTTTACGGCCTGCCGCTGGTGTTCCGGAACGAGGACGAAGTCGCCTATGTGCGGAAGCATCTCGATCCGCTGCTCGAGCAGGGCCTGCAGAAGGCGGGCTTCGTGTCCTTCGGCTTCGCCGGCGGCGGGTTCGCGATGCTGATGGGCAATGAGCGGGTCACCCGCTTCGAGCAGTTGCGCGGGCGCAAGGCCTGGATTCCCGAGGGTGACCGCCTGAGCTATGTCGCGATGGAGGCCTTGAATCTGTCACCGGTCGTATTGCCGATCACCGACGTGCTCACCGGGCTGCAGACGGGGCTGGTGGAATTCATCGCCTCGCCGCCGGTTGCGGCCGTGGTGCTGCAGTGGCACACCAAGGTCCATTACCTGACCGACATCCCGCTGGCCTACACCCTGGGCGCGCTGGTCGTGGATCAGCGCGCCTTCATGCGCCTGTCCGAGGCAGACCGGCAGGCCTTCGCGCAGCGGATGCGTGCGGCTTACGCCCGGATCGACGCGCAGGCTCGGTCGGACAACGCCAGCGCGATGCAGGCATTGCTCGCAAGCGGCCTGCAGGTGGTCGACTTGCCGCCGGCGGAAGCCGAACGCTGGCGGCAGGCGGCGCGCCGCGCGAACGAGGCACTGGTCCAACAGGAGGTGATCTCCCGCGACATCTACCAGCGCCTGATGGACCTGTTGGCCGCCTACCGTGCCGGCGCCGCGCCGGCGCCGGCCACCGCCGGCCGGCAGTGAGCAGCCCGGCCGGCACGGCGGGCTGGCTGGCCAGGCTCGAACGCGCGGGCCGCTGGCTGGAAAACCTGCTGTTGATGGGCTTGCTGTTGGTCATGCTCGGCCTCGGCGGTGCCCAGATCGTCCTGCGCAATTTTCTCGGCGGTGGCCTGAACTGGACCGATGAAGCGCTGCGGCTGCTGCTGCTCTGGCTGGCTCTGCTCGGCGCCGTTGCGGCCAGCCGGGACGACCGGCATATCAGCATCGACGTGCTCGGCCGGGTGCTGCCGCCCCGCTGGCGACTCGCCGCGGGCGTCGTCGTCAGCCTGTTCACTGCGGGGGTCTGCCTGGTCCTGGCCTGGCACGCGCTGGGCTTCGTCGGCGAGTCACGGGAGTACGGCGACACGCTGCTGGGCGATCGGCCGGCCTGGCTGTTCCAGGCCATCCTGCCGGTCGGCTTCGGCCTGATCGCCTACCGCTATCTGCTGCTGGCGCTGCGCCGCGCGTTGGCGCTGCTGCGCCCGGGATCGTCGGCGTGATCGTCGCCGGCGCGCTGCTGGTGCTGCTGGCCCTGCTCGGGGCGCCGCTGTTCGCCGTGATCGCCGCCAGCGCGATGCTCGGCTACCTGCGCGCCGAGATCCCGTTGTCCGCCGTGCCGATCGAAGTGTTCAGCATCGCGGAAATGCCGATCCTGCTGGCGATCCCGCTGTTCACCTACGCCGGTTACCTGCTCAGCGAGAGCCGGGCGCCGGCGCGTCTCGTCCGGCTGACCAGCGCGTTGCTCGGCTGGATGCCCGGCGGACTCGCGATCGTTTCCATCGCGGCCTGTGCGCTGTTCACCGCCTTCACCGGCGCTTCCGGCGTGACCATCATCGCCCTCGGCGCGCTGCTGTACCCGGCGCTCAAGCAGGCCGGTTACGACGATCGTTTCAATCTCGGACTGGTGACGGCCGCCGGCAGCCTCGGCCTGCTGTTCGTGCCTTCGCTGCCGCTGATCCTCTACGGGGTCGTCGCCGAGGTCTCGATCGACGAGCTGTTCATCGCCGGCATCCTGCCCGGTGTCTTCATGATGGTCGTGATGTCTCTCTACTGCCTGTGGGTCGGCCGCGATCAGCGCCACGCGCTCAGCGATTTCTCGCTGGCCGAGCTGCGCGCTGCCCTGCGTGACTCGGTCTGGGAGCTGCCACTGCCGGTCATCGTCCTCGGCGGCATCTACAGCGGCTATTTCGCCGTGTCCGAGGCCGCCGTCGTCACCGCGATCTATGTGTCCTTCATCGAGCTCGTGATCCACCGCGACGTGAGCTGGCGCCAGCTGCCGGACATTGTCCGCCAGTCGATGCTGCTGGTCGGCGGCATCCTGCTGATCCTTGGCGTGTCGCTGGCTTCGACGAACTACATGATCGATGCCCAGGTGCCGCAGATGCTGATCGGCGTCGTCAAGGAATATGTTGCCGGACCGACCAGCTTCCTCTGGCTGCTGTTCCTGTTCCTGCTGGTGCTCGGCGCCATCCTGGACATCTTTTCCGCGCTGGTGCTGGTCGTGCCGCTGATCCTGCCGGTCGCCAAGGAGTTCGGCGTCGACCCGATCCATCTCGGCATCGTGTTCCTGGCGACGATGCAGCTCGGCTACCTGACACCGCCGGTGGGCCTGAACCTGTTCGTCGCCAGCTATCGTTTCGACCAGTCCATTGTGCGAGTATATCTGGCGACTTTCCCGTTTCTGCTGATGCTGACGTTCTCTGTGCTCGTCATCACCTTCTGGCCGCAGCTCTCGCTGGTGCTGCTGCGCTGAGTCCGCCGCTGCGAGGAGTCGCCCATGCGCATCGTCCTGTCGTTGATCCTGTCGCTGGCGCTGCAGTCCTTGCCAGCGGCCGACATGCCCACGTTCAAACTGCCACCCGGCTTTCAGGTCGAAGAACTGGCCACCGGTCTGCCGTCGGCGCGATCGCTGGCCTGGGGCGAGCGCGGGACGCTGTTCGTCGGCAGCCGCCGTGCGGGCCGGGTGTATGCGGTGCGCGATGCGCTCGGCGCGGCGCCCCGGGTGTTGACGATCGCCGAGGGCCTGGACATGCCGAACGGCGTCGCTTTTCGTGATGCGGCGCTCTACGTGGCCGAGCCGCAGCGCCTGCTGCGCTTCCCGGGAATCGAGGCGCGACTGGATTCGCCCGGCGAGCCGGAAGTCGTGAGCGAGCTGCCGTACCGCGGCCGGCTGCATTCCTGGCGCTATATCGCCTTCGGGCCCGACGGCCGGTTGTACCTGTCGCTCGGCGCGCCCTGCAATGTCTGCCCGGTCGACGACGAGACCGGCGTGATCGTGAGCCTGCGCGCCGATGGCAGCGATCGGCGCGTCGAGGCCCGCGGCGTGCGCAACTCGGTGGGCTTCACCTGGCACCCGGTCACCGGGGAACTCTGGTTCACCGACAATGGCCGCGACCTGCTCGGCGACGAGCGGCCGCCCTGCGAACTGAATCGCCTGCGCGAGCGCGGCCTCGATTTCGGCTTTCCCTACTGCCACGGCGGCGACATTCCGGATCCGGAGTTCGGCGATCTCGGGAACTGTGCGGATGCCGAAGCGCCGGTGCAGAAGCTGGCGCCGCATTCGGCGCCGCTGGGCCTGGCCTTCTATACCGGCGAGCAGTTTCCGGCCGAGTACCGCGGCGCGCTGTTCATCGCCGAGCACGGCTCCTGGAATCGCAGCAAGGCCGCCGGCAAGACCGGCTATCGCGTGAGTGTCGTCTGGCTGGACGGCAACCGCGCGGTCGGCTACGAGCCCTTCATGACCGGCTTCCTCGACGGCCAGAAGACGCTGGGCCGCCCGGTCGACCTGCTCCTCGCCCCGGACGGCTCGCTGCTGCTGAGCGATGACCACCGGGGCGTGATCTACCGTATCAGCTGGCGCGGCCAGGCCGCCGGAGGTGAAGCACGATGAACGCCGGCACGAGCGGCCCGCTGCAGCGCGCGTTGCAGCTGGTCTGGACCATCCTGAATCGCCTGCGACAGTTGTTGCAGTTGCTGCTGCTGCTGGTGCTGATCGCCCTGATCGTCGCCGTATTCTCCCGCGAAGTCGTGCGCCTCCCGGACCAGGCTGCGCTGGTGCTGGCGCCGGTCGGTGTGCTCGTCGAGCAGCTCAGCGGCGACCCGGTGGACCGGGCGCTGGCCGAGGTCCAGGGCGCCGCCCCGCGCGAGACGCGGGTCCAGGATCTCGTGGATGCGCTGGAGCATGCCGCCGGCGACGAGCGCATCCCGGTCGTGGTCCTTTCGCTGGGTGAGCTGGAAGGCGGCGGGCTGAGCAAGCTGCAGGAAGTCGCCGCGGCAATCGACCGTTTTCGCGAGAGCGGCAAGCCGGTGATCGCGATGGGCGATGCCTATACTCAGGACCAGTACTATCTGGCCGCGCACGCAGACGAGCTCTATCTGCACGAGTTCGGCGCCGTCTGGCTCGAGGGCTTCGGGCGCTACCGGGCCTATTTCCGCGAGGCGCTGGACAAGCTCCGCGTCGACGTGAACGTGTTCCGCGTCGGCGAATACAAGTCCTTCGTCGAGCCTTTTCTGCGGGACGACATGTCGGAAGAGGACCGGCGCAGCAGCGAGCGCTGGCTGCGCGGGCTGTGGCAGGGCTGGCTGGCCGGCGTGCGCGCCGCCCGCGGCCTGCCGGCGGGCAGTATCAGCAGCTACATCGATGAACTCGCGACGCGCACCGAGGCGGCCGGCGGCGACCTGGCGACCGTGGCCAAGGAGGCGCGCCTGGTCGACCGGCTGATCAGCCGGCACGATTTCAACGCGCGGATGGTCGAACTGGTCGGGGAAGCCGAGGACGGTGACTGGCCGTACAGCGCCGTGACCCAGGACAGCTATCTGGCCGCGGTCGACGGCGAGGCGCGGCCGGCGGAGCGCGAGCGCAACGTCGGCCTGCTGGTCGCCGCCGGAGAGATCGTCGACGGCGATGCGCCGCCGGGCCAGATCGGCGGCGACACGTTGGCGCGGCTCGTGCGCCAGGCGATCGACGACGAGCGCGTCGCGGCGCTGGTCATGCGCGTGGACAGCCCCGGAGGCAGCATGTTCGCCTCGGAACGCGTGCTCGAAGAACTCCAGGCCCTGCGCGCCAGCGGCAAGCCTCTGGTCGTGTCTATGTCGAGCGTCGCTGCATCCGGTGGCTACTATATTTCCATGAGCGCCGACGAGATCTGGGCGTCGCCGGCGACGATCACCGGCTCCATCGGGGTGTTCTCGATCCTGCCGACCTTCCAGCGCAGCCTCGAAGGCCTCGGCGTGCGGATCGACGGGGTCGGCACGACACGGCTGAGCGGCCAGGTCTCGCCCGCGCGCGAACTCGGTCCCGATGCCCGCCGGATCCTCCAGGCCAGTGTCGAAGACGCCTACCGGATCTTCACCGTCAAGGTCGCCGATGCGCGTGATCTGAGCGTCGAGCGGGTCGAAAGCATCGCCGGCGGCCGGGTCTGGACGGGCGAGGAGGCGCTGGAACTCGGGCTGGTCGATCGGCTCGGCGGGCTGGACCAGGCGATCGCGTCGGCCGCGCGGCTCGCGGGCCTGGCCGAAGGCGAGTACGGCACCGTCGAGATCGAGGCGCCGCCGGGGTGGCGGGAAGAACTCGCGCAGTTACTGGCGGTGAAACTGCAGGCCCTCGGCGCCTGGCTGGGCATCGAACGGCATGGACGGCTGTCGCCCTTGCTCAGGCGGTTGAGCCGGGAGATCGACGCGGAATGGCGGCGCCTGGCTGCCCGCAACGACCCGCGCGATCTCTACCTGCTGTGCCCCTGCGACCTGCGCTAGCCGGACACCGGCTTCTTGGGATAGTCGAAATACACCAGTTCCAGCCGGCTGCCGGGCAGGTCGCGCCAGCTGGCCAGTTCGCCTTCGAGCACCACGATGCCGCAGGTCGGTAGCTCGTCGATGCGTGCCTCGCTGAGCCGGGCGGCCAGGTCCGTCAGCCCGGGGTTGTGCCCGCAGACGAGGAGGTCGTAGAAACTGTCGTCCTGGCCGGCGAGCAGCGCGAGCAGCTCGTCCGCAGAGGCCAGGTAGAGCGCCCGCTCTCCCTGCAGGAATTCCAGCGGGTAACCGATCTCGCGGGCCACGAGCCGGGCCGTGCGCCGCGCCCGCCGCGCCTTGCTCGTCAAAAACAGCGAGGGGCGGGCGCCGCGCGCCTTCAGCCGGCGGCCCATGACCGGCGCGTCTTGCTCACCGCGCTGATTCAGCGGCCGGTCGAAATCGTCCAGTGACGGGTCTTTCCAGCTGGACTTCGCGTGCCGCAGCAACGTGAGGCGCCGGCGAACCACGTGTCAGAGCAGGCCGGCTTCCAGCCGCGCCGCCTCGGACATGCGGCTCTGGTCCCAGGCGGGCTCGAAGACCAGCTCGACATCGACCTTGCCGACGGTCGGGATGATGCCGACCTTCTCCTTCACATCCTCGACCAGGATCTCGCCCATGCCGCAGCCGGGCGCCGTCAGGGTCATCTCGATGTACACGTAGCGCTGCTGGTCATCCAGCCGCGAGATCCGGCAGCTGTAGATCAGGCCGAGGTCGACGATGTTGATCGGGATCTCCGGGTCGTAGATCGTGCGCAGCTGATCCCAGACCAGTTTTTCGAAGTCCTCGTCGGTCGCGTCCTCCGGCAGCTCCGGTGGCTTGATCGGCTCCTTGCCGAGGGCATCGGCGTCGCGGCCGGCGATGCGGTAGAGATTGCCCTCGAAGAAGATCGTGAAGCTGCCGCCCATGGCTTGCGTGATATAGACCAGCGAGCCTTTCTCCAGCGGCACCGGGAAGCCCGCCGGCACCACGATGGCTTCGACGTCGCGCTTCAGAGTCACCGGTTCGTTGTCGTGTCCAAACATGTCCTGCCAGTCATTCCGTCGTGGCTACGCCCTGGTCCCGGTGCAAGGCCTGTTGCACGGTCTTCCAGGGCAAGGTCGCGCATTTTACCCGGGACGGGTAGCGGCGCACGCCGGCGAGCGCCCGCAGGTCGCCGGGCAGCGCCTCCGGCTCGCTGTCCGGGTCGGCGAAACTCGCCAGTACCTGCGCCGTCGTCTGCTCGGCCTCGTCGAGCGAGCGGCCCTGCAGGGTCTCGGTCATCAGTGACGCAGAGGCCATGCAGATCGCGCAGCCGACCCCTTCGAAGCTCAGCCGGGCGATGTGCTGGCCGTCGGTCCGCAGGTAGACGC
>RFHQ01000169.1 GCA_003695765.1 Gammaproteobacteria bacterium
CAGCCGCTGTCTTCGGGCGCGATGAAGTCGGCCAGGCAGAGATTCGGCCGGCCGGCCTGCTGCTCGCGTTGCTGGCGCAAGTGATGTAGCCGCAGCAATTCCTGCGCGCGCGTCTCGTCGCTATACAGGCGGATGTCGTCGCAGTCGATGCTGTTGGCCGGAAACAGGCCGAGCACCGCGCGGGCCTCGAGCCAGCCGTCGCTGACGATGCGCTCGAGCATCCGTTGAGCATCCTCGTACAGCGCCGAGGCCGCTTCACCGAAGGTCTCGTGCGTCAGAATCTCCGGAAAGCGACCATGGAACTGCCAGGCATTGAAGAACGGCATCCAATCGATGAAGGGCAACAGCGCTTCCAGCTCGAGTGTCAGGGACTGCAGGCCCGGTTCGCGCGGCGCCGGCGCCCGCTGCGCGAAGTCCGGCTGCGCGCGGTTGCGCCGTGCCTGCGCCAGGCTCAGCTGCGGTGCGAGCCGCTGGCGGCCGGCGTGCTGCTCGCGGCGGCGGCGGTTGGCCGCCGCGATCTCGTCGACGAAGTCCACCCGTTCCTCGGGGCTGACCAGTTTCTGCGCCACGCCGACCGAGCGGGACGCATCTTTCACGTAGATCACCGGTCCCGCGTACTCCGGATCGATCTTGACCGCGGTGTGGGCCGGCGACGTCGTCGCCCCGCCGATCAGCAGCGGCAGCTCGAAGCCGGCGCGCTGCATCTCGCGGGCCACCAGCACCATCTCCTCCAGCGACGGCGTGATCAGGCCGGACAGCCCGATCATGTCGGCCTGCTCGCGGCGGGCCGTGTCGAGGATCCGCTCCCACGGCACCATGACGCCGAGATCGATGACCTCGAAGTTGTTGCATTGGAGCACGACGGCGACGATGTTCTTGCCGATGTCGTGCACATCGCCCTTGACCGTGGCCATGACGATCTTGCCGAGCTTGCGGGCACCGGCGCCCTGACCGGCCTCGATGTACGGCACCAGGCAGGCCACGGCCTTCTTCATCACCCGCGCCGACTTGACGACCTGCGGCAGGAACATCTGGCCGGAACCGAACAGGTCACCGACAATGTTCATGCCGTCCATCAGCGGCCCCTCGATCACGTCCAGTGGCCGTTCCGCGGCCAGGCGGGCTTCCTCGGTATCGGCCTCGATGAACTCGTCGATGCCCTTGACCAGCGCATGCGCCAGGCGTTTTTCCACCGGCCAGCTACGCCATTCAGCGGCGCTATCGGCCGGCTGGCGCGCGCCGCCGCCGCGGTAGCGGCCGGCGATCTCGAGCAGGCGCTCGGTCGCGTCCGGGTGCCGGTTGAGGATCACGTCTTCGACGGCGTCCCGCAGCTCCCGCGGTATCTCGTCGTAGATGGCAAGCTGCCCGGCATTGACGATGCCCATGTCCATGCCGGCCCGCACCGCGTGGTAGAGAAACACCGAGTGCATCGCCTCGCGCACCGTGTCGTTGCCGCGGAACGAGAACGAGACATTGCTCACGCCGCCGCTGACCAGCGAGCGGGGGAAGCGCTGCTTGAGCTGCCGCGTGGCCTCGATGAAGGCACGCGCGTAGTCGTTGTGCTCCTCGATGCCGGTGGCGACCGCGAAGATATTCGGGTCGAAGATGATGTCCTCGGGCGGGAAGCCGATCTCTTCGGTCAAGAGCCGATAGGCGCGCTGGCAGATCGCCAGCCGGCGATCCACGGTATCGGCCTGGCCCTGTTCGTCGAAGGCCATGACCACGACCGCCGCCCCGAAGCGGCGGATCTCCCGCGCCTGTTCCAGAAACGGCGCCTCCCCCTCCTTGAGGCTGATCGAGTTAACGACCGATTTGCCCTGCAGGCACTTGAGTCCGGTCTCGATCACGTCCCAGCGCGAGGAATCGATCATGATCGGTACGCGGGCGATGTCCGGCTCGCCGGCAAGCAGCTTCAGGAAGCGGTCCATCGCCGCCACCGAGTCCAGCATGCCCTCGTCCATGTTGACGTCGACGATCTGTGCACCGTTCTCGACCTGCTGCAAGGCGACCTGCAATGCGCTCTCGTAGTCGCCCTCGGCGATCAGCCGCCGGAAACGGGCCGAACCGGCCACATTGGTACGCTCGCCGACATTGACGAACAGCGAGTCCGGGCCGATGTTCAGCGGTTCCAGGCCGCTCAGCCGGGTGAGCACCGGCAACTCCGGCACCGGCCGTGGCCGGTGCGCGCCGACGGCCGTCCGGATCGCGGCCAGGTGCGCGGGCGTCGTGCCGCAGCAGCCGCCGACGACGTTCACGAGTCCGTTGGCCGCGAACTCAGCCAGCACTTCGGCCATGTGTTCCGGGCTATCGTCGTACTCGCCGAACTCGTTCGGCAGGCCGGCATTCGGGTGCACGCTGATGCGGGTGTCCGCGACCCGCGACAGTTCCTGCAGATAGGGCCGAAGCTCGGCGGCCCCGAGCGCGCAGTTCAGTCCCACCAGAAACGGCCGGGCATGCCGGATCGAATTCCAGAAGGCCTCCGTGGTCTGGCCGGACAGCGTGCGGCCCGAGGCGTCCGTGATCGTGCCCGAGACCATCACCGGGACGCGCTCACCACGGGCCTCCCCGAGCAGTTCCAGCGCATACAGCGCGGCTTTTGCGTTCAGTGTGTCGAACACGGTCTCGACAAGAATGAAGTCGGCGCCACCGTCCAGCAACGCCGATGCCGCCTCTTGGTAGGTTGCGACCAGTTCGTCGAAACTGATGTTGCGCAGCGCCGGGTCGTTGACATCCGGCGAGATCGAGGCCGTGCGGCTCGTCGGACCGAGCACGCCGGCGACGAAACGCGGCCGGCCACTGCGCTCGGTCCAGGCGTCTGCGGCCGCGCGCGCGATCTCCGCCGCGGCCCGGTTCAGTTCCGGTACGAGGGCTTCCAGGCCGTAATCGGACTGCGACGGCGCCGTGGCGTTGAAACTGTTGGTCTCAACGATGTCGGCTCCGGCCTCGAGAAAGGCTTCGTGCACGCCGCGGATCAGCTCCGGGCGGGTCAGGCAGAGCAGATCGTGGTTGCCCTTCAGGTCACAGTGCCAGTCGGTGAATCGCTCGCCACGGTAGTCCGACTCCGCCAGCTTCTCACGCTGCAGCATCGTGCCCATGGCGCCGTCGAGCAGCACGATGCGCTCGGCCAGCAGCGCCTCCAGCGCCGCGAATCGCTGCGCCGCGGTCATGCCGCCGCCCTCGGGCGCAGGCCCAGCGAGTGGCAGATCGCGTAGCTGAGTTCCGCCCGGTTCAGCGTATAGAAGTGAAAGTCCTGCACCCCGTGGCGCTGCAAGGTCGTGACCAGCTCGATGGCCGTGTTCGCCGCGATCAGTCGCCGGGTGTCGTCATCGTCGTCGAGACCGGCAAAGCGCTCGTGCAGCCAGGGCGGGACGCTGGCACCGCACATCTGTGCGAAGCGCAAGGTCTGCTTGAAGCGGGTGATCGGCAGGATGCCCGGCACGATCGGCGCGTCGATGCCGGCCGCAACGCAGCGGTCCCGGAAGCGCAGGAACAGCTCGGCATCGAAGAAAAACTGCGTGATCGCCCGGCTGGCGCCGGCGTCCAGCTTGCGCTTCAGGTTGTCGAGGTCGAATTCCGGGCTGGGCGCCTCCGGGTGCACCTCGGGATAGGCGGCCACCGAGATGTCGAAATCCGCGACCCGGCGCAGCCCGGCGACCAGGTCGGCCGCATAGGCATAACCACCGGGATACGGCTCGTAACGGTCGCAGCCCTGCGGCGGATCACCCCGCAAGGCCACGATGTGACGCACGCCTTCGTCCCAATACCGTCGCGCGATCGCGTCGATCTCGTCGCGGCTTGCGCCGACACAGGTCAGGTGCGGCGCGCAGACGAGATCGGTCTCGCGCAGGACGCGCGCGACGATGCGGTGCGTGCGGTCGCGCGTGGACCCGTCGGCGCCGTAGGTCACCGACACGAAGCGCGGCGCCAACGGGGCCAGGCGCTGGACCGAGGCCCAGAGCACCGCTTCCATTTCCGGCGTTCTGGGCGGAAAGAATTCGAAAGAAACATTGGGCAGATGCGGTTCAGCCATCGGTGCCGGTCCTCCCTGGAACTGCGGCCGGAGCCGCGAAGATCAATGCGTGGTCGGGCGCGCGCCCCGGCAGCCAGTAACGCGCCAGCACGCGCGCGCCCCGCTCGGCCAGCGCGGCCGTCAGCTGCCCGTCGTCCAGTCGCGACGGCTGCTCGTCCAGCCGCCGGCGCACTGGCAGCACCCGGTCCAGGATCAGCAGCCGGCCGCGCGGCCGCAGCAGCGGCAGCGCGCCGTCCAGCGCTTCCGCGAGCGGTGCTCCGCGGGCGAACTGCCGGTTGAGCACGACGAGATCGAAATCCGCCGCCGGCAGGCCGGGGTCACCGAGCCGGGCCGCGCGGATCGTGCAATGGCCCAGCCCGAGTTCGTGCGCCCGCGACCGGGCCAGCAACCGCGCCTGCGGATCGGCGTCTATGCCGACCAGCGAGCGGGCGCGCCGCGCCAGCCATGGCAGCAGCGCCGTGCCACCGCAGCCCACCAGCAGCACCGTGCCGAGCCCACCCTCGCCGAGCAGTTCCGCCAGCCCGGCCTCGACGCTGGCCGGATCGACCTCGCTCCCGCCGGCGGCCAGCAACAGCGGGCGCTCGGACAGTGCCTGCCGTTCGCGCTCGCGCTTGATGCGTTGCAAGGCGTCGCGGTCGGCACCAGCGGCGGCGTCGTCTCGGCCGATCAGCTCGAGCGCCGCGCGCACCAGCGCCTGCTGCGCCGCTTCGCGCCGCAGCCCGTAGTAGACCCAGTGGCCGTCGCGGAAGCGTTCCACGAGGCCGGCCTCGGCCAGCAGTTTCAGGTGCCGCGAGACCCGCGGCTGGCTCTGACCGAGGATCGCCTGCAATTCACCGACCGTCGCCTCGCCGGCGGACAGGATCGTGAGCAGGCGCAAGCGCGTCGGGTCGGCGGCGGCTTTCAGGCATCGGCTGGCAGTGTCGACGGACATGGAGGCTGAATATAAAGATTTCTTTATATTACTGCCAGAACCGCGTCACAGTTCGGCCCGGCGACGC
>RFHQ01000170.1 GCA_003695765.1 Gammaproteobacteria bacterium
AGCACCGACGACATGGACCACGTGATCGAGCATCTCAGGGAGATGCAGGCCGCCGGCGTGCAGGAGATCGCGCTGGAACTGAAGAAGCACCAGGAGCACGGCATCCGGCTGATCGCCGAGCGCGTGATCCCGGTCTTACAGTAGCCTGCCCGGCAGCCTTTGGCCTATAGCAAGCGGGCCGAGCCGATGACCGCCTCCGCGGCCGCGCGGTGCTTATCGAAATAGTACGGTTCCGCCGCGATGAAGATCACGAGGTAGAGCTGGTCGTTGTCCACGAAGCCGCCGGCGACGCCGCTGTAGTTCGGGCCGTCACCGAGTTCGGCATGGATCTCGAACAGGCCCCCGCGATGCTCACCGAAGCGTTGCGGCCGCAGGCCGCTGGTGGAAACCGCGACATCACCCTCGCCGAGGACCTTGACGATCGACGACTCGACCAGTTCCATGACCTCATTGGGCAGCATGCCTTTGTGGAAAACGGGCAAGGCGGCATCCTTTTCCTTCGAGCGAAACAGTGCTTCGCCATCGGGCACGGCCGGAATGATCATCAACCGGTCCAGCAGCAGGCCGTCACGGGTCCAGACTTCAGCGTCCTTGCGCATGTACGGCGTCTTCAGTGACGCCGCGCGGTTCCACTGCCCATCCACCTCGAGTGTCAGCCCGCCGACCCGCACAGGCCCAGGGCCGACGAGCGAATAGCGCATGGAGCAGCCGCCCAGCGCCAGCAGGGCCAGCGACAGCAACAAGATTCTGCGAGGCATCGGTCACTCCTCCAGGTAGAACTCGATCATCGCCCGGTCCGAAGCCTTCGGCGCCAAGGCCAGGTAATAGCTGAACAACTGGCGCGCCGTATCACGGTCACCGGCCTTGAGCTTCAGGTAGCCGAGGTTCCGGAACGCCTCCGGTGGTGCATGACCGGTTTTGATCGCTTCCAGATAGGCTTCTGCCGCCCGTTCCCCGTCACCGTCGCCGGCCCGTTGGCGATACATTTCGCCGCGGAAGAAGGCGATCAATGCCGGGTCGACACCGAGCTCAGCATGTCGTTCGAGCAGAAAACTCGTGCGGCCGTAACGATTGGTATCGATCTGGTCTTCCATCAGCTCGAAATACAGGCCGGTCAGCACCCTGCGGTGCCGGTCCTGGCGCGTCCGCCGCGCAGCCGGCGCCGGTTGTGCATCCGCCCAGGTCTGGAGTGCCTGCAGGCGGTCGCGGATCGCCGGGTGGGTGCGCATGAAAGGCAACGGCTCGTCCCGCGCGACGACCGCGGCCTCTTCTTCGGCCAGCAACGATTCCCAGACGGTGTAACTGGCGCGCGGATCGTAGCCGGCAGCCTGCAGGTATCGGGCTCCCAGCAGATCGGCCTCCGCCTCCTGCTTGCGACTGAACGCCAGCGCGTCGAGCAACGCCGCCAGTTCCCCGATCGGCGCAAAGACACCGGTAACGACCGCGACTCCGGTCGACAGCAATGTGCCGAGCCCCATGGTCGCCCGCACATGGCGGAATTGTTGCAGGGAATGCGCCATCGTGTAGTGGGCCAGCTCGTGTCCCACGACGGCGGCAAGCTCGTCTTCACTGCCGACCCGGATCAGCAAGCCGGTCCAGACAACCATCATGCCGTTCGGCGCCATCATCGCGTTGAAGCCGGGATTGCGAAGGACGTAGACCCGCAGGTCGGGACAGTAGTCGCCGGCGATGCGGCAGACGACATCCCGGACATAGGCATTGAGCTGCGGATCGTCGACCAGCAGTGGCGAGCGGCGCAGCGACTGTTCGTACTCGTCGAGTTCATCCCAGAGCCCGCGTTCATCCCGGTCGTCGGCGGGCTGGTATCCCGGCGGGATGCGCGGCTCAGTGGGCGCCGCCGCCCAGGTGGCGCCGGCGAGGACGAGAAGGCCCAGCCGCAGGAGCCAGCGACTGCCCATCAGGGCTGGCTGGCGGGCAATTTCTTGAACAAAGTCTCGACCGCGTCCCGCGCGCCTTTGGCGTCAGCCAATTCTCCGGCGCCGATGTCGACCTTGTTGAACCAGACGATCTCGCCCGTGTCGAGATCGACCAGCGACGCGAATCCAAATTCCGCCGTCGACGGTACGGCAATACCGGCCGCCGCTGCAAGGATCGCAAAGGCCAGGCGGCCGCCGCTGGCCTGGTAGTCGCGATAGGTCGCGAACAGGGCATAGTCCGCCCCATAGCGATCGCGCAGAAAGCTGATACCGGGGCCGAGCCCCCAGTCGGCTTGGCCGTGCTTGGTCGGCAATTGCGTCGCTCCGAAATAGTTGTCGGCCAATGTCTGGCCGACAGCCAGGTGAAGTTTTTCGTAGGCGTTGACTTCCGGGTCGTTGGCTGCCGCGGGTGGTAGTTGCAGGATGTCGAACTCGTGTTGCTCGGCATAGTCCCGGACGGCTGCGAGGAAATTGCGCTGCGCTGCTTCGCTCAACTCCTTATTGGGTTCCAGCAGGCCGCCCATCGTCAGGATGTAGTAGCGAATGTCCGGTTCCATCAGCAGAACCTTCGGCTGGCTGGTGGCGGCATCGAGTGTTTCGACGCGCACGATCTGCTCGGTGGAGACGCAGGCAGCCAGTGCCAACAGCAGGACAGGAAGGACGGCAAACTTTTTCATTCTTGTTCTTGCGGTCATCGCACGGCGGTCATGGCCGCCGCGGATCAGCCCGAGGCCATGCTAACACAGGCAGGTCCGCTGGCTTCACTTCGGCGCGAAAAACGTCGCCGTGCGCCGGTTAGCAAATGAAATCTGCTGCCGCCAGCCGAGCTGGCCCTCACCGTCGAAGAACTGGTGGCCGTACATCGCGAAGTCCTGGTGATTGGCACCGCGGATGGTCTCGTAGACGAC
>RFHQ01000171.1 GCA_003695765.1 Gammaproteobacteria bacterium
CACGATGCGCCGGCAGAAGGACTCCAGCGTACTGCTGGCGAACAGCGAATAGCCGAGCGCGTGCATGGTCGTCGGATGGACGAACTCCGCGATCGTCAAACCAAAACAGGGATCCTCCGTGGTCTCGCCGATCAGTTCGTAGACGCGGTTCATGCGGGAGATCGGGAAGCGCGCCGTCGGCTTGCGCACCGCGGCCAGGTCGATGCCGGCCTCGCCGAATATCTGCTGCGCCGGCAGCTGCTGCGATTCGCAGGCCTGCGCGACCGCCGCGACCCAGCCGGCGATCACATGCGGTTCCTGGCTCTCATGGACTGCCGCTTGTTCGGTCGTCAAGCAATCATCCTCGCGCGCCGCGTCCAGCATGCTCTTGTTTCCGTCCCGATTCGGCGGCCACTTGGCTGGGCCGGAAATTTTCAACTATTCTAGCATCAGCGGGAGAACAGCATGGCGGCTACGAATCGGCGCGACTTCCTGCGCCACGCGGGCCTCGGCCTGTACAGTTTCAGCATTGCCGGCGTCACTGCCTGGCTGACGCCGCGGGACGCGCGTGCCCGCGGCGCCGAGCTGGGGGTACTGGACGCCAGCGAAGCGCATTTGCTGGAGGCCATCGGCGAGGCGTTCGCGCCCGGGGCCGCCGAAGCCGGAATCGCCTGGTTCGTCGATAGCCAGCTCGCAGTTCCGGCCAATGACTCCTTGCTGATGGCGCGCTACTTCAATGTCGCGCCTCCATACGCGCCCTTTTACCGCGCCAGCCTCGTGTCGATCGACGAGCTGGCGCGGCAACGCCGGGCGCGGAATTTCGCCGCACTGGAGGCCGGTGCAGCGACCGAGCTGCTGCGCGAGTTGCTCGCTGGCCAGCCGGATGGCTGGGCCGGTCCGCCGGCGCTGCTGGTCTACCTGGTGCTGCGCAACGACGCGGTCGATGTGGTCTACGGCACCACGGACGGCTTCCAGCGGCTCGGGATCCCGTACATGCCGCACATCCTGCCGCCAACGCCATGGTAGCCGTCAAATCCGACATGACCGATGTCGTAGTCGTCGGCGCCGGCGCCGCCGGCGCCGTGTTCGCCGCGCTGCTGGCGGAGTCCGGCAAACGCGTGACGATCCTCGAATCCGGGCCGGACCGGCGACTCTCCGATCTGTACAGCTCGCAGATCTGGGCGCGCAAGCTCAAGTGGGCCGAGCCGCACGTGCCGGAAACGAGCAAGGACAGCCTGTCTTTCAATTTCAATGCCGGCCGTGGCACCGGCGGCGCGGCTGTGCACCACTTCGGTGTCTGGCCGCGCTTGCACGAAAACGACTTCAAGGAGCGCAGCCAATTCGGCAAGGGTCTGGACTGGCCGATCGAGTATGCCGATCTGCGCCCTTGGTACGATCGGGTGCAGGCCGACGTCGGCGTCGCCGGCGACGCGGAGGCTGAGATCTGGCGGCCGCCGGGCGAGCCCTACCCACTGCCGCCGGTGCCCCGCTTCGCCCAGGGCGAGATGCTGGCCAGAGGCTTCGAGAAACTCGGCCTGCGCGTCGCGCCGGTGCCGGTCGCGATCCTGACGCAACCATACAAGGGGCGCCCCGCCTGTATCTGGGACGGCTGGTGTGACGCCGGCTGCCCGACCGGGGCGCTGGCGAACCCGCTGGTGCACTACCTGCCGCGCGCCCGCCGGGCCGGCGCCGAGCTGTGGAACGACTGCCACGTGACCCGCCTGCTCAGCGACGTCCGCGGCCGCCGCGTGACCGGCGTCGAGTATCACGACGCCGACGGCCAGCGGCATGAGCTGCGCGCGGACGTCGTCGTGCTCTGCGCCTTCACGGTCGAGAACGTGCGCATTCTGTTGAACTCGCGGTCCGGCCGCGGCGATCGCGCGCTGGCGAATCGCAACGGGCTGGTCGGCGCCTACCTGATGTCACACCCGGCGGTGGTGCATTCCGGCCTGTTCGAGCGAGATACCCAGAACCATCTCGGCATCAGCGGCGGCCAGATCATCAACCAGGACCATTTCGAAAAGTCCGGCGACGACGAGGCTTTCGGTAGCCGGCAGTGGATCGGCGGCCTCGCGCTGAAGCCGAACGATCTGCTCGGCATCGCGATGTCGCGTATCGACATCATCGGCAGCGAACTCGAGCCCTTCATGCAGAAGGCCGCGCGCCGGCTCGCGCAGATCGTGTCGATCGTCGAAGACCAGCCGCTGCGCGAGAACCGCGTGGAGCTGGCCGGGAACAAGGACGCCTGGGGCTATCCGCTCGCACAGATCCGCTACCAAACCAGCCCGGACGGCATGCGCCTGTGGCAACAGTCCGCCGAGGAGGGCCTCGCGATCCTGAAAGCTGCCGGCGCGACCGAAGCCTGGCACGGGCCGAAGGTCGCGCAGCACATCATGGGCGGCACGATCATGGGCGACGATCCGCGCGCATCGGTCACCGACCAGTGGGGCCGCGCGCATGAGGTCGAAAACCTGTTCATCGGCGGCGGCGGACTGTTCCCAACCAGCTCGGCCGTGAATTCGACTTTCACGATTCATGCGCTGGCGATGCGCTCGGCGGATTACCTGGTGCGGAACTGGAGCGGCATCGCGGGCTGATCGGTGCCGACGGACCGGGCCGGCGAACGACCAGGCCGTCGAGCGGGCTGCCGGCAGCGGAAGTAAAGCGCAGCGAGCGAAGCGAGCGAGCCATGGAGCTGCGGCAGGCCCGCTCGGCGGCAGGACGCGTGGCCGGGC
>RFHQ01000027.1 GCA_003695765.1 Gammaproteobacteria bacterium
AGCACGACACTGGTGAGTTCGAGGATCTTGATGCCTGACAGCGGGCCGGACATATCAATGCTTCCGTAGGCAGAAAGCGCCGAATTGTAGCACCGCCCCCGTGGGCTTGACCGCCCACGCAAGGAATGCGCTTGACCACGCAACGGATCGCCCTCTAGTCTGACGCACCATCCCAAGCGGGCCCCGATCGAACCGCTTGTTGGCCCGCAAGTCAGCGCGCAATGAGCAATGACGGCGCCAGGAAAATCTACCTGTTCAGCGTCGACGTCGAAGACGATCGTTGCAACGACCCGTCGTGGCAGCGCTTTTCGGGGCGCGTGCCCGGCAACGTCGAGCGCTATCTTGAGTTCCTGGATGGCGCCGGCATGCAGTGTACGTTCTTCGTCCTTGGGACGATCGCGCGGCAGTACCCGTCCCTGGTCCGACAGATTGCCGCGGCGGGCCACGAAATCGCTTGCCATAGTAACGATCATCGAGTCCTGGCCAGCCACGATCGGAAAAGCTTCTGGCACGACTTGCAGCGCAATATCGAGGCCCTGGAAGCCGCTGGCGTCTCGCGAGTCAGTGGTTTTCGAGCACCGTGCTTTTCGTCCGTACCGGCGACCTCGTGGTTGTACGAGATACTCGATGAATTCGGTTTCCGCTACAGTAGCTCGGTGATTCCGGCTATGAATCCCCTGTTCGGCTGGCCGGGTTTCCCGCAGCAGCCGTCACGAATGCATGACACAGTCTGGGAATTGCCCATCAGCCTGGCGCCGTGGCCGCGGCTTCGCGTGCCTTGTGGCGGCGGCGTATATTTCCGCCTGCTGCCGCCATTCGTGCTCCGGCAAGCCATGCAGCGAATCAGCCGTGACGGCAGGCCGGTGATCGGCTACCTGCACCCGCACGACATCGATCCCGATCAGGATCGCCGCGCTTTTCCTGAGTTCGCTGACCGACCCTTCTACAACTGGCTGATGTTCCGCAACCGTCGCTCGGTTTTCGACAAGCTGCGCATGATCGTCGATGAGGGCTTCACCATCATGCGTTACGACCACTATGTCGCGCGGCATCTAGGTGACTGAAACGATCCACATAGAGAGACTGGAGATCGGCGACGCCGTCGGCCCGACCGCCCGCTTTCTCGCGAGCGCCTTCCCGGCTGCGCCCCATCTGAATTCTGATTACCTCCGCTGGCTGTATTTCGACAATCCTGCAGGCAGCGCGATCGCCTGCAATGCGATGGCCGGCGACCAGATCGTCAGCCACTTCGCCATCACGCCGTTTCGTTGCGAACTGTTCGGCCGGCAACTGATGGCTGGCCTGGCCCTGAACGTCGCGACCGATTCCGGCTGGCGCCGGCAGGGCCTGCTGGCGCGCAGCGGCGCGGCCGCGATCGAAGCGGCTCGGGCCGCAGGCCTGTCACTGTTGATGGCCGTCACCAATCGCCAGAGCACGCACGGATTCCTGTCCCGCCTGGGCTTCATGTCGATCGCCCCGCTGGATGCGCGCATCGGCTTCGGCGAGACCCCGGCCCCGACGCCGGCTCCAGTCGAGTTTCGCGTACTGCGCGATGCCGCGCGCATACAATGGCGCCTCGCTCGGCCCGGTGCGACGTATACGGTCGACACGAGCGCCCGCCCTCCGGCGATCTACGCGCCCAGTTACCGCTGGCCGCTCGCGCCCGTGGTAGAACTGGCTCGTTGCGACGCCAACCTGCTGCCACCCACGCTGCCACGCCGGCGAGCAGGACTCCGGCCGCGGACATGGCTCGGGCTGGATCCGGGGCGGCATTGGCCCGCATGGCGTTACCGGACCTTGCCTGGGCGACTGCGTCCGGCACCACTGAACCTCGTGTTTCGCAGCCTGGCAGCGGGACTGGCAGCGCCAGGCCGATCCGGCATCCACTTCGAGGCTTTCGATTTCGACGCGTTCTGACGCGTGTTCAGAGCGCATCCAGCTTGCGATGCAGCGGCACCCGCGGCTGGCTGCCGATGTCGTAATTCAAAAAAGCCAGCAGCAGCTCCACGCCCAGCAGCGTTGGCAAGGCGGCCAGCATGACCGTGCCGGCGGTTACCGCCTGTTGCGTCTCGATGGCCTGCCACCACTTCACGCTGCCGAAGATGACGCCGAAGCCTAGCAGCAGCGCGCCGATCACAAGCTGCAGGGACGCAATGCTGAAATTCCTGAGAAAGTAGTTATAGAAAATGCGCTTGCAGAAATTCGCGCCGTGCTTGCGCGGGAACGTCAGCAAGGCGTCGCGAATCCGCAAATTGCTCTGTTCTCCGCCATAGGTCGCCTCCATCGGCAGGTCCTCGACGACGGCGCCGAGTGTATTCAGCCGGAACAGCATGTCGGACTCGAAGAACCAGTCGTCGCTGATGCGCGCCAGCGGCAACTCGGAGAGCACGCGGCCATGGATCGCAGTGTAGCCGTTCGTCGGATCGAACAGGCTCCAGTAGCCGGACGAGAGCTTGCTCAGGAAGGACAGACCCGCGTTGCCGAGCTTGCGCCGGGCCGGCATCGAACGCAGGGACTCGAGACGGTAGAAACGGTTGCCCTTCGTATAGTCCGCGCGACCGGCCAGAACCGGCGCGACGAACCTCGGAATCAGGGCAGGGTCCATCTGCCCGTCGCCGTCCAGCTTGACGACAACCGTCGCGCCATCCTGCAGCGCCCGGGCATAACCGGTCTTGACGGCCGCGCCGACGCCGCCGTTCCGCTCGCGGTACACCACGCATACCCGCGGATCGTCGCATTGCTGCTCGATCACGCGGCCGCTACCGTCCGGGCAGGCGTCGTCGACGCAGTAGATACGCTCCACCTCCGGCCCAATGGCCGCCAGGACCTCGAGGACCTGGCCGCTCACTCGATAACAGGGAACGACGACCGCGATCCGCGTGGCCGCTCGGTCGGCGCCCGGCTCTGCTAGCATTGCCGCCAGCCTCTGGCCGCGGTTTCAGGATTTTCAGGCTTGCTGTCTGTCATGCGACACATCCATGCCCGCCGCGCGGTTCTGGCCGCGAAGCTGCCGTGGCGGCAGGACTTCGCGCGGTGGGAAGAAAGCTGCGTCCCGTCCTATTGCCATCCGAATCTTGCCGCCGCCTACCTGAGCTGGGCCCGCCTGTACCTCGCCGCAAGCCTGGCCAAGCGGCATGCCCGACCCGGACCGGTGCTCGATTTCGGCGCGGCTGCCGGCGAACTCTACCACCTGCTGCCATCCTGGCTGCGCGACTACGAGTTTATCGAGGAAAACGCCGCGGCGAGCGCTTTCCTGCAAACCGAGATCCCAGGGGGCCGGCAGCGAACGCTGGATTCGGCGCTTGACCGGCATTATGCCGTCGTCTTCGCGCTGGACTCGCTGGAGCACAATGCCGACTACGACCAGCTGCTCGCCACGCTGGCCGGCAAGCTCGCCGACGACGGCCTGCTCATCGTCTCCGGCCCGACCGAGAGCCGGCTGTACCGGCTCGGCCGCCGCATTGCCGGCTTCGACGCCCATTACCACGAGACCGACATCTACGCGATCGAGGCCGCGGCGGCCGGCCGGCTGGAGCGCGTGGCGCTGCGGCGCCTGCCGCCGCTGGCGCCCCTGTTCCGCATCACGGCCTGGCAGCGGGCGGCCTGACCGAGGCCTTCCCGAGCCACTGCGGCTTCACCAGGAACCATTCGTACAGGCTGGCCAGTTCCGGCGGCAGTGGCTGCGGCACCAGCCAGAACGGGACTTCCCGGTACATCAAGCGCGCGTACAGTCGCCGATCCATGCGCCCGGGCGAGTTGAACGGCAACGCGCGGCAGATCAGCACCGCGTTGATGCCGCGGTCCCGCAGGATCGGCCGGGTGGCGACATCGTCGACGGCATCGAAGATCTCGAACATCGCGATCGCCCCAGCCTGGTTGCTGAGGCTCGGCGTCGCGATCACCCGGTGCGGCGTCCGGTACAGCAGTTCCGGGCCCATGTCCGCCATCGCGACGATCGTCAGCGGGCCGCCGTCGGGCGCCTTTTGCCTCGCGAGGTACTCCGCCAAGGCCTTCAGATGCTGGTGACAGGGCGGCAAGGCCGCCAGCGAACGGCCCGTGAACAGCGCCAATCCCAGCGCCAGTCCCGCGACGCTGGCGGCGCCGGCGCGCGGCAACCAGACCGCCAGCCAGTTGCTGGCGCCAAGCCATCGTCTGCCGGCCTGCGCCAGGCGGACCAGCCCGTCGGCCAGCACCGCTGCCGCGACAATCGCCGCGTACGGGGCGAAGCGCAGCATGAACAGGCTCAGCGGAACATAGACCAGTAACAGCAAACCGCAAAGGAGCCAGCCAAGGCGACGATCATGATCCCGGTCGCGCCACAGGCGTTCGGCCACGACTGGCGCCGCCAGCAGGGCGCCGCCGAGGTACAGCAGCAACACCAGCGGCCCGCGCTCCAGCAGCCCGCCGGTCTCCTGCACCAGGTCGACGAGAATCAGCTTCGCCCGCGGGTCCATGCCGGCGACAGGCCCGGCAAAAAAGCCCGGGAACAGCAGCGCAAAACCGCCAACGCTCAGCAGACCGAGCAGGCCGGCATAGATCAAACGGTAGCCGAGCGCCTGGCGGCCCGCTGCCGCGGCACCGCCTCGTGGCGCCGTCAGGCCGATCAGCAGCCAGAACGCGCTGGCGACAGCGGCAACGGCCAGGTGCGCGACGGAGATCCGGTCGTAGCGGACCGCGAGCCAGGCCTCGGGCCGGTACTCGACCCCGATGGCAACGGCCAGCGCCAGCAGCATGCCGAGGCTTTGCAGCAGGCCGTTGCGCCAGCGCCTGTCCGGATCGCCAGCCCAGGCGATGACCGGCAAGCCCAGGAAGCCGACGAGCGCCAGCAGGAACTCCGGACTGAGCCAGACACCGAAACCGGCCAGCAGGCCGGCCTGCATTGCCGGCCCGGCGCGCCCGGGCTGGCGGAGCATGCGCAGGGTCGCGATGGCGCTGAGCGCGAATACCAGCATGATCAGCGCGTGGTGGTCGGCACGGCCGGGCAGGCCATAGGCCAGCGCCGGGAACTGGCAGGCCAGCAGCAGCACTGCCAGCGGTGCGCGACCCGGCCCGCCGGTCAGGCCCGCCAGCCGGCCGGTGGCCAGCGCGGTGGCGAGAAACAGCAGCGGTGCCAGCCAGGCGCCGGTCCAGAACAGCGCCGGCTGCTTGCCCAGCCAAGGGCCCAGCAATGTGGCGCCGGCCAGCAACAGCAGGACGAAGGGCCGCGAGGAATGTTGCCGTTCGCCGTCCGGCCAGTTGGCGCGGGGCTGGCGGTGGTCGTACCAGCCCTGTCCGTCGAGCAGGCGCTGCGCGTGGCTCAGCCAGGTGTAGCTGTCGGCATCCAGCAACTGGCCGTTGGCGAGGTAGGGCCAGGCATGCCAGGCGCAGATGGCAAGAGCCGCCAGCAGCACGGCGGCCGTGGTCAGGCGAACCGCGTTCTGCTCCGCGTCA
>RFHQ01000172.1 GCA_003695765.1 Gammaproteobacteria bacterium
ACTGACAAAGATGTGGGACAGTGACCCTAATGAATCAGGGTCACTGTCCCCGAACTGTCAACAGGGCGATTGCACGCTCATATTTGGCGCGCTCGGGAGACAGACTCGCCGCCTGCCGGTACTGCGCGAGCGCTGCGGCCTGGTCGCCGGCAAACTGGTACACGCGCCCCAGCCAGTAATGAGCCTCCGGATCGTCGGGATTGGCTGCCGCGCGGGCCATGGCGAGTGCCTTGGCCTGTTCCAGGTGCTGCCGTGCGGCCGCGTGCTGGCCCACCCTGGTCAGGCTCTGGGCCAGTGAGAATTCCACGGCGAATTGATCAGTGTGCCCGTCGGCGTCACGCGATTGCTGTGCCAGCAGGCGCAAGTGGACGGCGCGGTAGCGGGCTTCGTCCTGCAGCGCCTGGTAACTGCGCGCGAGACCGAGCAGAATCGAGCGCCTCCCGGGATGGGCTGCATCGGCAATTGCATAGAACTCCGCTGCCCGCGCCCAGTTGCCCCGGTTTTCGTAACGGCGCGCGAACTTTTCGACGCCGGCGAGGACACGCTCTTCGAGCGCCTGACGGCCGGCCGGAGAATGATAGATCAGTTGCGTCGTGCCGGCCGACAACAAGGCGGCGAGCAGGAAAACGCCGGCGATGGAGCGGCCGTCTGTCGCCTCCGTCGCGCGGCGAACCGGAGCAGATCGCGATTCGCTCCGGGCTGTCTTTACGATGACGGTGATCAGCAGGCTGGAGGCCACCAGGAGCTCGGCGATCTCTGCCTCGTTGAAATGCAGGAGACTCAGCTCGCAGACGGCAGCGGTCAGGAAATATGGCGCCAGCCATGCCGGCGGCGTGACGACGCCGAGCCTGGCGATCCAGTGGCGCACCGTCCGCGAGCGTCGTTCCAGCAGCGGCAGTGCGAGTCCATACATGAGCAGCGCGCCCGCCAGCGCCCATTCGAGGACGGTTTTCGTCCAGGTGCGTAGCGGCCCGGCGAAAAAATTGTGCAGGTTCGTTTCCTGCTGCAGGTTGTACTGTTCGAACAGGTACGGCGTCTCGAAAGCCAGCAATCGCTGGCCCCAGGAAATCTCCTCCATGAAGGTGTACAGGGCCAGCATTGCCAGCAGCAACAGAAAATGCCGTTGCGGACCCCGCAGTCGCCAGGCGGCCCGGGCCGCCGCAACGAACAGGAAGACGAACAGGTAGAACTGCGCCCATTCGGCGTACAGGTCTTCGTAGGTGAAGCGGATGTAGCCCAGCGGGTACCAGCTCGCGAGCGCCAGCGCTCCGCCGCTGATCAGCGCGAACAGCAGCCAGGCGATCAGCTTGGGCGTCGGATTGACGCGCATCGCGGTCCGGGCGCGTGGCGGCGGCCGGGACCGCCGCCATCGCCCCATTCGGCTGACTGCCCGACCGAACCTATTGCGGGCTGGCGGGCAGCAGCGAGCAGCTCGCGTCCGGCACGCCGCATTTCTGCGCCATCTTGTCGCCCGGGAGGCCCTCGATCTCCACGATCGTGAAATTGCCGACCACGTCCCCGCAGCGGAGGCACTGGCTGCAGGACGTGTGGATCACGGCCATATCGCCGGTGGCTTCCTCGACGAACACGGTGTTCGGGTGCAGCAGTTCCGCCGCCGCCCGGGTCTTCGTGATGATCGTGCCGCTGCTGTGCTGCACGCTGAGTCCCGACAGGCAGCTCAGCTTGTTCACCCCCGGCGTGCCGTCATCGCTGCTGTCGCTGGTGACGTGACGGCAGGAGCGTTTCGGTACGCCGACGAATTCACCTTCCGCGTCGAGCACGATGTTCTCGGTGTTTTCGTAGTCGCCGATCATCAAGGTGACGTCGACGCCGTCGCTGTTGTCGATCAAGGACGCATCACCGTCTTTGACCGACAGTTCCCAGGTGGCCTTGTCGAAGCGCAGGCGCGCCTCGACCTTCGGCTTGACGCCGGACGCCGACTTGAAGACGTAGTCCGGTTTGCTGCCTTTCTGCTCGAAGCTGCCGGGCGGGAACTGGAAGACCAGGCCGTCGAGACGGATTTCAACGATGTCGGTGCTCAGATCAACCGAATTCGGCGGGTCCAATCGGAAACCGGCCTTGGCGATCTTGATCTTGTCCTTGGTCGCGCCGGGCTTGTCCTCGACTTTGACCTTGTTGATGGCGAAGCAGTCGAAAGGCATCTTGCCGACGACCGGCGGCTCCAGGCTGATCGGCTCGCAGACCGGGGCGCCGTTGGCGTCGACGTCGGGGGCGAAGTCGTCCGGGAACAGATCGGTGAAGCTCGCGGAAAAGCTGAAGCTGCCGAACAACGAGCTCGTGCCGCCCAGGTTGGCCTTGAACTGGCTGAAGTTCGGAATCGTCAGCTCGTAGGCTCCGTTGGCTATCGCCATCGAGGCCGGCCCGGCGGCAGAGTTGTCCACGGACAACGTGTTGTTCGTGTAGGTGAAATTGACGTCCGGCACGCAGATGGCCGGGTCGCCGCAGACCAGGCCGATGTTGAGAAACTCGGTCGCGCCGACGCCCGGCTGATCCAGGATGGCCGGGTTGCTCGACGCATCCGGGTTGCCGTCGCCGTCCGCGTCGCCCGGGACGCCGTAGGGCTCGATAGAAATCGTCAGGGTATCGTTCTCGTCGAGCACGAAGGTCACGGCCTTGACATCGTAGCCGCTGAGGAAGCTGGTGATTTCCTGCGGGTCGTTCAGGACGTGCGTATTGGCCGCGAGCAGTGCGCCGGGCGCGACCAGCGCCAGCACGACCGCAAGGGCGGTGAATGCAGCTGCAGATTTCGTTTTCATTATGATTGCCTCTGTTGCCGGCGCGCGGCGATGCCGCCCAGGCCAAGCAGGGCCGATCCCAGCAGCCACGCCGCAGCGGGCACCGGGGTCAGGATGGTCGTATGGAAGGCTTCGTCCTCCGGTCCGGGATTCGGCGCACCGCCACCGGTGAATCGCAGCGTGACCGATACCGGGTTCACGGGGCTGAACTGGGGCAGGATGCCGCTCGCAAGCAGGCCCCCGACGCTGAATTCGACGCCATCGTCGGCTTCGCTGACAGCCCAGTCGATGACGACGCCACCGGGTGCCGTCATGCTGGTCGCCGTATCCGGGCCCACACCGCTGCCGCCGTCGCCGACGAGCACCAGTCCGACCTCGTAACTGGCATCGCTGTTGACGTCGAGCTGGAAGCCGTAGGACTCGTTCGTCTGGAAATTCGGCGTGTTCAGGATGCCGCAGATACCGCCGCCGGTCGGTGTACAGGAATCACCGACCGGCCCGGCCGTCTCGAAGCCGAGGTAAAACACGTCCAGGACCGGGTCGAAATAGCTGTAGCTGCTGGTGATGTCGAAGCCGTTGTTCTCGGCATCGGCGCCGGATTCCGTGGCGATGGCCCCGGTGTCCGGGTTGGCCGCAGCAGCGATCAGGTCATTCAGTTGCCCGTCTACGACCACGACGGCGGCCGGCGAATTGATGCAAAGCAGCAGGCCGGTGACCGCGACGGCCACGCCCGTGGCACGAGCCTGGCTCGGTGGATGTCTCATGGCCCCTTACCCCCTTGAGCACCACTTGGTTGTCAGTGCCGACGTTGGGCTCCGCGTCCGCAGCGCTGCCCGGCACCGCTGGCGCAGTCGCGAGGACGACGCCGATTTCTTCTCGCCGCCCGGCCGCCGGC
>RFHQ01000173.1 GCA_003695765.1 Gammaproteobacteria bacterium
GACACCCCGCGCGGAGGCCGCCGGGGCAGCGGCGCAGCCCGAGACGGCCTCACCGGCGGCGGCCCGGGAGACACGGTTGGCCGCCGCAACGGCGCCGGCCGAGCGATCGGGGGATATCCCGGCGACGGCCCCGGCAGAAGCCGTTGGCCCGCCGCCACCGCAACGCGCGCGGATGCGGCCGGCGCCGGACGAAATCGGGCCGTTGCCCCCGCCGGGCCCCGCAACGGTCGCGCTGTCGGCCCTGGAATTCCGGCGTTTCGTCCAGCCCGATTACCCGCGCAACCTGGCGGAGCGCGGCGTCGAGGGCTGGGTCGAGCTGAAATTCCTGGTCAACGCCAGCGGCGAAGTCGAAGACCTGCGGTTGATCGGCAGCGAGCCGGCCGGCGTCTTCGACGAGGCGGCGCTGAAAGCGGTCCGGCGCTGGCGCTTCAAGCCACACCGGGTCGATGGCGAGGCCGTGGCCGCCTACAGCCAGGTCCGCCTGCGCTTCAAGGAGTAACGCTCAGACCCCCAGCGGCCCGAACAGGTCGCGCTTGCGGAACAGGCTCATCAGGAATCGCCGCCGGACCTTCCATGGCGTGAGCCAGCGCACGGCGCCACCGTTGCGATCCATGCGCAGCATGCCGTCGACCAGGAACGGCGCCACGGTGTCGACGGTGTCGGCCAGGATATTCAGGATCTTCTTGCTCTGCTCCCAGCGCTCGCCGCGTTCTTCCGGCGGCGGCACCAGCAGGTCGGTGACGACGATGCCGGGACTCAGGTAACACATTTTCACGGGCGTGTCCTTCAGCTCCAGCGCCAGCGCCTTGGTCAGATAGGTCACCGCGTACTTGGTCGCCCCATAGGGAGCGATCGTCGGCCGAACCTGCCCGTTGCTGCCGAAACCTTCCATGTTGAAGATCCGGCCGCCGCCCTGCTGGTACATGCCGGGAATCGCGACCCGGCAGCAGTTCATCACGCCGATCAGGTTGGTGCGCACGGTCAGCTGATAGTCTTCCGGCGGCAGCATGAAAAACGGCACTTTCCTGCCATCGCGACCGGCGTTGTTGACCCAGATGTCGACACCGCCCAGTTCTCCGGCCGCCTTGTCCCAGAGTGCTTGCACCGCGTCGAAATCGCCGACGTCGCAGACCTGGCCGACGATGCGGCGCCCCGGAAATTCATGGCTCAACTCCGCGAGCCGCTGCGCCACGGCCTCGGGACGCCGGCTGGAGACGACCACATCGTGGCCGCGGGCCAGGAATTCCCGCGCCATGCCGAGGCCGATGCCTTCCGTGCTGCCGGTGATGACGACGTTCATAGGCGGTATCTTTCGGGATTCGGCAGGGCCGGCCGCAGCCGGCCGGCGTGAACGGACGACCGGAATGATAAGGAATACACAGGCCAGCCGCCATGCGAGCTGAAATATCCGCTGTGCTGACGCTGTTGCTGCTGCTTGCCAGCTGCGCGCCGGCGCCGGAGCCGCTGGCGATCAGCGGCCAGGCAATGGGGACGACCTATACGCTGCGCTTCGGCCGCCTGCCGCCCGGACTCGATAGGGATCGCCTGCAGGCCGATGTCGCGGCGGAACTGGCGGCAGTGGAAGCGGCCATGTCGACCTGGCGTCCGGATTCCGAGATCTCCCGCTTCAATCGCAGCCGCAGCACGGACTGGCAGCCGGCGTCCCCGGCCCTGGTGCAGGTGGTCGACCGCGCGCTGACGATCGCCGAACTGAGCGGCGGCGCGCTGGACATCACCGCCGGGCCGCTGGTGGCCGCTTGGGGATTCGGACCGGGCGACGGGCGCGACCGCCCGCCAACGGTGGACGAGATCGTCGCGGCGCGGGCGCGGGTCGACTACCGCATGCTGAAATCGCGCGCCGAGCCACCGGCGCTGCGCAAGCTGCGGCCCGACCTGGAACTGGACCTGTCGGCGATCGCCAAGGGCCACGCGGTCGACCGGCTCGCGGCGCTGCTGGAAGCGCGCGGCATCAGCGACTATCTCGTCGAGATCGGCGGCGAACTGCGGACCGGAGGCCGGCGGCCCGACGGGCGCGCCTGGCGGATCGGCGTCGAGAAACCGGACCGGCTCGGCCGCAGCGTGCAGCGCGTGCTGAGCATGCAGGTGAACGCGGCGGTCGCGACTTCGGGCGACTACCGTAATTTTTTCACGTCCGGCGAGCGGCGTTTCGGGCACATCATCGATCCGCGTTCCGGGCAAGCGGTGGCCAACGGGCTCGCCTCGGTGACCGTTCTTGCCGACAATTGCACCGACGCCGACGGGCTGGCGACCGCGCTGTTCGTGCTCGGGCCGGACGCGGGTTTCGATCTGGCCAGCCGCCAGGGCCTGGCTGTGCTGTTCGTGTTGCGTGACGACGGCGAGTACCGGGAACGGGCCACGCCTGCGCTCACCCGCTGGCTCGCCGACTAGTGCTGCGAGAGGATCCCGCGATGCTCGACCACCTCGGGCTGGAAGTCAGCGATTACGCCCGCAGCGTCGAGTTCTACCGCGCGGCGCTGGCACCACTGGGCTATGGGCTGGTCGAGGAAAGCCAGGGCCATGCCGGCTTCGGCCCTCCCGGCCGGCCGCTGTTCTGGCTGCGTGCCGGTGAGCGGGCTCACCGGCGCGTGCACGTCGCCTTCGCCGCCGTCGACCGGGCCGCTGTCGAGGCCTTTCATGCCGCCGCGCTGGCTGCCGGTGCGCGCGACAACGGGGCACCGGGCCCACGGCCCCAATATCACGCGCATTATTACGGGGCTTTCGTGCTGGACCCCGACGGCAACAACATCGAGGCCGTTTGCCATGAACCTCCGTAAGCAGTCGTTCAGCTGAGCGCGGGCACGACGTAGCGGCCGATCAGCGCGATGGCTTCGTCGGCGTCGCGGTGCATGCGCAAGGCGATTTCATCGAGCCCCGCGGCGGCGAACTCCTGCAACTCCGCGACGATGCGATCGATGTCCGATTCGTCACCGGTCAGTGTCAGATTGTCGATCAGCTTTTCGACGATGGGCTCCGGCACGCCCTCGATGACCGGCGTCTGCTTGATGAAGGCCTGCAGAAACGCTGGCCAGTTGTTCTCGACCAGGCGCACGTCGTCTTCGTCGAGGAAGGCCTCGATGTATTCGCGCTTCAGCACGCCACGCCAGACCAGTTCCTGGCGGGCTTCCGCAATTGCCGCTGCCTTGTCTCGCTTGACATGCCAGGCAAAGAAATTGTTGAGCCGCAATTCCGCGCGCTGACGCCCGGCCGCCTGCAGCGCGGCGTCCAGTTCGCCGAGTATCCCGGGCAGCATTGCCAGCGTCGCGTCGCTGAACATCACGCCGTCGGCACAGCTCGCGGCCATGCGCAGCATCTGCGGACCGTTCGCCGCCACATAGATGCGCGGCGGCACGCGGCAACGCCACGGCGCCGAGTAACTCTGCGCGCGATACAGTTCACCGGAAAAATTGACGGCGTCCTGCCGGCAGGCGGCACGCACGATCTGCACCGCTTCGCGGGTCGCCGTCACCCGCCGCAATGGCTCGACGCCCATTGCGCTGGCGCCGGAACGACCGAGACCTCCCATCAGCAGGCTGGCCCGCCCGCCGGCCATTTCGTTGAAGGTCAGCAGCGTGTCGGCGATCTTGACCGGCTGTTTCTCGAACGGGCTGAGCGGCATGATCCCGAGCCGCAATTGCTGCGAATCGCGAGCCAGCGGCAGCATCGTCAGGAAGGGGTCGCGACGCGCCGGGAAGTTGGAGGCCCAGACGGTCTGGATACCCGCCGCTTCGGCCAGGCGGCCGAGGCGCAGGACCTCGTCCGCCGGCGTGCCGGGCTCCAGGATGATGTCGACCTGCAAAGCATCCTCCTTGCCGGCATGGCATCGGCCCTGCAATCGCCGTAACATGCCGGTCCCTGCCATTCATGGAAACAGCAATGCGCGCCCGCCGCAAGTTGAGCCTTTGCCTTGCCTGCCTGTTCAGCACGGCGGCCGCGGCCGCGCAGTGGGCGCATTACGGCGGCGGGCCTGGCGGCCAGCAGTACTCGCCGCTGGACCAGATCAACACCGGTAACGTGCGGCAACTGGAGGTCGCCTGGCAGTACCGCAGCGGCGAACTGGAACGCCATAGCGAATTCCATAACGCGACCGCGAAGGTGCAGGTCAACCCGATCCTGCTGCCGGCAACGGCCGGCGGCCATCTCGCGATCTGCACGCCGTTCAACCGCGTCGTGGCGCTGGACCCGGCGACCGGCACGGAGCGCTGGGCCTACCAGCCAGACGTACGGATCGGCGGTTATGCGAGCGCGGACGACCCGGAAGGGCTGGAGGCACCACCGTTCGCCAACTGTCGCGGCCTCGCCTATTGGGAAGATGCGCAGACCGCCGCCACCGCCGCCTGCCGGCACCGCCTGTTCATGGCCACCAACGATCTCAAGCTGATCGCCGTCGACGCGCGCGACGGCCAGCCCTGCGATGGTTTCGGCCACGGTGGCATCGTCGACGTCGAGCCGGAAGTGCTGTCGGCACAGCCGCCGGCCGCGATCGGCGAAGTCCGGTTCCCGTCGCCACCGGTGATTGTCAACGGCGTGCTGGTCGTCGGCTCCTCGGTGCGTGACAACCATCGCGCCAACGCGCCCAGCGGCGCGGTCCGCGCCTTCTCCGCCCACGACGGGCGGCGGTTGTGGACTTTCGACCCGGTGCCGCGC
>RFHQ01000174.1 GCA_003695765.1 Gammaproteobacteria bacterium
CGAATCGCGGTCCGCGCGATCAGGCTGCCCGCGACCCGGGCATCGCCGGCCAGCAGAATGCCGTCGGCGGCGACTCTTTCCAGCAGGGTGAGCAGCGCGCGGCGATACTGATCGTGCACGTCGTCGAACAGTGCGAAGTTCACGCCGCCGACCCGCGTGGATACGCGCATCGCATCGGCGCTCTCCTGCCACAATGCGAAGTAGGTCGCGAGCACGTGCTCGAGCACGGCCCGGCCGTCCCCGTCCGGCGCGTCACGCAGCAATTCCAGCCCGCGCTCGAAGACCGGGCGCACGATCTGTGCCAGCAGATCCTCGCGGTTCGCGAAAAAGCGGTAGAAGCTGCTGCGCGCGACCTCGCTCGCGGCGATGATGTCCTCGACACTGACGTTCTCGAAGCCCTTGGCGATGAACAGCCGGGCGCTTTCCCGCAGGATGCGGGCGCGTGTGCGCGACTGCCGGTTGCGGATCTTCGGGCTGATGGCGACGACGGCCGGTGGCTTGCTCATGTGCCGGACACTCCGGTTCAATCGAACAATAGTGTAGCTGTTCGAACATTATTGTTCGATTCTGGCGTCGCCAGCAACCGATCTGCGAACGGCCGCGGCGACGTATCATGGGGCGAGGGATGGCGCCGCTGCCGCGCTGCGGCGGCCGGCGAGCGGACGAAGGCGATGGAATTTTCGAGTTTCGGCAAGCGTTTCACGCGCCCCAGCGGCACGCGGGAACTGATGGACGACCTCGGCGCGGCGATGAGCGCCGACGAGCCCGTGATGATGCTCGGGGGCGGCAATCCGGCCCACATTCCCGCCGTGCTGCAGCGGCTGGCCGGCCGCTTGCGCGAGCTGGCCGGCCGGCCGCGCGAGCTGCGCCGCATGCTGGCCGATTATGCGGCGCCGGAAGGCGAGTTGCGCTTTCGCGAGTCGCTGGCCGCGATGTTGCAGCGCGAGCTGGGCTGGCCGCTGGGGCCGGAACACATCGCGCTGACCAGTGGCAGCCAGTCCGGCTTCTTCTTGCTGTTCAACCTGCTCGCCGGACGCTTCGACGATGGCGGCTTCCGGCGCATCCTGCTGCCACTGACGCCCGAGTATGTCGGCTACACCGATCTCGGGCTGGAAGACGGCCTGCTGACCGCCCGGCGGCCGGCGATCGAAACGCTGCCCGACCGGCTGTTCAAGTATCACGTCGACTTCGATGCGCTGGACATCGGCCCGGACATCGCCGCGCTCTGCGTATCACGGCCCTGCAATCCAACCGGCAACGTGCTGACCGATGCGGAGCTGGGACAGCTGGCAAGGGCCGCGGCGGCCCGGAACCTGCCGCTGATCATCGACGGTGCCTATGGCCTGCCTTTCCCCGGCATCGTGTTCACGGACGCGACGCCGTACTGGGACGAGAACGTGATCCTGTGCATGAGCCTGTCGAAGATCGGCTTGCCCGCCGTGCGCACGGGCATTGTCATCGCGAGGCCCGAGATCGTCGCCGCGCTCGGCGCGATGAACGCGGTCCTGAGCCTCGCGGTCGGCAGCGTCGGCGCGGTGCTGCTGCGGGACCTGGTCGACAGCGGCGAACTGCTGCAGCTCAGCCGCGACGTGATCCGGCCGTTCTACGCGCGCCGCGCGGAGCAGGCGGTCGCCTGGCTGCGGGACGCGCTGCAGGGCGTCGACTATTATCTGCACCGGCCCGAGGGCGCGTTCTTCCTCTGGCTGTGGTTGCCCGGCCTGCCGGTCAGCAGCGCCGAGCTGTACCAGCGGCTCAAGCAGCGGCGGGTGTTCGTATTGCCGGGCGAGCACTTCTTCCCGGGCCTGGCCGGCGAGTGGCCGCACCGCCACGAGTGCCTGCGGCTCAGCTACGCGCAGGATCCCGAGGCCGTGCGTGAAGGCATCCGCACGCTCGGCGAGGAATTGCGGCGCCTGCGCTGAGGCTTGTCGCAGGCCGGGCCGCTCCGTATGCTCGCCGCCTGCACGCGGGGAGGCGGACGATGGCAGAGCGCAAGATCATGTACGTGTTTCCGGGGCAGGGTTCGCAGTACGCGGGCATGGGCAGCGACCTGTATGCGGAGTTCGACGTCGTCCGGCAGGTCTATGCCGAGGCCAGCGAGGCGCTCGGCTACGATCTGTGCCGCCTGAGCTTCGAAGATCCGGACGGCCAGATCGGCCTGACGCGCTTCACCCAGCCCGCGCTGCTGACGCACAGCATCGCCTGCCTGCGCGTGCTGGAGGCACTGCTGGGCAAGCCGATCGAGCCGGTGTTGGCCGGCGGCCACAGCCTCGGCGAGTACACGGCGCTGGTCGCCGCCGGCAGTCTGAGCTTTGCCGACGGCCTGCGCCTGGTCAGCCGCCGCGGCGAGCTGATGGGCGAGCATGGCGAGGGCGGCATGCTCGCGCTGACCGTGGACGCGGCGACCGCCCGCGACATCGCCGACCGCTTCTATTGCCAGGTGGCGAGCTGCAACCTGCCGGAACAGACCGTCGTCGGCGGCGCCGAGGCCGACCTCGAGGCGCTGGCCGGCTGGCTGGCCGAGGCCATGCCGCGCAAGCGCGCCGTGCCTCTGGCCACCGAAGGCGCCTTCCATACCTATTTCATGGTCGCCGCCGCGCGGCTGTTCCGGCCCGTGCTGGACGACACGGCGTTCGCGCCGCCGTCGATCGCGGTGCTGTCGAACTACACGGCGCGGGCGCACGAGGCGGCTGCCGACAGCATCCGCACGCGCCTGTTCTTCCAATTGTTCAACCCGGTGAACTGGGTCGGCTGCCTGCAACAGGCCATTGCCGACGGCGTCGATTGCTACGTCGAGTTCGGCGGCGGGCTTGGCAAGGCCGAGGCGCCCGCCGGCAAACGGCCGAACCTGGAGGGCATCATCAAGAAGACCCTGAAGTCAGCGGGCGCCACGGCGGAGTATTTCGGCGCGATCAACGCCGGCAGCCTGCGGGCCACGGCCGAGGCCCTGGCCGGCTGAGCTTCAGCTATCGCTGCCGAAGACCGATTCGGCGAAGCGCTCGTCGAGGTCTTCGAGGCGCAGCATGCCGGTGGCGCCGGGATCGTCGGCGCTCATCGCCGGTACCGTGCTGGCGTGGTCCAGCGGCGGTGCCGGGCCCAGCTTGTCCAGCTTCTCCGCCAAGTCGGGTCGGGGCTTCGATACCGCTTCGCCCTCGGGCTGGATGTCGCTGGCCAGCAGCGCCGTGGTTTGCTCGCTGCGCTCCGCTGCCGCCTTCGGCTCGCCGGTGCCGGAATCGGCCTGGATCGCGCGCTCCACGGCGTCCGCGCCCGCCCGCTGCGCCGGCCGGCGCCGCCGGCCCAGTGTCTTCCAGCCCAGCGCCTCGGCGCTGGCGCGGATCAGTTCGCCCGACAGCCGTTCGGCACCAGCCTGTGCGGCCGCCGCCAGGGCTGCTTCCATCAGCGTGTTGATCAGCCGCGGCACGCCAGCCACATAGCGGTAGACGCGCGGCGGCACATCGCTGCCGAGCAGGCGCCCGGCATCGCCACCGGCCTCGCGCAGGCGCGCGGCAAGGTAGGCGGCGGTCTCGGCCTCGTTCAACGGCCGGACACGATAGCGATAAGCGACCCGCTGCCGGATCTGGATCAGGCCGGGCACGTCCAGCAGCTTGTGCAGCGTGTGCGGACCCATGAGCACGACGTTGAGCTGACGGCCCGGCGCGCCGCTCATGTTGACCAGCCTCAGCAGGCGCTTGGCGCGTTCCGCGGTGATGCCACCGAGATCGATGGCGGCCGTCACCCGCCGGCCGGCCTCATTGTGTTCGCGGATCCGTTGTGCCAGGCGGTGCAGTGAGTCCGGCCCGCTGCCGTCGCCCGCCTCGCCGCCGAGGCTGAGAACCAATGCGTCGAACAGTTGCTCGGGGTCGACCTGGCGCAAGTCGGCCCAGGCGACGACGGCCGACTCGCCGGCTTCGCGCGCCGCTTCGGCCAGCAGCGCCGACTTGCCGACACCGGGGCCGCCGCTGATCACGGCCACGGCGTCGCGGGACAGCAGCAGGTCCGTCAGCAGGCCGACGCCGTTGGCGACCTGCTCGTTGGCGACCAGGAAGTACTCGCCCGGTCCGGATGCGAACGGTCGCGACCGCAGCTGGAAATGCCTGGTGTACATCGGCCCTGCCTGTCAGCCAAAGCGAAGCCGCAGCATGACCGCGGCCACGGCGGTGCGCGAGGACCGGGGTCACATAATTCCAGATCCGGGCGGAACCGGCCGCCCTCAGGCCTGTTCCAGCTCCAC
>RFHQ01000028.1 GCA_003695765.1 Gammaproteobacteria bacterium
AGGAACATGTGGTTCTCGGTGCCACCGGAGACGATCCTGTAGCCATGCGCCTGCAATTGCTGCGCGAGCAGCCGCGCATTGGTCTTGACCTGCCGCTGGTAGGTCTTGAATTCCGGCTGCATGGCCTCGAGCAAGGCGACGGCCTTGGCCGCGATCACATGCATCAGCGGCCCGCCCTGGGTGCCCGGGAACACCAGCGAGTTGAACTTGCGGGTCAGCTCCGGATTCTCGCGGGCCAGGATCAGGCCGCCGCGCGGCCCGCGCAGGGTCTTGTGCGTCGTGGTCGTGGTCACGTCGGCATAGGGCACCGGGTTCGGATACTCGCCGGCGGCCACCAGTCCGGCCACATGGGCCATGTCGACCATCAGGTAGGCGCCGACGGAGTCGGCGATCTCGCGAAAGCGCGCCCAGTCCAGGATCCCGGAATAGGCCGAAAAACCGGCGATGATCATCCGCGGCCGATGTTCCTCGGCGGCGGCCGCGACCGCCCCGTAGTCGACCTGGCCGTCGGCATCGATCCCGTAGGACACGGCGCGATACAGCCGGCCCGAAAAATTCACCGGCGAGCCGTGCGTCAGGTGCCCGCCATGATCGAGGCTCATGCCGAGCACGGTATCGCCGGGCTCCAGCAGCGCCATGTAGGCCGCGGCGTTCGCCTGCGAACCCGAATGCGGCTGCACGTTGGCATAGGCCGCGCCGAACAGCTTGCAGGCACGCTCTATGGCCAGCTGCTCGGCCACGTCCACGTACTGGCAGCCACCGTAGTAGCGCTTGCCCGGATAACCCTCGGCATACTTGTTGGTCAGCACCGAGCCCTGTGCCTCCAGCACCCGAGGGCTGGCATAGTTCTCGGAGGCGATCAGCTCGATGTGCTCTTCCTGCCGCCGTTTTTCGGCCTCGATCGCGGCCGCCAGTTCGGGATCGAAATCGGCGATGTTCCAGTTGGCCGGGTACATGAGCGCCTCCGCGGGAAAAGAGCGGAATTGTACCCGAGCGGCTCAGCCCGCGGGGCTGCGGCCACACAAGGCGGCGACCACGGCGGTCCAGCCGCGCGCGAGGTTCTCCCGGTCATAGCCACCGCCGCCCATCGCCACCAGCCGGCCCTCGCAGTGCCGGACCGCCAGCGCCGCCAGCCCCGCGGCGACCCGGGCATGCGCGTCCGGCGAAACCTGCAGGTGCGTGATCGGGTCGCCGGCGAGGCTGTCCGCGCCGCACTGTAGCAGCAGGAACTCCGGCGAACCGGCATCGACGAAGGCCTCGATTTCGGCCCAGGCGGCCAGGAATTCCGCATCGCCGGCGCCCGGCGGCAGCGGCCGGTTCAGCTTGGTTCCGCGGGCCGCGCCCTCCCCGGTCTCATCCGCATGGCCGGTGCCGGGAAACAGGTAGCGCCCGTCCTCGTGGATGTCGCCGATCAGCACCTCCGGGTCGCTGACATAGGCATAGAACACACCGTCGCCGTGATGCGCGTCGATGTCGACGTAGGCGATGCGACGCAGGCCCGCGCGCCGGCGCAGGTACTCGATCGCCACGCCGCAGTCATTGAAGATGCAGAAACCGGCCGCATGGTCGCGCCCGGCGTGGTGCAGGCCGCCGATCGGCACGAAAGCGTGCCGGAAACGGCCGTCCAGCACCGCCCGGACGCAGTGCAGGGTCGCGCCGACGACGGCCGCCGCGGCGCGGTCCAGGCCCGGCTCGGCCGGGGTATCGCCGCCATCGAGAAAGCCCTGGCCCTCGGCGCAGCGCCGCGCGACGAAATCCAGGTAGTCGGGGCTGTGGAACAGGGTCAGCAGCTCGCGGTCCGCCGGCTCGCCGCGCCCGTAAGTCACCGGCAGCTGCGCGCGCTCGAGCGCTGCATGGAACAGGTCGTGCCGGTCCGGGCCGAACGGGTGCCCGCCGCCGAAACCATAGGCAGCCGTGGCCGGGTCGCGAATGACCAGTACCTCGTCTGACTGCATCGACATCGCGGCGCTCCTTTGCAAGCTCCGGGCCTTGCCCGATAATCGCGGCTTTTCTGCGGACGGAACCGTGGCCCAGTACGTCTATACCATGAACCGCGTCGCCAAGGTCGTGCCGCCGAAGCGGTACATCCTGCGCGATATTTCGCTGAGTTTCTTCCCCGGTGCCAAGATCGGCGTGCTGGGGCTGAACGGCGCCGGCAAATCCAGCCTGTTGCGCATCATGGCCGGCGTCGATACCGAATTCGACGGCGAGGCCCGGCCGCAACCGGGCATCAAGATCGGCTACCTGCCGCAGGAACCCGAACTGACGCCGGGCCAGACGGTGCGGGAGGCGATCGAGGAAGGCGTCGCCGACACGCTGGGCCTGATCAGCCGCTTCAACGAGATCAGCGAACGCTTCGCCGAGCCGCTGGACGAGGACGAAATGAATGCGCTGCTCGAGGAGCAGGGCCGGCTGCAGGACGCGATCGACGCCTGCAACGGCTGGGAGGTCGAGCGCCAGCTCGATATCGCCAGCGACGCGCTGCGGCTGCCGGACTGGGACGCCCGCGTCGACCAGCTCTCCGGCGGCGAGCGCCGCCGGGTGGCACTGTGCCGCTTGCTGCTGTCGCGGCCGGACATGCTGCTGCTGGACGAGCCGACGAACCACCTGGACGCCGAGTCGGTCGCCTGGCTGGAGAAGTTCCTCGAGCGCTACCCCGGCACCGTGATCGCCGTGACCCACGACCGCTACTTCCTGGACAACGTAGCCGGCTGGATCCTCGAACTGGACCGCGGGCACGGGATCCCGTGGCAGGGCAACTATTCGTCCTGGCTGGAGCAGAAGGAAGCCCGGCTGGCGATGGAGGAGAAACAGGAAGCGGCGCGCCAGAAGACCATCAAGGCGGAACTCGAATGGGTGCGTGCCAACCCGAAGGCGCGCCAGGCCAAGAGCAAGGCCCGCCTGCAGCGTTTCCAGGAACTCAGCTCGCAGGAATACCAGAAACGGCAGGAGACCAACGAGATCTACATTCCGCCGGGCCCGCGGCTCGGCGACCTGGTGATCGAGATCGAGCACCTGCGCAAGGGCTTCGGCCAGCGGCTGCTGATCGCGGACCTGAGCGCGAAGATTCCGCCGGGCGCGATCGTCGGCGTGATCGGTCCGAACGGCGCCGGCAAGACCACGCTGTTCCGCATGCTGACCGGCCAGGAGGCGCCGGACGGCGGCAACATCCGCATCGGCGAGACCGTGCAGATGGCCTATGTGGACCAGTCACGGCAGGCGCTGGATCCGGACAAGACGGTCTGGGAAGAGATCTCCGGCGGCGATGACCTGATCCGCGTCGGCCGCTACGAGACCTCGTCGCGGGCCTACGTCGGGCGCTTCAATTTCCGCGGCCCGCAACAGCAGCAGAAGATCGGCCTGCTGTCCGGCGGCGAGCGCAATCGGGTGCACCTGGCCAAGGTGCTCAAGTCCGGCGCCAACGTCCTGCTGCTCGACGAACCGACCAACGACCTCGACGTCGAGACCCTGCGCGCGCTGGAAGAAGGCCTGCTGGACTTCCCCGGTTGTGCGATCGTGATCTCGCACGATCGCTGGTTCCTCGATCGTATTGCGACCCATATACTGGCCTTCGAGGGCGACAGCCAGGTCACCTGGTTCCAGGGCAATTACGCGGACTACGAGGCCGACCGCCGGCGCCGCCTCGGCGACGCGGCCGAGCAGCCGCACCGGATCCGCTACCAGGCCATCGCTGGCTGATATACTTTAAGAAATACTCGTAAGACTTTGTCAAAGATGACAACTTGAGCGTCTACCTGACAGCGCAGGGGGAATTCCACCGGGCCGACTCGGCGACCACGCTGGAGTGCCCCCATTGCCAGACCGTCGCCCACATGACGCTGATGGCCGCGCCCGATTTCCAGCGGCTGATGCGTTTCCGGCCCAAGGTCACGGGCGTGGTCCTGCGCTGCGACGCCTGCGGGGAGCCGGTCTTCCTACGCTACCGCATCAAGGGCTTCAGCCCCGAGCGCATCGAGTTCCACCCCTTTGCACAGGAAGTCGAGCGGCCGCCGGAACAGTTCAGTTTCGCCTACCTGCCCGCTGCGGTCGCCGCGCCGTTCCGCGAGGCGCTTGGCTGCTATACCCATGGGCTGAACGGCGCGTTCGCGGCCATGTGCCGGCTGACAGCCGTTGCGATGTTCCGCGACCTCGGCGAGGCCGGCCGTCTCAAGCTCTACGACCAGCTGGAGGAAGTCCGCGAACTGGCCGGCATCGACGAGGACAGTTACCAGCTGCTGCGGCAAGTCATCTTCGAGCAGCCCGGCGGCGGCTTGCCGCCGGTGCCGGACCGGCTGCAGGCGGCCGTGCTGCTGGAGACGATGAAAGACCTGCTCTACCAGAGCTATGTGCGCGGGGCCCGCCTGCGCAAGGCCTTGCGCATGCGCCGCCTGTTCGCCGGCGACGCCGGCACGGCCGCGGAGCCGGCTCAGTCCTGAGTGCCGGCGGCCGCGTACAGCGGCGGCAGCGGACAACCCAGCACGGCGCAGAACACCCGCAACAATTCGCTCTCGGCCACGGTGATCCGGCCGTCCTCGGTGGCGGCCACGGTCAGCGCCGCCAGCAGTTCGCGGGCCTGGGCCGCGGGCAGAGTTCCCAGCCGGTCCAGTGCCGCGTCCAGCGCACGGTGCCAGCCCGGTTCGAGCCGCAGCAGCGCCAGCGCGGCGTCCGGCGACGGCGTCAGCGACGGATCCAGCGCGGCGAGCCCGGCCCGCAAGGCCGCGACCGCGGCGTCCGAATGCCGGTGGCCATGGGCGGCCAGCGCGGCGAACGCCGTCTGCAGTTCCGCCTGCAGCTGCGGCCAGGGGCGCGGTCGCCGCAGCGTCGTCGGCCGGCCGGGCCGCAGGCCAGCCGCCGCGATCCGGCTCAGGCAGTACTCGAACAATTGCAGCACGCCGTCCGCCTCGACCACGCGGCCCAGCAACTCGAGGAAATAGTCCAGCTCGGGCTCCGGCCGCTCGCGCAGGGCCGGAAAGGCAAGATCGAGCAAGGCCAGGCGGTACTGGGGTCCGAGCCGGCTCAACAGCGCGGAGTACTCCTCGATCCGCGCCAGGCGCTCGCGTCCGAGCTGACCTGCAAGCAGCGTGAACTGACCCGCACGCGGTTCGGCGTCCGGATGCAGCGCCAGCGCCAGTAACAGCAAGGGCGCGGCGCGGCGCGAATGCGCGGCCTCGTACAGCGGCGCTGGCAGCGAGCGGTGCAGATGGCGGGCGATGCGCAGTTCGGCTTCGCCGGCCTCGCCGGCCCGGGCCGGGACCGCGGATGGCGCGAGCCCGAACGCCGCTTCCGCCGCCGGCAGTTCCCCGGTCAGCCCGGCCCAGGCCCCGGTGGTCTCGCCGGCTTCGTCGCCGGTGCCAGGGGCCGGGGTTTCGAGCTGCTCGAGTTCTCGCGGGTCGAACGCCGGATCGAGCCGCCGGATGCGCTCCAGCAACGGCGGATGAGTCGCGAACAGCCGGGCAATGCCGGCGCCCGGCGCGAACAGCATATGGCTGACTTCCTCGGCATCGGCGGCGCGCAGCCGGGAACCGGCCGCCAGGGCGGCGATCTTCTTCAACGCGCCGGCGATCCCGGCCGGCTGCCGCGTGAATTGCACGGCCGAAGCGTCGGCGAGGTATTCGCGCTGCCGCGACACGGCGGCGCGGATCAGGCGCGCAGACCAGACGCCGACGAGACCCACGACGACCAGCCCCGCGGCGACCAGCAGGATCAGCGGCTGGCCGCGCCCGCGGCGCGATCCGACCCGCACCCGCCCGGTGGAACGCAACACCAGGCGGCCGACGTGGCCGATGATCATGATCCCGAACAACGGGCCCAGCAGCTGGATGTTCAGGCGCATGTCGCCGTTCAGGATGTGGCTGAACTCGTGCGCGACCACCCCCTGTAGCTGGTCTCGGTCGAGCGCCTCCAGCGCGCCGCGGGTCACGGCGACCACGGCCTCCTCCGCCCGGTAGCCGGCCGCAAAGGCATTGATGCCCTCCTCGCGCTCGAGCACGAAGACCCGCGGCACCGGGATGCCCGAGGCGATGGCCATTTCTTCGACCACGTTGCGCAGGCGCCGCTGCAACAGCTCGTCGGTGCCGGCCGGCACCTCGCTGCCGCCGAGTTCGCGGGCGATCCGTTCGCCGCCGTCGCGCAGGCTCAGCAGCCGGAATGCCGCTGCGAGACCGATCAGCCCGGCGGTACCGATCGCGATCAGCAGCAGCGCGTCACCATTTTGCCGCAGCCAGTCGGCCGGGGCGACGCCGCCCTGCGCCGTGAGCGCATACCAGGCTGCTCCGAGAATTGCCGTGACAGCGAGCACCACGGCCAGCACCGCGAGCGAGTACAGCCACAGCAGGCGGCGGCTCTGCCGTCGCGAGTGGTCCTGCGCAGCAAAGAAATCCATGCCGTCTGCGCAAGCCGGGCCTTTCAGAAGGCGACCTGCGGCGGTTCCCGCTTCTCCGGGGCCTCGATTTCGAGAAATTCCGCGACCTGGAAGCCGAAACCGTTGGCCAGCAGATTGTTCGGAAAACTCTCGACATAGTTGTTGTAGCGCATCACGGCATCATTGAAAGCCTGGCGCGCGAAAGCGACCTTGTTCTCGGTGCTCGTCAGTTCTTCCTGCAGCTGCAGCATGTTCTGATTGGCCTTCAGATCCGGATAGCTCTCGGCCAGCGCGAACAGCCGTCCGAGCGCGCCGGCCAGTCCGGACTCCGCCCGCCCCAGTTCGCGCATGGCCTCGGCGTTCGCCGGATCGACCGCCGCGGCCTGCAGGCCGGTCACTGCCGCGTTGCGGGCCTGGATCACTGCCTCCAGCGTCTCGCGCTCGTGTTTCATGTAGCCCTTGACGGTCTCGACCAGATTCGGGATCAGGTCGTAGCGCCGCTGCAGCTGCACCTCGATCTGCGCGAAACCGTTCTTGACGCGATTACGCAGGCTGACGAGGCGGTTGTAGACGGCAACGCCCCAGGCCGCAATCACGGCCAGGACGATCAGAACGATGACGGTGGTACTCACAGGCATGCGCCTCCCTGGTCAGCGGCGCCGATGCGCCGGTTCCGGCTGTTGCCGTTGCGCTGCTAGCCGACCCAGCAACGCGCGTTGCGAAACAGGCGCATCCACGGGCCGTCTTCGCCCCAGTCCTCCGGTGCCCAGGCATGCTGGACGGTCCGGAATACGCGCTCGGGATGCGGCATCATGATGGTCACCCGTCCGTCCGCCGAGCACAAGCCGGCGATGCCCCCCGGGGAGCCATTGGGGTTGTCCGGATAGCCTTCGGTTGGGCGGCCGTGGCCGTCGACGAAGCGCAGGCTGAGCTGCGCCCCCGCCTCCAGCGCCGCCGCATCGCTTGCCGCGCGGAATTCCGCGCGACCTTCGCCGTGCGAGGTGGCGATCAGCAGCCGGCTGCCGGCCATGCCGGTCAGCAGGACCGAGGCCGACGGCTGGATCTCGACCAGGCTCAAGCGCGCCTCGAACTGCCCGGAACGGTTGGCGACGAAGCGTGGCCAGTGCGCACTGCCAGGGATCAGTTCCTGCAGCTGCGCCAGCATCTGGCAACCGTTGCAGACCCCCAGCGTGAAGGTGTCTTCGCGCGCGAAGAAGGCGGCGAACTGCTCGTGCACGGCGGGATGGAAGAGGATGGATTTGGCCCAGCCGCCGCCGGCACCGAGCACATCGCCGTAGGAGAAGCCGCCGCAGGCGACCAGGCCACGGAAGTCGCCCAGCGATCGGCGGCCCTCCAGCAGGTCGCTCATGTGCAGGTCGACCGGCTGGAAGCCGGCCCGGCGGAAGGCCGCTGCCATCTCGACATGGCTGTTGACGCCCTGCTCGCGGAAGATCGCCACGCGCGGCCGCACGCCGGTGGCGATGTATGGCGCCGCGATGTCGTCGGCCGGGTCGAATTTGAGTAGCGGGCGCAAGCCCGGCGCGTCCGGGTCGGTGGCAGCGGCGAAGGCCTCGGCGGCGCAGTCGGGATTGTCCCGTTCGGCCTGCATGCGGCGGGTCAGCTCGGACCAGCGACGGTGCAGCGCCGTGCGGCTGGCGCTGAACAGTTCGCCGCCGGCCTGCGTGATCCGGATCCGGTCCTCGGCATCCACCCGCGCGACGATGCTGCTGAGTCCGTCGAGTCCATGCGCTGCGAGGATCCGCTCGATCGCCGGCCGATCGCGCTCGCGCAGCTGCAGGACCAGGCCGGGCTCCTCGGCGAACAGCGCGCCCAGCGGGTCAGCGGTATCGGGCAACTCGATCTGCAGGCCGCGCCGCCCGGCGAACGCCATTTCGACCAGCGTCACGAACAGGCCACCGTCGGAACGGTCGTGGCCGGCCAGCACCAGGCCCGCGTCGCGCAGTTCGCGCATCGCCGCATGGAGCCGGGCCAAGCGCGCCGGCTCATCGAGGTCCGCGGTCTCACCACCGTGCCGTCCGAAGACCTGCGCGAGCACCGAGGCACCGAGGCGATTGCGCCCAGCGGACAGGTCGATCAGCAGCAGCAGCGTGCCGTCTTCCGGCGCCAGTTGCGGCGTCAGCGTCCGCCGGACGTCCTGCACCGGCGCAAACGCCGAGACCACCAGCGACACCGGCGCAATCACGGCCTGCTCCTGACCGTCCTGCTGCCAGCGGGTCTGCATCGACAGCGAGTCCTTGCCGACCGGGATCGCGACGCGCAGCGCCCGGCACAGCTCGGACACGGCCGCGACCGTGTCGAACAGCGCCGCGTCCTCGCCCTCGACGCCGGCGGCGGCCATCCAGTTGGCCGACAGCCGCACCTGCTCCAAGGCTGCGACGTCGGCGGCCATCAGGTTGGTCAGCGCCTCAGCCACGGCCAGCCGCCCCGATGCCGGTGGATTGCTCACGGCCACCGGACTGCGTTCGCCCATGGCCATGGCTTCGCCGGCATAGCCGGTGAAATCACGGGCGGTGACGGCGACGTCGGCCACCGGCACCTGCCAGGGCCCGACGAGCTGGTCGCGGCAGACCAGCCCACCGACGCTGCGATCGCCGATGTGGATCAGGAAGGACTTGTCCGCGACCGCCGGGAAGCGCAGGACGCGATGGATCGCCTCCTCGAGATCGACATCGAGACCGCCCGCCGTCGCGGGTCGCTGCCGGCGGCGAGCCTCCCGGGTCAGCCTCGGCGGTCTGCCCAGCAACAGATCCATCGGCATGTCGATCGGGCGCTCGCCGGTCGCGCGGTCGCGGACGATCAGCCGCCCGCTGTCGTCGAGTACGCCGATGACCGCATAGGGACAGCGCTCGCGCCGGCAGACGGCATCGAACCAGGCCAGCCGTTCCGGCCGGAGCGCCAGCACGTAGCGCTCCTGGGCCTCGTTGCACCAGATCTCCAGCGGCGACATCCCGGGCTCGGCGATCGGGATGTCGCGCAGCTCGACCTGTGCACCGAGCTTGCTGTGATCGACGACTTCCGGCACCGCGTTCGACAGGCCGCCGGCGCCGACGTCGTGAATGATCGCGATCGGGTTGCCGCCGCCATCATCGCCGGCCGCGCAGCAGGCATCGATGACTTCCTGGGCCCGGCGCTGCATTTCCGGGTTGCCCCGCTGCACCGATGCGAAATCCAGGTCCTCGCTGCTGCTGCCGCTGCCCATCGACGACGCGGCGCCGCCGCCGAGCCCGATCAGCATCGCTGGTCCGCCGATCACTACCAGCAAGGCGCCGGCCGGCACCGGCGGCTTGTCGACGTGCGCCGGCCGGATCGCGCCGATACCGCCGGCGATCATGATCGGCTTGTGATAGCCCCAATGCCGATGCGCCTCGCCCGGCGCTTCGAAGGTCCGGAAGTAGCCGAGGATGTTCGGCCGCCCGAACTCGTTGTTGAACGACGCGCCGCCGATGGGCCCTTCGAGCATGATCTGCAATGGCGAGGCGATGCGCCGCGGCCGGCCGGGACTGTCCTCCCAGGGCTGCAGATCGCCGGGCAGCCGCAGGTGCGAAACCGTGAAGCCGGTCAGGCCGGCCTTCGGACGCGCCCCGCGGCCGGTCGCACCCTCGTCGCGAATCTCGCCACCGCTGCCGGTGGCGGCGCCCGGGAACGGCGAGATCGCGGTTGGGTGATTGTGCGTTTCGACCTTCATCAGGATATGCGCCGGCTCCGCAAGCTCACGATATTCGTGGCTGTGCGGATCGGCCATGAGCCGCCGCGCCGGGCCACCCTCGATGACGGCGGCGTTGTCGCGGTAGGCGCTGAGCACACCGTCGGGCGCCGCCGCGTGCGTCGCGCGGATCATGTCGAACAGGCTCATCGGCTGCGGCTCGCCGTCGATGACCCACTGCGCATTGAAGATCTTGTGGCGGCAGTGCTCCGAGTTGGCCTGCGCGAACATCATCAGTTCCGCGTCCGTCGGGTCGCGGTCCAGTGCGCGGAAGTTCTCCGCCAGGTAATCGATCTCTTCGGCCGACAGGGCCAGGCCCAGATCGCGGTTCGCATGCTCCAGGGCAGCACGGCCCTCGGCCAGCAACGGAATGCGTTGCAGCGGTTTCGGGGCGTGGGCAGCGAACAGCGCCGCAGCTTCCTCGGGCGCCGCCAGCACCGTCTCCGTCATTCGGTCGCAGAGCAGCGGCTGGATCGCGAGCCAGTCGTCTTCGCCGGGTGCCGGCGCCGCGTCGAGCGTGTACTCGACGCCCCGCTCCAGGCGCCGGACGGCGTCGAGACCGCAGCCACGGGCGATGTCGGTCGCCTTGCTCGACCACGGGGAGATCGTCCCGAAACGCGGGCCGACGATCCGGCGGCCCGCCGTGCCGGGCTCGGGCGCCGGGCTGCCATAGTCGAGCAGGGCCTCCAGCCGGCGGCGCTCGGCGGCGTCGAGTTCGCGGGCGACATCGACGAAGTGCAGGAAACGCGCCGCGAGCCCGGTGACCGCCGGCAGCCGGGCGCGGATGGCTGCCAGCAGCTTGTCGCGCCTGAACGGCGTCAGCGCCGCCGGCCCCGGGATGATCAGCATCGCGCCGGCCTGCCTGGCTGTCTGCCGCGGCTGGACATGCGGCCGCGTCAGCGGCCCTGGTCCCCGCCCTGGCCACCGGGCGTGTAGACCGGCATTGGGAACTGGGTCACGTTGCTGCCTTCGACTTTGGTGATCTTGCTGACGCCCTGCTTCTCGACCTCATCGATGCGCAGAATCGCATGCATCGGAATATAGCTGCGCTTGACGCCCGCGAACTCCGTCTGGATGCGTTCCTCGGCCGGGTCGACGACCATCGTGGTCCGCTCGCCGAACACCAGCTCCTCGATTTCGACGAAGCCGAACAACCCGCCGTGCGACACGCTGCGGGCGTAGAGCTCGTAGACCTTGCCCTGATTCACGAACAGGACCTTGTAGAGGCGCTTGGCCGCCATCGCTGCTGGCACTCCGGGATTCTGTCAAATGCGCGCCGCCTGGTCGCGGGCTCAGGCGCCGGATTATAGCCGCAATGCCGCGCCGGCACAGCGTTTGCGGCCGGCGGAACTGTGAACCACGGCGAGGTCGCCGGCCGCACGCCGCGGCATGATGCGGAGCGGGAAGCGAACCCCCTGCGCCCGCGCCGGGCCTGGGGGTCGCAGCACATGGAGAGACCGGATGCCACTGCGGCTGCGGATTGTCAGCAAGAACGCCCAACTGCTCGGCGACGAGCAGGAAAAGGAGTTTGCCGCCTGCGGTGGCACGATCGGCCGCGCGCTGGACAACGACTGGGTGCTGCCGGATCCGCAGCGCTACGTGTCCGGCCGGCATGCGATGATCGACTACCAGGGTGGTGCGTATTACATCGTCGACACCAGCCGCAACGGCGTGTTCGTGAACGAGTCGGACACCCCGGTCGGCCGCGGCCACCCGCAGCGACTGTTCCACGGCGACCGCCTGCGCATCGGCGATTTCGACATGCTCTGCGAGATCAGCGCCGATGCCGACAGCGGGCCGAATCCGGTGAATCGTGCCCAGCTGGTGCCGGAAGACCCGTCGCTCGAGCTGCAGATGGTCAGCGAAGATCACCTGATCCAGGCCAACGCGCTGGAACGCCACCTCGCGAGCGCCGACGGCTCGTCGCGGGTCACGCAACTCAGCGAGGTCGTCGAAATGCCGAACCTGGCCACGGCCGAGGCCGAGCAGCGGGCGCTCGCGAGCCTGCTGGAAGCCGCCGGGCTGGACCCACGCGATCTCGCGGGCACGCCGCCGGCCGAGATCTTCCGGACCGCCGGCAGCCTGCTGCGCACGATGGTCGCCGGGCTGACCACGCTGCTGCAGGAGCGCGCCCGGGTCAAGGAAGACTTCCGGATCGCGCAGACGCTGATTCAGCGTGAACAGAACAATCCGCTGAAATTTTCACCGGGAACGGCCGAGGCCCTGCAATACCTGCTCGGCAGCCACGGCGAGGCTTACCTGCAGGCCGAGGAGGCCGTGGAGGCCAGTTTCGACGACCTGCGCCAACACCAGCAGGCGACGCTGAAAGCGATGCACCGCGCGTTGCAGGACTTCATGGAACGCTTCGACCCGGAAGAGCTGCAGGCGCGCTTCGACCAGGGGCTGAAACGCGGCTCGCTGCTGTCCGGCGCCAACAAGCTGAAATACTGGGAGCTCTACGAGGAGTGCTATCACATCCTCACCCACCATGACGAAGGCCGGCTGCCCGAGGTCTTCGCCGAGGAATTCGCCCGGGCCTACGAAGAAGAAGTCAAGGCGGGGCCGCCGGCCCGGCGCGCCGGCTGAGCCGCGGCCCGGGCTTCTATTGATAATAATTCTCATCTAACATTCCTCCGTCCCGGCCACCGGCCGGCCAGTCCCTGCTGCCGTGACCACGCTCGATCAGCTCAAACCCGGCGACACGGCCCGCGTCACGGCCGTCCACGCCAGCGGCCCGCTGGGCCAGCGCCTGATGGCGCTGGGCCTGATCGACGGCGTCGAGTTGCGGGTGATCCGGCACGCCGTCGGCGGCGACCCGATCGAAATCGAACTGATGGGCTACGCCCTGTCGCTGCGCCGCGACGAAGCGCGGCTGGTCGAGGTCCGCCGAGGCGATGCCTGATCCTCAGCCCAGCCGGCGGGCCGAGCGGCCGGTCGTGGCCGTCATCGGCAACCCGAACACGGGCAAGAGCACCTTGTTCAATGCGCTGACCGGACTGCGCCAGAAGACCGCGAACTACCCCGGCGTCACCGTCGAAAGGCACACGGGCGAACTGCGGATCGGCGAGACCGTGCTGGACCTCGTCGACCTGCCCGGCGCCTACTCGCTGGCGGCACAGTCACCGGACGAGATGATCGCCATCGACGTGCTGCTGGGCCACGTCGAGGACCTTGAGCGGCCGCGGGCGATCCTCGCGGTCGCCGATGCCACCAACCTGCGGCGAAACCTGTTTCTCGTCACTCAGCTCGCGGAGCTGGGCACGCCGATGGTGCTGGCGGTCAACATGACCGACCTGGCCGAACGCAAGCGCATCCACATCGATTTCGACCGGCTCGCGCGCCAGCTCGGGATCCAGGTCGTGCCGGTGGTGGCCACTACCGGCCGCAACCTCGAGCGACTGCGCGATGCACTGCTGCAGGCCCTGCACGGCCAGCCGCCGAAGCGCCCGCAACTGCTGCCGCAGGTCGATGCCGCCGTCCATGACCTGCACGCGCGCCTCAGGGCCAGCGGCTGCCACTTGAGCGAGTACGAAGTCGAGCGCGCGCTGATCGATGCCGGCGGCGCCGCGGAACGCCGGTTCGAATACAGCAGTTCGCCGGAATTCGTGCAGGAGCTGGCGGACCTGCGCAGCCGGCTGTCCGCGGGCAGTTCGCTGGCCGCGATGGAAGCCAAGGCTCGCTACGATTTCATCAACGAGCTGCTGGCCGAGGTCGAGCAACGCGAAGCACCGCCGCCGACGATCGGCGAACGGCTCGACCGCATCACCAACCACCCGGTCATCGGTTCGCTGCTGTTCGTGCTGGTCATGGCCACGGTGTTTCAGGCCGTGTTCTCCTGGTCGGCTCCGCTGATGGAACTGATCGACGGGGCGGCCACGCAGCTGAGCGCCACCGTCGGCGGGTGGCTGCCGCCCGGGGCGCTGAACAGCCTGCTGACCGACGGCGTGATCGCCGGCGTCGGCAGCGTCGTCGTGTTCCTGCCGCAGATCCTGATCCTGTTCGCCTTCATCATCCTGCTGGAGGATTCCGGCTACATGCCGCGGGCCGCCTTCATGATGGACCGGCTGATGCGCAGCGCCGGCCTGTCGGGGCAGTCCTTCATCCCGATGCTGTCGAGCTTCGCCTGCGCCGTGCCCGGCATTCTCGCGACGCGGGTGATCCCGGACGAACGCGACCGGCTGGCGACGATCCTGGCCGCGCCGTTTATGACCTGCTCGGCGCGCCTGCCTGTCTATGCGCTGCTGATCGCGGCCTTCGTGCCGCAGCAAACCTGGCTCGGCGGGCTGATCAACCTGCAGGGCCTGGTCCTCCTGGGCCTCTACCTGCTGGGCATCGCCGGCGGGATCTTCACGGCCTGGCTGCTCAAGCACACGGTGCTGCGCGGGCCGACACCGAGCTTCCTGATCGAGCTGCCGCCCTACCGGCTGCCGAGCCTGCGCTCGGTCGGGATCCGCCTGCTGGAACGGGCGCGCATCTTCCTGCGCCGCGCCGGCACCGTGATCTTCACGGTCTCGCTCGTGGTCTGGGCGCTGGCCTGGTTTCCCCGGCCGGCCGAGGTCGCAGCGCGCTATGCCGCGGAGCGGGCCGCCGTGACCGCCAGCTTGCACGGCGAGGCGCTGGCCAGCGCCCTCGCCTCCATCGACGCGGCCGAAGCGGCCGCCTACCTCGAACGCAGTCTGCTGGGCCGCCTGGGCAAGGCCATCGAACCGGTGTTCGCGCCACTGGGCTGGGACTGGAAGGTTTCCGCCGCCGTGATCGCCAGCTTCCCGGCGCGCGAGGTCGTCATCGCGGTGCTGGGCACGACCTACGCCGTCGGCGACGTCGACCAATCGGACTCGCGCCTGATCGAACGGCTGCGCAACGCCCGGCACCCGGACGGCCGGCCGGTCTTCACGCTGCCGATGGCCGCCGGGCTGCTGGTCTTCTACGCCTTTTGCCTGCAGTGCGCGGCCACCGTCGCGGTGATCGCCCGCGAGACCAACAGCTGGCGCTGGCCGCTGGCCGCCTGGCTGTACATGACCGGGCTGGGCTACGCTGGCGCCTGGCTGACTTGCCGGATTCTCTAGACGATGCGGATCGGCTGGCAGGAACTCATCGCGCTCGGCATCGTGATCGCTGTCGTCGGCTTCTCGCTGTACCGGCGTTACCGCCGGCCGCGCGGCCGCGCGCCGGGCTGTTGCGAAGCCGACGGGCAGCGAAACTCAGACGAACGGCCGATCCACTTCTACCGGCGCAGCGGCGACTGAGCGGCGCGCTCAGGGCGCGACGAAGTCGTCGAACAGCACCAGGTCGACGAGCGCCGGATCCGTGTTGTCGGTGATCATGACGCCGTACAGCCCCAGTTCGTTCAGCGTAACGCCGTCGACCCGGGCCAGCACCTTGGTGCCGAGGTTCTCGGTGACGACGATATCGTAGTCGCGCGGCCGCAGTACGATGTTCCCGGTCACGGTGCGGAAGCTCAGTCCCTGGCGCACCGGCGCGAACTGCGAAAAGCTCTTGCCGGCCGGTACGACGTAGACGTCGACGTTGCTGAAATTCGCCGCCGCCTGCACGAGGCGCAGCTGCGCGAACTCGGCAAAGGGCCGGCGGGTATCGCTGACGGTCACGACCTCTTCGGCGCCGGCTGCGCCGAGGAAGAAGCTGGAGTTGAACGTGCCGCTGACCAGGTCGATGTTGTCCTGCGCCAGCAGCACACCGCCGGCCGTGCCCGCCTGCGCGATCGCGAGGTCTGCCGGATCGGCCGTGGTCGCCTGGTAGCCGGACAGCTGCTGGAAAGCCAGGTTGCCGATCAGCGGGCTGGCGAAATCGCCGTCGATCGCGACGTCCACGTCCACCCCGCCCAGCGACGCATGCGCGGCGCGCAGCACCGGCGCCGACGACAGATCCTCGACGAAGCCGACGCCACCGGCACCGATCGCGCGCACCAGCAGCTGCGTGGTGCCGGTCCCGGCCGTGTCCAGCAGCACGAACAACGGCTCCGTGCCGCCGGCCAGCGACAGTGTGGCGGAAGCGAACAGCACTGTCGCCGGGTCGCCCGGCGCCGTGACCGTGAGCTGGTAATCGCCCGCATCGATGCGGCCGGCGGTACTGAAGCCGCCGCTGGCGAGACTCGCGACCGGGGTCGCGGCCAGCAGATCGGCGCCCGGCCCCTCGAGGTAGACATCGACTGGACCGAGACCTTGGCCGGCGTGCCCGAAGGCCGGAGCGACCCGTCCCGCGCCGACTTCGACTTCCGGCCGGCGCCAGGTCAACCGCCCGAGATTCGCGGCATCGCCGGTGAACACGAAGATCGCCTCCTCCCCTTCGCGGATGTCGGCCTCGAACTCCAGCGCCAGCTGGTCGTCCTGGCCCGCTTTCCGCACCTTGACGGAGAAGGGGTAGCGATCTACGCCGACGCGATTGCGAGCGGTGTTGCCGCCGTATTCCAGCGTCGCCTGCTGGCGATCGCGCACGAAGAATACGGCCTGATACAGGTCCGGCACGGCATGAATCGCGCGGAAGCTGCCCTGGGGCGCCAGCTGATCGCTGAGCTTGCCGCAGCCGCCGCTGACCAGGCTGGCGATGACGATGATCAGGCAGGCACTGCGACGCATGATGGCTTCCGGCGAATGTCTCTTTTTATCCTGGCGGGTGGACACCGGCGCGGGCGCGCCCACCGCGGCCCGCACTGTACGGTCTGGCGCCGGCAAGGACAAGCCGGCCGGCGGCGGTTCAGGGCTGCTCGGCGTAGACCGCCTGCTCGCCGTCGGCGGTGTAGCTGATCACCTGATACGACTGCTTGCGGTCGCCCATTTCCATGCCCGGCGAACCGAGCGGCATGCCGGGCACGGCGATGCCGGCCACGTCGGGCTTTTCCTTCAGCAGGCGCAGGATGATCTCGGCCGGCACATGGCCTTCGACCGTGTAGCCGGCGACCGTGGCCGTATGGCAGGACGCGAGTTCGTAGGGCAGGTGCCGGGCGGCCTTCACGGCCCCCAGATTGTCCAGCGTGATGGTCTTCACCGGAAAGCCGCTGGCTTCCAGGTGCTCGACCCAGCGGCCGCAGCAGCCGCAGGTCGGCGTCTTGTAGACGGTCACGACCGGCAGCTCACCGGCCGGCGCGGGTGTCCAAGCGCTGGAGGCGAGCCAGACAGCGGTGACAATGGCGGGCAGTTTCATCGGCAGGCGGCTCCATTTCGGGTGGCGGCGCCCGATCATACCGCGCCGGCGGGCCAGCGTCCGCCGCCGCCCTCAGCGCAGCTCGTCCCAGATGCCGCCCTCGTCCAGCGGCCGGCCGAGACCGAACTGGAACTGCCAGTCGCCCTGGTCCGTCGCCCCCAATGACAGCGCGAACGGCCCGATCGGCGTCCGCCCGCCGAGGTTGACCGCGGCGCCGTACAGCGTGCCCTGCGAACGTCCGTCGAAGGCGTCGTTCAGTTCGGCCGCGGTCAGCCGCAGCCCGGCATACAGCGCCTGGCCGAACACCGGCTCGATGTCGAGCAGCTTGCGGTTGATCCCGGCGGCGACCAGCCAATAGGCCCGCCCCCGGCGCTCGAAACGTTCCAGTCCGGGGAAACTGCGCATGCCGCCGAGGCGGAAGCCGCGGTTCACCGGCAGGCGGCCGCGGAAGGCCTTGCCGCCGGCGGCACTCATATAGCCGGTCGTGCCGCCGCGGCTGAAGGCATGAAACAGCAATGCCTCGCCCAGCGAATAGTCCTGCTCGCCGTCCAGCCATTCGCCGGCGTCGAGGTAGCGCAGCAGGATCAGGCTGCCGCCGGTCGGCACGGCGATGTCGTCGCGGGTATCGTAGACGGCCCGCGCCGCCAGCGCCGACTCGCGCCGCCAGCCGAACTCCGGGAAATCCGCCGGACCCGAGCGCAGGTCCGCCCGCGTCCAGCCCAGCCGCACGCCGGCCTGCAGCTGCGCGCGCCGGCCGAGGTTCAGCCCCCCGGCCAGATCCCAGCGGAGATCCTGCAGGCGGTATTCGCCGGCACGGCGCCCGGCCAGGTAGTTGTCCTCGATGCGCTGCTCGGCCAGCAGCCCGGATTCGACATAGACGCGTTGCCGGCTGTCCAGCGGCTGGTTCAGGCGGCTGCGCAACTGGCTGCGCGAGCCCAGTTCGGCCGTGTTGCGCCAGGCGCCGCCGCGCCGGTTCAGCCAGGCACGCTCGTGCTCGGCGCGCAGCGCAAAGCCGAGGTCGCCGCCGGCCGAGCCGCCGAGACCGAAGTCGAAGCTGAAGAAATCCGGGCCGTCTTCGCGCTCCTGCACGTGGAACTCGACGGCCGGTTCGTCCGGCTCGCCGGCGAGGCGCCAGGTGACACGCTCGAAGTCAGCGACGGCGTAGAGCCGTTCGCTGTCGCGCGCGATCTGTTCCGGCGAGACCGGCTCCCCGACCCGGGTCTCGACCAGCTGGCTGCGCAGGTAGTCCGCGGAGACGCGCTGCGTTCCGGTGATCCGCAGCGCCGCCGGCCGGATCGGCTGCGCGCCGCTGCGGTTGATACGCGCTCGCCAGGCGCGATAGGCGCGCTCCGGCAAGGCGTAGCGCTGCAATTGCCGGGCCTGCGCCAGCGTGGCTGCCCGGCCGGCCGGGATCATTTCCGGCACCCGGTCGAAGTCGCTGGCGGTAACGTCGCCGGGATCGATGCGGATGGCGACATCGCGCGGCCCGAGCGTCGCCAGTTGCGCGTGCGTGTTCGCGTCGATCATGACGTCCAGCGAGCGGCTGAGCATGCCGACGGCGGTCTTCAGTTCCTCCGGGTCCGGAACCGGGGTCGCGATCCAGGCCGCGATCACGACATCACCGCAGAGCGCCCGGCCGACATCCACCGGCAGATTGCGCACCTGGCCGCCGTCGGCAAGCAGGCGGGAACCCAGCGTCACCGGCGCGAATGCCCCCGGCACCGCCATGCTGGCGCGCATCGCCAGCGCGAGGTCACCGTCACCGAGCACCACCATCTCGCCCGACAGCATGTCGGTCGCAACGGCGCGGAACGGGACCGGCAACTCGTCGAAATCGTCGATGGCGCGCGCGCCGGCGACCAGCTGCCGCAGCAGTTCTTCGATCGACTGCGAACTGAGCAGGCCGCCGGGCAGCGCGAGCCGGCCGTTGCGGATGCCGAGCCGCAGGTCGTTCGTGTAGGTGGCCGCGCGCAGCTTGCGCTGAATCGGCTGCAGGTCCCGCTTGCCCGCGGTGCCGACCGTCGCCGACCAGTCGATCGCCAGCACCCGCCGCTCGATTTCGTCCGGCGGCAGTCCCGCAGCGAAGGTGGCGCCGACCAGCGCCCCCATGCTGGTCCCGGCCACGCAATCGATCGGGATACGCAGCTCGTCCAGGGCCCGCAGCACGCCGATGTGCGCGCCGCCCTTGGCGCCGCCGCCGCCGAGCACCAGCGCGATGCGCGGCCGTGCGCCGGCATCGGCATCGCCTGCCTTTGCCGGGCGCAGCGGCGTGTCCGCGACTGCTGGCAGCCACAAGCCGGCCAGCAGCAGCACGGCCACCGCGCAGGACTCACGTCGGCAAACCGGAGGATCGGTGAGGCTCATGATTGCGAACCAGGCTCCGGCGGCCGCAGCGTGATGACGGACCAGCCGCTGTCCGGTCGCCAGTCGTCGTCGGCCGCGAGCAGCCGCAGCACGCCGTCTTCGTCGAAGGCCGCGAGCAGGATGCTCTCCGGCTGCTGGGCCAGCAGCTGCTCGAGGGAGAAATCGTCGCTGAGACCCGTGGTCCGCAGTTCCCAGCCCTCGCGGACCAGGCTGTCGAGCCGGGCGATGGTCAGCCCCTCGGCGAAGGCGCGCCGTCCGCGAAACGGCGCCGCCAGCGAGTGCTTGTCCTCGGCGCGCCGGTCGGCCGCGGCGCCGGGGGGCAGCACGTAGATGTTGCGCCGGCCCAGTTCCGGCGCGAAGCCACGGCAGACGAGGTCGTTCAGGCTCGGCCGGCGGCTGATCGCAAGCACCTGGCCGATGCCGGTCAGGTCCATGTAACGCTCCGCGTGATCGGACAGCGGGTTGCCGAAGTAGGTCGGGATGCCGGCCATGCGGGCCGCGCGGGCCTCGTCCCAGGCGCTGGTAACCAACAGCACCGTGAGGCCGGCTTCCTTGAGTTCCTCTGCCAGGGCCCGCGCAAAGGGCCCGCCACCGACGATCAGCAAGCCATGCGGTGGCGGCGCGGCGACGCCCAGCGCGCGCACGACCGGCCCGGCGCTGATGCTCTGCCAGATCACGGTGCCGGCGATCACGGTGAAAGTCAGCGGCACCATCAGCCCGGCCTCCGAGTACCCGGCCTCTTCCAGCCGAAACGCGAACAGCGCGCTGATCGCGGCGGCGACGATGCCGCGTGGCGCGATCCAGGCCAGCGCCAGCTTTTCCTGCAGGCTCAGTTCGCTGCCGCGCGCCGCGAGCCACACTTTCAGCGGCCGGGCGATCCACAGCACTGCCGCCAGCACGCCGAGCGCCGGCCAGCTGACCAGGTACGGCAGCTGCGCCGGCTGAATGCGCGCGGCGAGCAGGATGAACAGTACCGAGATCAGCACGAGGCTCAGGCTCTCCTTGAAGTTCAGGATGTCGTCCAGGTGCAGCTCTTCGTCGTTGGCCAGCCAGATGCCCATGATCGTAACCGCGAGCAGGCCGGATTCATGGACCAGCATGTTCGCCAGCGCGAAACTGACGAACACGATCATCAGCGTGCCCATGTTGTGCAGGTGCACCGGCAGCGCGTCGGCGCGCAGGATGCGCGCCCAGCCCCAGCCGGCCGCCAGTCCGATCAGCGTGCCGACCGCCAGCATTTCCGCTGCCAGCAACAGCGTGCCGCCGAGGGCCTCGGCGAGCCGGCTGGCGATGATGACGTTGAACACGACCACGGCCAGCAGCGCGCCGATCGGGTCGATCAGGATCCCCTCCCAGCGCAGGATCGATGCGATTCGTGCGTTCGGCCGCACCGCGCGCAGCAGCGGCGCGATCACGGTTGGGCCAGTGACGATCATGATCGCACCGAACAGGAAGGCCAGTTCCCAGGCAAGGCCGGCCAGGTAATGCGCCGCCAGCGCGCTGACCAGCCAGGTCACGAGGAAGCCGGAGCCGACCATGCGCCGCACGACTTCGCCATGGCCCCGGATTTCGCGCAGCTCCAGCGTCAGGCTGCCCTCGAACAGGATGATCGCGACGGCGAAAGACACGAAGGGGAACAGCAGCTCGCCGAGCACGCGGTCCGGCTGCAGCCAGCCGGACACCGGTCCGGCCAGCAGGCCGAAGGCGATCAGGAACAGGATCGACGGCAGGCCGACCCGCCAGGCCAGCCACTGCGCGGCAAGCGCCAGCGCGCCCACGCCGGCCGCCAGCATCGTGACATCGACGTTCAAGGCCCGGGCCCGCCGATCCGCTGGCCCGACCGCTCCGGTATCAGGGACCGCCGGCGCATTCGGCGCCCACCTGCACGACGTCCGCCCCGAGTTCCCGGCGCAGCGCCAGCCGCTCCTCACACCCGACCTTCGGCAGCTTGCGAATGCTGAGGCGCTGCAGATTGCCCAGCACAGCCAGTGGCCGCACCGTCGGCAGCGGCGTGCGGTCGAGGATCAGCACGCGCAGATTCGCCAGCCCGGCCAGCGCGTCGGCGCTCTCCAGCGGATTGCCGGCGAGGCTGAGCTCGTCCAGCTCCGCCAGCGTGGCCAGCGCCGCGACCGAGCGGATCCGGTTGTCGTCGGCGATCAGTGATTTCAGCCCGGCGAGCCGGGCCAGCGGCGCGAGCTCCGCCACCTCGTTGCCACGGATGTCCAGCCAGCGCAGCTGGCCGAGTTGCGCCAGCGCGGCGAGATCGTCGATGCGATTGCGCTCGAGGTTGAGATCGGTCAGCTCTGCTGCCGTGGCCAGCGGCCGCAGGTCCCGGATTTCGTTGTGCGCCAGCGAGAGGTTCGTCAGCCGCGGAAACTGTGCCAGCCAGTCGAGGCGGCGGATCGCGTTGTGATCCAGGTTAAGGCGCAGCAGGCTCAGATGCGCGGACGGCGGCTCCAGAAAGGTGATTCGGTTGTAGCCGAGGTCCAGGTCCTCCAGGCGCTGCAGGGACCACAGCGGCTCGGTGGCGGCGATCCGGTTGTGCGCGAGATTCAGGACCCGCAGGTTGGGCAACCGGTCGATGCCCTCCAGGCGCTCGACCCCGCCGCCATCGGGATGGTTGCAGTGCAGTTCGACGACTTCGCCGGCCCGGCGCCAGCCGCGCTGCTGCGCGTAGCGCGACAGGCAGTCACGCAGCGCTGCGCTCGCAAGCGGCACCTCGCCGACCGGCGTATAGACCGGCAAGCGCCCGCCGGCATCACAGGCGGCCAGGACCACCGCCAGCAGGCCGCAGGGAAGCAGTCTGGCCACTGATCTGAACCTCCGCAATCGTCCCGATTCGACACCCGCGCGAGCGGCGATTGCAGTAGAATCGCGCCACCGCAACAGTCGTCGCCGCTGCCCAATAGTAAGCGATTCGCCACCGCCGAGGTGCGCCCTTCCGATGCTGCTCCCATTTCTCGGCTTCGTCACCGGCACCTTGCTGCTGATCAATGCGGCCGCCCTGCTGCCGCCGCTGCTGATCGCCTACACGGCCGAGGAAGAGGCGCTGCTGTCGATCACGCTGGCGACGGCCGCCCAGACCCTGCTCGGTGCCGTCCTGATGCGGACCTTCGGCAAGCTGCAGGGCCGCCTGCGCGTGCGGGACGGTTTCGTCCTCGTCAGCTTCACCTGGGTCGTGATGAGCCTGCTGGGCGCGATGCCGCTGATGTGGGGCCTGGGCATGGCGCCACTCGATGCGCTGCTGGAGTCCGTGTCCGGATTCACGACCACCGGTGCGACGATGCTGACGCGTATCGAAGGCCTGCCCAAGTCGATCCTGATGTACCGGCAGGAGATTCAGTGGCTCGGTGGCATCGGCATGGTCGTGTCCGCCATCGCCTTGTTCCCGAAACTCGGTATCGGTGGCATGCAATTGCTGAAAGCCGAAACGCCCGGGCCCGTGAAATCCGAAAAGCTCAGGCCGCGGCTGAAGGAGACCGCGCGCTCGATCATCGGCATCTATGTCGCGATCACGGCTGCCTGCGCGGGCGCCTACTGGCTGGCCGGCATGCCGGCCTACGACGCGATCGCCCACAGTTTCTCGACGGTATCGACTGGCGGATTCTCGACGCACGACGACAGCCTCGGCTACTTCGACAGCACGGCGATCGAAGTCGTCGCGATGCTGTTCATGCTGGTCGGTTCGATCAACTTCAGCCTGCACTACTTCGCGTTCCGGCGGGCGGCTCTGGGCGTGTACTGGAACAGCGAGGAAGTCCGCGCCCTGATCGGCGTCATCGCCGTCGTCACCGCGCTGGTGACGCTGATGCTGGCCAGCCGCAGCGACACCGAAGGCACACTGCAGGCCCTGCGCCTGGCGGGCTTCCAGGTGATCTCGGTCGTGACCAGCACGGGCTTCGCCACGGCGAACTTCTCGACCTGGCCGCTGTTCGTGCCGGTGCTGCTGATCTTCATCAGCTTCATCGGCGGCTGCGCGGGTTCCACGGCCGGCGGCATGAAAGTGCTGCGCTTCGTCGTGCTTGGCAGGCAGGCGGCGGTCGAGATTCGCCGCCTCTACCATCCGCACCTGGTGGCCGAGGTCACGCTGGGCAACCGCGTCGTGCCGGCCGACGTCGTGCAGGCGGTCTGGGCCTACTGCGCAATCTACGTCACCGTGTTCGCGGTCACGATGGTGATCCTGATGTTCGACGGCATGGACCAGGTCACGGCCTTCGGCGCCATCGCAACCTGCCTGAACAATCTCGGGCCGGGCCTCGGCGAGGTCGCCCAGAATTTCAGCTCCGTGTCCGATGCCGAGAAATGGGTGCTCTGCGCGGCGATGCTGCTCGGCCGACTGGAGCTGTTCACGATCTTCGTGTTATTCATGCCCAAGTTCTGGCAGGACTGAAGCCGGCTTCCCGAGATGCGCGCAGACGAAGTTCCACACGACGGCCTGAACGAGGCCGGCGACTCGCCGCTCAAGCGGCGGCTGTTCGAG
>RFHQ01000175.1 GCA_003695765.1 Gammaproteobacteria bacterium
CCGAGCAAGCGGCCCAGCATGTTCAGCGCCGCGGCGAACTGGGCCTCCCAGACCGCGCCGTGACTGCGCACGCTGATGACCATGACAATCATCCCGAGCAGGAGCGTGATCGGAAAACCGACCGCGAACAGGTTCAGCGTCGGGGCGGCCCGGCTGATGACGCCGAAGGCCACGTTGACCATCAGGATCGCGATCACGGCCGGCAGGGCCAGGTGCATCGCCCCGGTGAACATCACCGCGGCGAAGTCGACGACCGCGCGCGCCTGGCCTGCGGCGATGCCGGCCTCGCCCAGTGGCAGCAGCCGGTAGCTTTCGGCGAGCAGGTGGATCAGCGCCAGATGCGCATTGGCGGCCAGCAGCAGCAGGGTCGCGACGATGATGTACAACCGGCCCAGCAGCGGCACGCTGCCGGCCTGCGGGTCGACGACCGTGGCGAAACTGAGCCCCATGCCCATCGACACGACCTGGCCGGCGAAGACCGCGGCCTCGACGGCGAGTTTCAGCACGAATCCGAGCGCCACGCCGATGCTCAGTTCGCGCAAGACCGCGAGAAAGCCGAGTGCGCTGAAGGGCGAGAACTCGGGCATCGTCGGGATCACCGGCAGCATCGCCACTGCCAGCACCGCCGCGACCAGAATGCGCACGCGCATCGGCGTGAACACGGCGCCGAGGATCGGCGCCATCAGCACCAGCCCGGAGACGCGCAGCAGCGCCCAGAGCGTGGCCATCAGCTGATCGGCAATCGGGTAGACCGCGAGCATGGCGCCGCCTCAGCCGAGCATGCCCGGGATCGCCGCATACAGGTTCTGCGTGTAGGCGACGATCAGTTTCAGCATCCACGGGCCTGCCACCAGCAGCGCAAGGACCAGCGCCAGCAGTTTCGGGATGAAGCTCAGGGTCATCTCGTTGATCTGCGTCGCTGCCTGCAGCACGCCGATGAACACGCCGGTGGCCAGCGCCGTCAGCAATAGCGGCGCCGCCAGCAGCGAGGCGACGGTCAGGGAATCGCTGGCGACACTGAGCACTGTTTCCGGCGTCATCGCGGCGGCCTCAGGCGGTAAAACTCGCAGCCAGCGTGCCGATCACCAGGCTCCAGCCGTCGACCAGCACGAACAGCATGATCTTGAAAGGCAGCGAGATCAGCATCGGCGAGAGCATCATCATGCCCATCGACATCAGGACACTGGACACGACCAGGTCGATGATCAGGAAGGGGATGAATGTCAGGAAGCCGATCTGAAAGGCCGTCTTCAGTTCGCTGGTCAGGAAGCTCGGCAGCAGCACCGTCATCGGGACCTCGTCCGGACCGGCATAGCCCTCGTCACCGGCCAGACCGGCGAACATGGCCAGGTCCGGTTCGCGCACCTGGCTCAGCATGAAGCGCCGCAGCGGCGCCTGCGCAGCGGTGGCCGCTTCCTGCAGCTCGATCTGTCCTTCCATGTACGGGCGGATGCCGCTGTCATAGACGTCGGTCAGCACCGGACTCATGACGAAAAAGCTCAGGAACAGCGCGAGGCCGATCAGCACCTGGTTCGGCGGCGTCTGCGGCATGCCGATGGCCTGGCGCAGAATCGCCAGCACGATCACGATGCGGGTGAACGAGGTCGCGGCCAGCACCAGCGACGGCAGCAGGGTCAGCGCCGTCATCAGCATCAGGATCTGGATGCTGACCGACCAGGTCTCGCCGCCGCCGTCCTGGGCGACGGCCAGGGCCGGGATGCCCGGCGCCGCGACGGCGACCGCCGGGAGCAGCAGCGCTGCCAGGATCGCGGTCAGCCGGACCATCATTGCGGCACCTCCAAAGACTGGGTCGCCTCCAGGTAGTCGTCGAACTCTTTCGGCTCGGGCCGCCGCTTGCGGCGCAGCACGTGCAGCGGCCGCATGCCGGCCTGGCTGATGCCGACGAGCACCTGCTCATCGCCGACCTGCAGCAGCACGACCTTGTCGCGGCCACCCAGCGAGATGCCGCCGACGACCTCGATCAGGCCACCGCCGAGGCTGCCGCGCTCGCGCAGCCGCCGCGCCAGCCAGGCGCAGCCGCCGAGCAGTGCCAGCACCGCGGCGAGGCTCAGCAGCATTCGCAGCGCCGGGCCCCAGAGGTCGGTGGCCGGCGCGACGCCGTCGCTGCCCTGGGCCAGTCCGGCCAGCGGCCAGCCCAGCGCGACGGCCAGGCCCAGCCATGCCTGCAGTTGTCGAAGAGAGCGCCGCATCACGCCTGCCTCAGTCCTGTCCGACCAGTTCCCGTCCCGGCGGCGCGACGACGTCGACGAGCCGGATGCCGAACTTGTCGTTGATCACGACGATCTCGCCGTGGGCGACCAGCGCACCGTTGACCATCACGTCCAGCGGCTCGCCGGCGTTGCGGTCCAGTTCGACGACGGCGCCCTGGGTCAGCCGCAACAGCTTGCCGACGCTCATCTCCGTGCGGCCGACTTCCAGCGACAGCGTCACTGGCACGTCGAGGATCAGGTCCAGGTTCGGCTTGATCGTGGCGTCGCCTTTACTGGCCGACTGGTCGACTTCCTGGAACTCGGCCGCCTGGAATGTTTCCGGCTGCTGCTCGCCACCGGTCCGTTCGGTGTTCTCCGGCGTGTCCGTGCCGGGCTGCCCGGCGTTCTCCGGAGCGTCCGTGTTAGTGGTTTCGTCCATACTTCTCTCCCAGGGCCTGGCGGTCGATCAGCCGGATCACCCGCACGGCGTTGCGCCCTTTGCTGACTCCAAAATTGCCTTCGATCACCGGTTGCCGGCCCGCGTAGACCTGCATGCTCGGCGGCAGCTCCAGCGGGATCACGTCACCGGGCTTGGCCGCCGTCAGTTCGCGCAGGCTGATGCGGGTCTCGGCGAGCACGGCTCGCAGCGAGACGGTGGCTTCCTGCACGTCCTCGCGCAGCCGGTTGCGCCACTTGGCGGTCTCGCCGGCGGAGGCGTCGGCCTGGCCGGCGTCCCGCAGGTAACGGATGGGCTCGACCAGCCGGGCCGGCAGCACGGTCTGCAGCAGCAGTTCCTTGTCGGCGAACTCGAACTTGAAGCCGCTCACGCTGACGGCCTCGGCACCGGCGGCGACCGAGGCGAAGATCGGGTTGGTCTCCGAGGTGCCGAGCTCGAATTGCAGATCCGTGAACGGCCGCCAGGCTTCGCGCATGTCCTCGGCGACGCGGTTGACGAACTTGCGCACCAGGCGGATCTCCATCGGCGTGAAATCCGGGCTCTCGATCGCGCGCTGGCCTTCGCCGTTGCCGCCGAAGAAGACATCCACCAGCGAGAACACGAACTCCGGGTCCAGGCAGACGACGCCCTTGACCGGCATCGGCTGGATCAGCAGCACGTTCAGGCTGGTCGGCACCGGCAGTCGGCGGGCGAACGCGCCCCAGCGATGGGTGCGCGCCGGGATCGCGGTCACGTCCACCGAACGCCGGAAGAATTCGCGGCCCGTGGTCTTCAGCAGGCTGACCATGCGTTCGCCGATGGACTCGAGCGCCGGCACGCGGTCCGCGACGATGCGTTCCCAATGGTCGGGATGCAGTTCGCGGATGCGACCTTCCGGTTGCGCGGCGTCCTGGTCCTCGGTCGCTGCCTGCAGGTCGGCCTGGCGCAGCGCCTGCGACTCTTCCTCGGACAGTATTTCCTTCGAATCCATGATGCGGGCCGTTTACTGCACGACGAAGGAAGTGAAATAGAGATTCTCGATGTTGGCCTTGGCGCCGTTCTGTTCCAGGATTTTCTGAACCTCCTGCAGGGCTTCCTGGCGCAGCTGTTCCTTGCCTTCACGGGTGGTCAGGTCGTTGAGCGTCTTGCCGCCCATCAGCATCAGCAGGTTGTTCCGGATCACGGGCATGTGCGTCGTGACCGCCTCGATCGCGGCCTCGTCGCGGGCCATGACTTCCACGGTGACCTGCAGGAAGCGGATCGCATTCTGATCCTCGAAGCTGACGACCAGCGCCGGGTCCAGCGCGAGGTATTTCGGTGGACCCAGTTCCTCCTCGTGGCTCGGCGCCGTTTCCGTAGCAGCCGGCAGGGCCCCGCAACCGGGCATCTGCTCCGGCAGGAAGCGGCAGCCGAGCATCGGTCCGACGAGCTGGCTGGCCAGCATCAGGATGAACAGCCCCACGGCCATGCCGAGGGTCTTGACCAGTCCTCCCTTGGGTGCGGCCTCGGCGGCCTGTGCGACTTCGGTTTCTTCAGCCATCGTCCTGTTTCCTGGCAATTAACCATGCCTTGTCTAGCAAGAGCCGTGCCAAGAACGGGCGGACGATTTTTCTCTTTTAATTCATTCGCTTGTAGTTTCGGACTCCACTCCTGCCAATAAACCGGCGGTCGCCGGGAGCGGGCTGACGGAATTTTGGCGGCCGCTCAGGCGCGCACGTCCAGCAGTCGGTGGGAACTCAGCCGCTGCTCGACCCGCAGCACGCGCTGCAGGTCCTCCGCGCCGTCGGGCCAGTCCAGCCGTGGTGACCAGGTGGCCTGCCGCTGGGCGGCTTCGCCGTGGCCTGCCTGCTGCCGTCCCCCGCTGACATCGGCCTGCAGCAGTTCCAGGCCCTGTCCGGCGAACAGCTCGCGCAGCCGCGGCAGGGCCTGTTCGATCGCATCGCGGGTGCCGCCGTGCTGCGCGTGGAACCAGACCCGCGCGTTGTTCTCGTCGAGCTCGATGCGCACGTCCAGCGCGCCGAGTCGCTCCGGGTGCAACTGGATGCGCGCCGCCTGCAGGCCGTTCCCGGCCAGCAGCGTCAGGCGCTCGCCGAGACCCTGGGCGAACTGCTCCCGGCCTGCCAGTGGCTGCAAGGGCTGCTGGGGCAGGGCCTGCGGGGCCGATCCGAGCAGCTGGCCGAGGCCGGCCGGCGTTCCACTGGAGCCGGCCGCCGGGGCCGCAGCACTCGCCAGCGCGCTGGCCTCGGCGAAGGCCGCCGCGCGGGGGCCTGGCGGGCTGGGCAGGAGAATGTCCCGCAGCGCCGCCGGGGTCTGGCCAGGCCCGCCGCGTGTCTGGCTGTCGGCATCGTGGCCGCCGGTCCCCGGGGCATCGCCGCCGGCGGGCGAGCCGGGCAGGCTCGCCTCCTGCGCGAGTGCCGGCGCGGCGGCGGCCGCATCCGGGCGGGCCGGCGCCGCGGGTTGTGCCGCCCCCGCGAACGCGGCGGCCGGCGACTCGGCCACGGCCTGCGGCGCGTTCGCCGCCAGGCCGGCGGGCGCCGCTGCCGTCGCCGTAGCAGCCGGCGGAGTCAGCGCCGGTGGCAAGGCGGGTGGCCTGCTGGCATCCGTGGCCGCTTCAGCGCGCCCCATCGCCAACTCGTTGGCCGGTGCGCTGGCGAGCGGCCGCGTGGCCGGCGACGGCATGGTCCCGGGCAGCGGGGCGCCGGCCGGCCGCGGCGCTGCCGGCTCGGCGCCGCCGGTCACCCGGAGGCCGCTCGCGGGCGGCAAAAACTGGCCGCCGTCCGGCAAGGACTGGCCGCCGTTGCCGCCCGGATCCACGCCGGCTGCGGCAGCGGCCTGCGACGCATCCGGCGCCGGATCGCTGGCCGCCGCAGCGCGTGGGTCCGCCGCGTCGCCGGCGGCCGCAGCGGCCGGCGCCGCGCGATCGGCAGGTGCCGTCGGGCTGGGCGGAGCCGCGTCGGCGGACGGGTCCTTGGCCTGCAACTCCTTCATTTTACGAGAGAACGAGTTACCCTCAGCGGCGCCGGCCACCGTCGGTGCGGCGCTGTCGCGGGGCGTCGGGGAGCCGGGCGACTTGGGCGCCGGCTGCATGCCCAGTGCGGCAGCGCCGGGGCCGATCAGCAGGGCTGCATTGGCTTGGTTGCTCGCGTCCACTCCGTCTCCCGGTCGCCGGCAAGCGCGCCGGCCCAGCGAGACGATGCAAGCGGCGTGCCAGCGCGGCCCTCAGGCGCGAGTGAACATCTTCTGCCCGACCTCGTCCGTGTCGGCCTGTTCGCGCCGGGCCCGGCGATGCTCGGCCTGCTCGGCGAGCCGCTCGGCGTACTTCTCCAGGGCCAGCGAATGGCTGCGCGCCGCCCGCCAGCTCCCGAGATCCCGGTCGAGCTGCTCCTGCAGCCCGGCAACGACGCGCTCCTGTTCGACGATCGCCGCGCGGATCCGCTCAACGAAACGCCGCCGCAGTTGCAAGGTCGCCACGCTGCCGCCGGACAGCGACATCCGG
>RFHQ01000176.1 GCA_003695765.1 Gammaproteobacteria bacterium
AGGATCGGCTGGCCGTCGACTGCGACCTGCAGCCCCTCGATTTGCAGCAATGCGCTCATCTCGCTCCCTTGAAATACCCTAGCCGACGGCGCCTTCGAGGCTGACGTTCAGCAGCGCCTGCGCCTCGACCGCGAATTCCATCGGCAGCTCGCGGAAGACTTCCTTGCAGAAGCCGTTGACGATCATGTTGACTGCGTCCTCTTCGCTGAGCCCGCGCTGCCGGCAATAGAACAGTTGGTCATCGGCGATCTTCGAGGTCGTCGCCTCGTGTTCCACGACCGCCGTCGGGTTGCGGATCTCCATGTACGGGAAAGTGTGCGCGCCGCAGTCCTTGCCCAGCAGCAGGGAGTCGCACTGCGTGTAGTTGCGCGCGCCGTCGGCGGTCGGCAGAACCTTGACCAGTCCGCGGTAGGACTGCTCGGCGCGGCCGGCCGAGATGCCCTTGGAGACGATCGTGCTGCGGCTGTTGCGGCCGATGTGGATCATCTTGGTGCCGGTGTCCGCCTGTTGCAGGTTGTTGGTTACGGCCACCGAATAGAACTCGCCGACGCTGTTCTCGCCGCGGAGGATGCAGCTCGGGTATTTCCAGGTGATCGCCGAGCCGGCTTCGACCTGCGTCCAGGAGATCCGCGAGTTCGCGCCGCGGCAGTCGCCGCGCTTGGTGACGAAGTTATAGATGCCGCCGCGGCCCTGTTCGTCGCCTGGGTACCAGTTCTGCACCGTCGAGTACTTGATTTCGGCATCCTTCAGCGCCACCAGCTCGACGACCGCTGCGTGCAGCTGATTCTCGTCGCGCATCGGCGCGGTGCAGCCTTCCAGGTAGCTGACGTAACTGCCCTCATCGGCGATGATCAGCGTGCGCTCGAACTGGCCGGTGCGGGCCTCGTTGATGCGGAAATAGGTGGACAGTTCCATCGGGCAACGCACGCCCTTCGGGACGTAGACGAAGGAGCCATCGCTGAACACGGCCGAATTCAGCGTGGCGAAGAAATTGTCTCGGTAGGGGACGACCGAGCCGAGGTAACGCTCGACCAGTTCCGGGTGCTCCTGCACCGCCTCGGAGAACGGGCAGAAGATGACGCCGGCCTCGGCCAGTTTCTCCTTGAACGTGGTTGTGATCGACACGCTGTCGAAGACGGCGTCGACGGCAACGCCGGCCAGGGCGGCGCGTTCATGCAGCGGGATGCCGAGTTTTTCGTAGGTCTCCAGCAGTTTCGGATCGACTTCGTCGAGGCTCTTCGGGCCGTCTTCCGGGCGTTTCGGTGCCGAGTAATAGCTGATCGCCTGGTAGTCGATCGGCGGGTGGTGCAGCTTCGCCCAGGCCGGCTCGCGCATCGTCAGCCAGTGGCGGTAGGCCTTCAGCCGCCACGCGAGCATGAATTCCGGTTCACCCTTCTTCTGCGAGATCAGGCGGATCACGTCCTCGTTCAGCCCGGGCGGCACGGTGTCGGCTTCGATGTCCGTGACGAAGCCGTGGCGGTATTGCCGTTCGACGATCTGCCGCATTTCGCGGTCGCTGGATGCCATCTTCGTTCCCGTTCTCAGTTGTTCCGGCCGAAATCCAGCCGGTCTGCGAGCCGTTCGTCCTGCGCGGTGCCGGGCGGACAGTTCAGTTCGGCGAGATTGATCTCCGCAAGCGCGTCACGGATCGCCTGGTTGATGCGTTGCCAGGCGCCGCCGGTCAGGCACAGCGATTCCAGCTCGCACTGGCTGGCCTCGGTGCTGCACTCGGTGATCGCGACCGGCCCTTCGAGGGCATCGACGATGTCCGCCGCCGAGATCTGCGTGGCCGGGCGCGCCAGCGCATAGCCCCCTTCCGCGCCACGCGTGGCCACGACCAGCCCGGCCCGGGCCAGCACCTTCAGCAGCTTCTGGGCCGTCGGCAAGGCCACATGCGTGCCGGCCGCGACGTCGCTGGCCGAGCAGCGCCGTCCCGGCTGTCGCGCCAGGTAGACGAGGATCACGGTGCCGTAGTCCGTCAGGCGGCTGATTCTCAGCATGACAGCATTCCGGAAATATGGGACTATTTTAGTCCAGTATGGCGGAACTGCAAGCGGCTGTGGATGCTGCGACGCGTCTGCTAAGCTCGCGCCGCGAACCCGGCCGGGCAGTTGTCCGCGGGCGGGACAGGGGCCGGGCCGGCGGCAATGTCGGGGCTTGGCCGGGGTCTAATGGATGACGGGCTGGCCGCAGCCGGCCGCGAAGAGACGGATCGACATGCGCGCAAGCCTGCTCAGTCTGCTGCTCGCCCTGCCGGCATTTTGCGCGGCCGCCGCACCACTGTCGCCGGAGCAGGTCATCGAAGCCACGGCCGGCGCGGTCGCCGAGCGGCTCGAAGGCCGGCGCGAATACCTCGAGCAGCATCCGGAAGAGCTGCACCGGCTGGTCGACGAACTGCTGCTGCCGCGTTTCGACCAGCGCTATGCGGCCTTCCTCGTGCTCGGCCGCGAGCACTGGCAGGCGGCGTCGGCGGAGCAGCGGGACCGTTTCGTCGCCGCCTTCTTCGCCTTCCTGGTCCGCAACTATGCCGCCAGCCTGCTGGACTTCGACCCGCGCAGCCTCGTGATCCTGCCGGGCGAGCCGCCGAGCGGCAAGCGCTACACGGTGCACACGGAGATGCGCCTGGACACCGGCAAGGTCGTGCCGATGGATTACCGGCTGCGACTGACCGACGCGGGCTGGAAGGTCTACGACGTGCGCATCGAGGGCGTGTCCTACCTGCAGAACTACCGCAACCAGTTCGATGCCGAGATCCGGGCGCTCGGACTGGACGCGGTGATTGCCCGCCTGGAACAGGAAGGCCGGGACGCCGCCGCCGGCGAGCCGGCGACCACGGTCGGTAAGCGGCGACCCGCCAGCACCGGCTGAGCCTCACAGCGCCTCGAAGTCCTCCAGTTCCTCCAGGTCCTCCTCCAGCTCGTCCATGCCGGCCGGCGGCTCGCCGTCGTAGATCTGGAATTCACGGTTCTGCAGATAGGCGTCCCGGACGAAGGCATACTCGTCGAAGGCGCGGTTGACCTGCTCGTCGACCGTCAGCAGGGTCGAGCGCGTGTGCACGAACCAGAGGACGTTAAGCTTGTCCTGCAGGCTCGCTTCGAAGGCCAGGCGCTGCGGGTGATAGGCCCAGTCGGCCGCGGTGCCGACGCCGTGGCGCACCGTGCGCGGGCCGAGCAACGGCAGCACGAGATAGGGCCCGGCAGGCACGCGCCAGACGGCCAGTGTCTGGCCGAAGTCCTCGTTGTTGCGGCGCAGGCCGGCATCGGTGGCCGGGTCCAGCAGGCCGCCGAGTCCCAGCGTCGTGTTCAGGCCGATGCGCGCTGCGTCGTTCAGGGCCGCGCGCGGCTTGCCCTGCAGCAGATTGTTGACCAGATTGCGCGGTTCGTCGAGATTGCGGAAGAAGTTGTTGATGCCGGTGCGCAGGAAGCGCGGCACCACCGCCTCATAACCCTGCGCGACCGGGCGCATGATGTAGGTGTCGCCGAGGTCGTTGAGCTTGTAGACGACCCGGTTGACCGGCTCCAGCGGATCCTCGTCGATGCGCTGGCTGCCGCCCTGCGTACTGCAGGCGCCGAGGCACAGCAAGGATGCCGCCAGCGCCAGGCTGCGCAGGTCCGCGCCGGGTCTCACGGCCGGCGCTCCGCCGCGCGCCGCTTGCCCTTCGGCGGCTGCATCGCCTCCTGCACCTGCGCCAGCCGCGAACGGAAACGGGCCCGCTGCACGCCGTCGAGGCCGGGGATGCTCAGCGCCAGGCGCAACTGATCGGTGGCCATCTGCAGGTCGCCGTTCATCAGGTGGTATTCGGCCATGTAGTAGTGGGCATCGGCCGTATCGCCGGCGGCGCTGGCCGCCAGCGCGATCTGGCGCACCTGCTCGGCTGTCGGCGGCACCTGGTTGTACAGGTCCAGCAGCAGGCGGTGCGCTTCCTCCGGGCGGTCGTTCTGCATCAGCGCCTCGGCGAAGCGGATCGTCAGCGGTCGATTCCGCGGGAACAGCTTCAACGCTGCGCGATAGGTCCGCTCCGCGGCCGGCCAGTCGCCCAAAGCCAGTTGCGCCGCGGCCAGGCCGGTATGGAAATGGATGATCTCCGGATGCGCCGACAGCAGGCCGATGAAGTCCTCCAGCGCCCGGTTGGCCTGGCCCAGTTGCAGCCGTGCCAGCGCCACGCCGTAGCGCGGGCCAAGGCTGCGCGAGCGGTCCGGGTCGCGGGCGTCGGCGAGAAAGCGCTGCAGCGCCTGTTCCGGCGTGTCCGCGGTCAGCAACAGCAGGCGCGCGCGGGTCAGCGAGTAGCCGGCGGCGTCGTGGATCTCGCCGACGTCGTATTCCGCAGCCCGGCTGCGCGTCTCTGCGATGCGATTGACCGTCACCGGGTGCGTGCGCAGGAATTCCGGCACCTGCGCGGCCAGCGGTCCGCTCTGCCGGCCGATGGTCTCGAAGAAGCTGGGCATGCCCTGCGGGTCGAAGCCGGTGCTGGCCAGGATGCCGACACCGACGCGGTCGGCCTCGTATTCGTTCTCGCGCGTGAAGTTGATCTGCTGCTGCGCCGAGAAGCCCTGGGCCGCCGCAATCGCCCCCTGGGCCGCGTCACTGCTGCCGGTGGCCGCACCGACGAGGATCGCGCCGAGCATCGCAGCCATCGTCAGGATGCTCATGCGCTGGTTCGCATAGATTGCGCGGGAGATATGCCGCTGAGTCACGTGAGCGATCTCGTGCGCCAGCACGCCGGCCAGCTCGCTCTCGTTCGCGGTCGCGAGGATCAGGCCCGAATGCACGCCGATGTAGCCGCCGGGCAGCGCGAAGGCATTGATCGCCGGGTCGTCGACGACGAAGAAGCGGAAGCGGAACTCGCCGTCCTGGGCATGGGCCGCCAGCTTCTGGCCGACGTCCTGGATGTACTCCTGCACTTCCGGATCGGTCATGACCCGTCCGGTGTCGCGCAGGCTCTTGTAGATGGACCGCCCGATCTGCAGTTCCTGCTGTTTCGTCAGCACCGTGTCGGCCGGGCTGCCGATGTCCGGCAGGCTGTCCTCCAGCTCGTCGGCCCAGCCGGGCTGGCCGGCCAGCAGCGCGCAGGCGGCGGCTGCGGCGGTCAGCCGCTTCGGCAGCGAAAGCGTGTCGGCGCGCCGGTTCACAGGCCCTTGACGGCCTCCAGCACCTCGTCCACATGTCCCTTGACGCGCACCTTGCGCCACTCGGCGCGCAGCTTGCCGTCCTCGTCGATCAAAAACGTGCTGCGCTCGATGCCGAGCAGCTTGCGCCCGTACATGTTCTTTTCCTTGATCACGTCGTAGGCCCGGCAGGCTTTTTCATCGGCGTCCGACAACAGGTCGAAGGGCAGGCCGTACTTGTCGCGGAACTTTTCATGCGATTCGACGCTGTCGCGGGAGACACCCAGGATCACGGCGCCGCTGCGCTTGAATGCCGCATGCTTCGCCTTGAAATCCAGCGCCTCGTTGGTGCAGCCAGGCGTGTTGTCCTTCGGGTAGAAGTACAGCACGACCTTCTTCCCGCGCAGTTTCTTCAGTTCCACGGTCTTGCCGCCGGTCGCCGGCAGCTTGAAATTCGGAGCCACGTAGCCGATTCGCGGTGCGCCCATGCGTCTTCGTCCTCCTGTGGGGCTGTTTACACTATGACCGGCTCAGCGCTGGGCTGGTTCCAGCACTGCATCCAGATTCTCAGCGTCGCAATAGGCAAAGAATTCCTCGCGCAGCGAGGCCATGTGCACGCTGGCGGGCACGTTGACCGTCATCTGCACGGAAAACATGATCGCGCCGGTATGCGGCGCATTGTAGCGGCGGGTGCTCATCTCGGCGATTTCCAGCCCGCGGCTGGCGAAGAATTCGGACAGTCCCAGCACGATGCCCTCGTGATCCAGGGTCACGACGTCGACGAGGTAGGGTACGGCGTCGACCTTCGGCCGCGCACTCGCATCCCGCAACGTGATCGTCAGACCGGTCGCCTCCTGCAGCTCGGCAGCGCGCTCGCGCAGCTTGCCGATCGCATGCCAGTTTCCGCCCACCAGCATCAACATCGCGAATTCCGAACCGAGCGCCATCATCCGGCTCTCGTGGATGCTGCAGCCGGAACGGGTCACGACCTCGCTCAGATCGCGGACCAGGCCGGCCCGGTCCGGGCCGATCGCGGTGACAGCCAGCAGTTTTTCCATCTCGGTGAACGGTCCTGGGGAAGCCAGGGCTGAAGTGTAGCCGCTGCGCTGCGCCGGCGGCAGGGCCGGGCGCAAGTCATTGGCCGGCTTGCGGTACCGCGGGGCGGGCAGTACCATCGCCGGCCTTCGCCGGAGAGTTTTCCACCGATGCAGACAGGCAGCCTGGTCGCCATCGTCACGCCCATGCAAAGCGACGGTGGGGTCGACTACGCCAGTTTCGACGCGCTGATCGACTGGCACGTGGCCGAGGGCACCGCGGCCCTGGTCGTGGCCGGCACCACCGGCGAATCCGCGACGCTGACGCACGAGGAACATGTCGAGCTGGTCGGCCATGCGGTCGCCTGCGCCGCCGGCCGCATTCCGGTGATCGCCGGCACCGGCTCCAACTCCACGCGCCAGACCATCGAGCTGTCGCGGGCCGTCGGCAAATTCGCGATCGACGGTTATCTCGTCGTCACGCCTTACTACAACAAGCCGACTCAGGACGGCCTGGTGCAACACTTCAGCGCAATCGCCGATGCGGTGGACAAGCCGCTGATGCTCTACAACGTGCCAGGCCGCACGGCCTGCGACATGCTGCCGGAGACCGTGGCGAGGCTGGCGGCGCACCCGCGGATCACCGCGATCAAGGAAGCTACCGGCGAGGTGGAGCGGGTCGCGCGGCTGCGCGAGCTCTGCGGGCCGGATTTCGGGCTCTACAGCGGCGACGACGCGACGGCGCGGGAGTTCATGCTGGCCGGCGGGCAGGGCGTGGTCTCGGTCACGGCCAACGTCGCCCCGCGCGCGATGCAGGCGATGAGCGAGGCGGCGATCGCCGGCGACCGGGCCCGCGCCGAGGAACTCGACGCGCCACTCGCGGCCCTGCACCGCGAACTGTTCGTCGAGTCCAACCCGATCCCGGTCAAGTGGGCGCTGGAACGCCTGGGCCGGATCCCGCCGGGCATCCGCCTGCCGCTGACGCGGCTGTCCGAGGCCGCGCAGCCGCGCGTCGAAGCGGCACTGCAACAGGCCGGGCTGCTTTGATCCCTCGCATGCCGCCCGCCGGAGCGCGCCTGCTGCTCGTCGCGATATTCGCGGGCCTGCTCGCCGGCTGCGGCGGCGACACCCGCACCGCGGCGGATATCTGCGACCAGCCGCAGGAATACCAGCAGGCGCGCAGCATCCCACCGCTCAAGGTGCCGGAAGGCCTGGACCCGCCGGAGCGCACCGGCCTGCTGGTCATTCCGGACGAAGACAAGGCCGGCCAGTACCCGAACGGCCGTCCCTGCCTGGACCGCCCGCCGGACTATTTCGGCCGCTGAAGGCGCTGGCTGAGGGCCATCACATTGAATGCCACCGGGGGCTGCGCTACGCTCGCAGCGCCTTCCGGCATCGGGGGAGAGGTGGCCGAGTGGTCGAAGGCGCCAGATTGGAATTCTGGTATACGGTTACACCGTATCGTGGGTTCGAATCCCACCCTCTCCGCCA
>RFHQ01000177.1 GCA_003695765.1 Gammaproteobacteria bacterium
GCAAGGGACTCAAAATCCGGTGGGGTAAAACCCGTGTCGGTTCGAGTCCGACTCCCGGCACCATCGCCGCCTCGCGAGCCCGCCGAGGCCGAGCGCCACAATTCCGAAGGCCGCGAGCGGATAGCGAATCGCGTAGACGACCGGTGTCAAGGCCCAGCGGACCAGCGCCCGCAGCGCCGGCCGGTCCGCAATGTAAGCCGCCAGCGGCGGCGAATGCCGGTAGTAGAACGCAACAAAGGCCCGCCCCGGCGCATTGCTCAGCAACCATTCGTCGCGGAAGTGGCGGAGGGTCAGTACGTGGGGCTCGAAATAGGAGCCATAGGCAGCGGTGGCGATGAAGCAGGCGCCATTATCGCTGCTTTGGCCGGGCGGGGCCGTGGCGCCGCCACCGCCTCCGCCACTGCCACCACCACCTCCGCCGCTGCCACCACCGCCTCCGGGCGGCGGCGAACTGCTGCTTGCCGCCAGGCGATTACCGGCCGCATCGTAGCTGTATTCGATGACGCTGCCGTCGTCGTAGGTCACCCGAACGAGCCGCCCGAGCTCGTCGTAACTGTAAGTCTCGGCCGGCGCCGCCGGTGCTGCCAAGATCCCGACCGCGAGCAGCGCAGCGACGCCGGCGATCGGTCTCTTCGCGGTGCTCGGATTCTGCATGGCCTCGGCTGCTCCTCAGGAGATGATCACGATCGGACTGAGCTCCGGCACGATCGACTCGACGGGCAATGGTGCCGACGGATCGCCGCCCTCTTGCAGGAATTTGAATCGCCTCGTCGCCTCCTCGCGCTTGATTCGCAACTCGTTGACGCGCTCGCGCAAGGCCTGTTTTTCCTCCGGGCTCTTGGCACGCAGCCAGTCGCGAATGGCGCCACGGTGCGCGCGAATCGCGTCCCGGTATGCCTGTCTCGCCTTGTCGATCTCGGCCTCACGCAATTGCTTGCGAACCGATTCGCGACGATTGAGCTCGGCCTTTATCGAACCGATCTGTCGATCCAGTCGGTCCAGCTCCGGGTAATAATGCTCGCCAAGGCTCTTGTCCATCATGATAGCGAGCGTATCCAAGCCAGCCGAGAAAAGTGATTGCATCATATCCATCTCTAGAAAAGCGCCCGGGACTTGATGCAGCTCGAATCCTGATCGGAAAGCCGCATTGGCTCTCCTTCTCAGGTGTTCTCGCCGTTCAAGTTCCTTGTTCCAACGATTGATGACGCGAGCCACCTCCTTACGACGCTGCTCGTATTTTTCCAGCAACGCCCGCAAGGTTGCGTCGCTCATCGACGCCGCATTCAGCTGTTCCGCTAGTCCGCCACTGTCACGGAATAGCAGCGGGTTGTTTGCTGCGTAGACATAGGGATTCAGCCGATGTGGCACGATGCTGCGGTCCGGATCACGGGAGATGAAACGGCCAGTTTCCGCGCTGTAGTAGCGGGCCTGCATGTAATACAAATCGCCGCTCTCGTACATGACGCCAAAGCGTCCTTGCCAAGTGAATGGATTATCGGTCACACCGGTGCTGGCGATCACTCGTCCGAACGGGGAATAGGCATAGCTGGCAACGACGCTGCCACCATCGTCGCTCAGTAAAACTGTATTGCCCTGCTCGTCGTAGTGGTAGAACTGCCGCGCGCCACTGGCCGCTTCGATTCGATATAGCAGATTTCCGGCTGGGTCGTGCACATAGTAGTAACGGTCGGTGCCCTGTAGTCGCTCGATCGAGATGCCTGACTGCCCAAGCGCGTGGTTCCAGACATATTCGTGCGTCTGCCCGCCTTCGCTGCGGGCAATCCGCAGTCCCAGCGCATCGTAACTCGCCTGCACGAGACTGCCGCCCACGGTGTACCTAAGCAGGCGCGAGGCCAGATCCCAGTCGTACGTCTCGGCGCCCCGGGCCGTCAGGCGCCCCGCGGCATCGTATACGCCGTCGGTCAGCTGGTTGGCCGCATCGACGCTCAGCGACACGTTGGACAGTGATGCGGCCGTGCCCACCTCCGGCAGGTTGCGCGACGCCGCGGTGATCTGGCCGGCAGCATCGCGGGTCAGCGTGATGCCGCCAAGCGACCCGTGATCGATGGAGACGACCCAGCCGTCGGGATTATGGTCGAGACTGGTATTAACACCATTGGAGCGTGTCAGCGTGGTGGGCCGGCCACTTGCGTCATAACTGAAGGTGATGCCGCCACCGAGCCAATCCGTGACACTGGTGACGCGATCGGCTGCATCATAGGCATAGTCAATGGTCTTTCCGGGGGCAAGCGTGAGTCTGGTGATCCGCCCACCGGCATCCCGCTGCACGATGATGCCGTTGCTTTCGGTGATCTCGCCGTTGGCATCGTAGGCGAGGCTGAGGCCGTCGGCCGCGGTTAGCCGATCATTGGCGTCGAAGCTGTAACTAAGCGTGGTGCCGTCCGAATAGCTGCGGCCGACGATGTTGCCGACAGGGTCGTAGCTGATGTCCTGCGTACCGAGCCCCCCGGGGTAGATGACCCGGCGGATCCGGTTCCGGCTGTCGTACTCGAGTTGCTCGACGTTAGCCAGCGGGTCGGTATACGAGATCAGCCGGCCCTGGTTGTCGTAGGACGAAGTCCAGGTATTACCAGCCGGATCGACCGCTGCAGTGAGGTTGCCGAGGGCGTCGTAGCTGTAGCTGGCCGTGCTGCCGTCGCTCAGCGTCAGGCGCTCGAGCAGGCCACGGGCTTCATAGCTGTAGGTCACCGTGCGGCCCAGTGCATCGCTGATGGTTGCGATTCGGCCCATCGGATCGTAACTGCGCGTCGCGCTGTGGCCCGCCGGGGTCGTCACCCGGATCAGCCGGCCTAGACTGTCGGATTCGAAGCTGAAGCTGCGGCCGACCGGATCGGTGAGGACGGAGATGACACCCTCGCTGTCGTAAGCCCGGCTCCAGGTCTGCCCCGACGCGTCGGTCACCGCGACGAGGCGGCCACGGACATCGTAAGCCTGCGTCCGCGTGTTGCCGTTGCGATCGGTGACCGAGGCCAGCCGGCCCAGCGCGTCGTAGCTGCGGACTTCCTGATTGCCCAGCGGGTCGGTAATGCTGATCAACCGATCATTGCCATCGTAGGCAAACATCGTGGTGTTGCCGGCCGGGTCGGTCTCGGCCGCGAGGTTGCCGTTGGCATCGTAGCTCATCGCCGTAATGTGGCCGTTCTCGTCGACGAGCTGCAGCAGGTTGTCGGCATCGTCGTAGACCAGTGCCGCCGTGCTGCCGTCC
>RFHQ01000029.1 GCA_003695765.1 Gammaproteobacteria bacterium
ATCCTGCGCGATGTCCGCGGCCAGGTGGCCGGCATCGTCGAGGAACGCGATGCGACCGGCGAGCAACGGCGCATCCAGGAGATCAACGCCGGGCTCATGGCCGGGCAGGCCGGCCGGCTGGCCGGCTGGCTTTCGCGGGTCGGTGCCGACAATGCGCAGGGCGAGTACTACCTGACCGATGTCGTGGCCCTGGCCGTCGCAGACGGCGTGCCGGTGACCGCGGTCTGCGCGCCGGTGGCCGACGAGGTCCTGGGCATCAACGATCGCGTCCAGCTCGCGGAAGCGGAACGCCTCCACCGGCAACGGGTGGCCCGCTCCGTCATGGAACAGGGCGTCACGCTGTTCGATCCGCAGCGCTTCGATCTGCGTGGTGAATTGCACTGCGGACGCGATGTCAGCATCGACATCAATGTGATCGTCGAAGGGCGGGTCGAGCTCGGCGACGAGGTGAAGATCGGCCCGAATGTCGTGATCCGCGACTCGGTGATTGCCGCAGGCACGCGCGTGCATGCCAACAGCGTGATCGACGGGGCGCAGATCGGCGCGAACTGCGAAATCGGCCCCTTCGCCAGGCTGCGCCCGGCCTCGGTGTTGGCAGAGCGGGCCAAGGTCGGCAATTTCGTCGAGGTCAAGAAAAGCGAGATCGGCCCGCGCAGCAAGGTCAATCACCTGAGCTATATCGGCGATGCGACGATCGGCGCCGATGTCAATGTCGGCGCGGGCACGATCACCTGCAACTACGACGGCGCGAACAAGCATCGCACGGTGATCGGCGACGGCGCCTTCATCGGCTCTGGCGTCGAGCTGGTGGCACCGGTCGAGATCGGTGCCGGGGCGACGATCGGCGCCGGCTCGACGATCGGCAAGGCGGCGCCGCCGGGGGAACTGACCCTGGAACGGGCCCGTCAGGTCACGGTCAAGGGCTGGAAACGCCCGCAAAAGGGCTGAACGCCGCCCGGCGGTCCGGAAATATGCAGACTGGCCCCTGTTCTCGCGACCCGGTCCCGGTAGTATCGAGGCCTGGCGCCCGCGGGGGTGCCGCCAGGGCAGGCAGGAACGACTAGCTCATGTGTGGAATCGTCGGCGCCGTCGCGGAACGCAATGTCGTCCCGATCCTTATGGAAGGATTGCGGCGCCTGGAATACCGCGGCTATGACTCCGCCGGCGTCGCGACGGTCAGCGACGGCCGGCTGGAGCGCCGCCGGCGGCTCGGCAAGGTCGCGGAGCTGCAGGCGGCGCTGGACGGGTCGCCGCTGTCGGGCACGGTCGGCATTGCCCATACGCGCTGGGCCACGCACGGCGCGCCCAGCGAAGACAACGCGCATCCGCACCTGTCCGGTGACCGGCTCGCGATCGTGCACAACGGCATCATCGAGAACCACGAGCAGTTGCGTGCTGAACTGGAGAGTGCCGGCTATCGTTTCGATACGGAGACTGATACCGAAGTCATCGTCCATCGCATCCACCAGCACCTTGGCAAAGGGAAGTCGCTACTCGATGCGGTTCGCAGCACGGTCGCCGAGCTGGAGGGCGCCTACGCGCTGGTCGTGATGTCGGTCGACCAGCCGGACCGCCTGATTCTGGCCCGTTGCGGTTGCCCGGTCGTGATCGGTGTCGGCATCGGCGAGAATTTCGTCGCATCCGACGTCGCCGCGCTATTGCCGGTGACCCGCCGCTTCATGTTCCTGGACGAAGGCGACCTGGCCGAGATTCGCGCCGACGGCGTGCAGGTCTATGGCGCGGACGGCCAGCCGGTGCAGCGGCCGCTTCGCGAGAGCGAGCTGTCCGCCGATGCGGCCGACAAGGGTCGCTACCGGCACTTCATGCTCAAGGAGATTCACGAACAGCCGCGGGCGGTGGCCCAGACACTGGAAGAACGGGTCGCGAACGGCAAGTTGCTCGACGCGGCCTTCGGGCCGGCGGCCGCCGAGGTCTTTGCGCGCGCGCAGAACGTGGACATCGTTGCCTGCGGCACCAGCTATCACGCCGGCGCGGTCGCCCGCTACCTGATCGAGCAGGTCTGCCGCATCCCCTGCAGCGTCGATATCGCCAGTGAATACCGTTACCGGGACCCGGTCGTGCCGCCAGATACGCTGTTCGTTACGATTTCGCAGTCAGGTGAAACCGCCGACACGCTGGCGGCGCTGCGTCTCGCGCGCGAGGCTGGCTACCTGTCGACGCTGGCGATCTGCAACGTGCCGGAGAGTTCGCTGGTCCGCGAGTCGGAACTGGCGATGCTGACCCGCGCCGGGCCGGAGATCGGCGTGGCATCGACCAAGGCGTTCACGACCCAGCTGGCGGCGCTGAACATGCTGGTCATCGCGCTGGGCAAGCGCCGCGGCATGTCGGCCGAGCGCGAGCGCGGCCTGGTCAAACGGCTCGTGGAGATTCCCGGGCTGATCGATAAGACGCTGGAACTGGACGCGCCGATGCGCGAGCTGGCCGAGCGCTTCGCCGACAAGCACCACGCGCTCTTCCTCGGCCGCGGCGTGCTGCACCCGGTGGCGATGGAAGGGGCGCTGAAGCTCAAGGAGATTTCCTACATCCACGCCGAGGCCTATGCCGCCGGCGAACTGAAACACGGGCCGCTGGCCCTGGTGGACGCTGACATGCCGGTGATCGCCGTGGCCCCGAACAACGACCTGCTGGAGAAGCTGAAGTCGAACCTGATGGAAGTCCGCGCGCGCGGCGGCGAGCTGATCGTCTTCGCGGACCCGGAAGCCGGCATCCAGCCCAGCGATGGCGTGACCGTCATCCAGATGCCGGAACACGTGACCTACTTTCAGGCGCCGGCCGTGTACACGGTGCCGCTGCAGCTGCTGGCCTATCACGTCGCCGTGCTCAAGGGCACGGACGTCGATCAGCCGCGCAACCTCGCGAAGTCTGTCACGGTCGAGTAGCTGCCCCGGTGGCCGGCACGCTCCGAGCGACGCGCGCCGGCATCACCACTTGTCGGCGAGATCCGCGATCAATGGTATGCGCCAGCATTCGCCCTGGATGGCCTTCACGATGGCGCCGATCGCCAGCGCCAGCATCAGGTTGTCCGTCTCACCCTTCGCCGGGGTAACCGCGTTGTCTTCGTTCGTCATGTTGTTGTACTCCGCGCGCAGTCGCCAC
>RFHQ01000178.1 GCA_003695765.1 Gammaproteobacteria bacterium
CGAATTCCCCCGTCGCTGGTACAGCTGGTGCTGCGGATCGCCGTGGCGCTGCCTTTCTGGAAATCGGGGCTGACCAAGTGGGACGGCCTCTTTCAGCTGTCGCCGGGCGCCGTCTACCTGTTTTCGTCGGAATTCAAGCTGCACCTGCTGGGCCACGAATATGCCTATCCGCTGCCGGAACTGGTGGCCTTCCTGTCAGGGCTCGGCGAGACCGCCTTGCCGATCCTGCTGGTGCTGGGTTTCGGTACACGCTTCGCGGCGCTGGGGCTGCTGCTCATGACCGGCGTAATCCAGCTGACGGTTCCGGATGCCTGGGCCAATTTCCACCTGCCCTGGGCGGCGATGTTGCTGGCCGTGCTGAGCTATGGGCCGGGGCGGATCTCGCTCGATGCCCTGATGGCACGCCGCTGACCCCCGGCGCTGGAGCGCCGGGGCCTGGCTGTGTAGTCTTGGCGCCCCGCGGGCGCATCGACCCGCGGCGGCGGGCTCTCGGCATGGCGAATCTGGAAAAACTCCGCAAGAAGCTGCTGCGGCAAACCGGCAAGGCGATCGGCGACTACAACATGATCGAGGACGGCGATCGCATCATGGTCTGCCTGTCCGGCGGCAAGGACTCGCATGCGCTGCTCGATCTGCTGCTGATCCTCCGGCAGCGCGCGCCGGTGCGCTTCGAACTGGTGGCCGTGAACATGGACCAGAAGCAGCCGGGTTTTCCAGCCGAGATCCTGCCCGCCTATCTCGCCGGGCTCGGGATCGAGTACTACATCGTCGAAAAGGACACCTATTCGATCGTGCGCGAGAAGATCCCGGAGGGGCGCACGACCTGCGGCCTCTGTTCACGGCTGCGCCGGGGCACGCTCTACGGTTTCGCCGAGAAAATCCGGGCCGACAAGATCGCGCTCGGGCACCATCGCGACGACATCGTCGAGACGCTGTTCCTGAACATGTTCTTCGGTTCGCGGCTGGCGGCGATGCCGCCGAAGCTGCGCTCGGAGGACGGCCGCAATGTCGTCATCCGGCCGCTGGCCTATTGCGCCGAGCGCGACCTGGCCCGCTACGCGGAACTGCGGCAGTTTCCGATCATTCCCTGCAATCTCTGCGGTTCGCAGCCGAACCTGCAGCGCCAGCAGATCAAGCAGATGCTCAGGGAATGGGAGCGCCAGTCTCCCGGCCGGATCAACGCGATCTTCGGCGCGTTGCAGAATGTCGCCCCCAGCCAGCTGGCCGACGACGCGCTGTTCGATTTCGCGAATCTGCAGGCCGAGCGCCCGCCGCCGGTGCGGGCCGCGGAGAGCTGACCCGCGTCAGCCGGCGGTCAGCAAGCGGTCGAAGTAGTCGATCGTGCGGCGCAGGCCGTCGCGCAACTGGATCACCGGCTCCCAGCCGAGAGTCTCGCGGGCGTAAGCGATGTCTGGCTGGCGCTGTGTCGGGTCGTCCTGCGGCAAGGGGCGTTTCTCGATCGCTGACTTCGAGCCGGTCAGTTCGATCACCTGCTCGGCCAGTTCCAGGATCGTGAACTCATTCGGATTGCCGAGGTTCATCGGCCCGGTGATCTCGTCGCCGGTGTCCATCAAGCGAACCAGCCCGTCGATCAGTTCATCGACATAGCAGAAGGACCGGGTCTGCTGGCCGTCGCCGTAGATCGTAATCGGTTCGCCTTTCAGGGCCTGGACGATGAAGTTCGAGACCACGCGGCCGTCGTTCGGATGCATTCGGGGGCCGTAGGTATTGAAGATCCGCGCCACCTTGATGCGCAGCCGGTGCTGGCGGTGGTAATCGAAGAACAGGGTCTCGGCGCAACGCTTGCCCTCGTCATAGCAGGAGCGCACCCCGATCGGGTTGACGTTGCCCCAGTAGTCCTCGCGTTGCGGGTGCACCGCCGGATCGCCGTAGACCTCGCTGGTCGAGGCCTGCAGGATCTTCGCCTTCACCCGTTTCGCCAGTCCGAGCATGTTGATCGCGCCGTGCACGCTGGTCTTCGTGGTCTGCACCGGGTCGAACTGATAGTGGATCGGCGACGCCGGACAGGCGAGGTTGTAGATCTCGTCGACTTCCACGTACAGCGGGAAAGTGACATCGTGGCGGACCAGCTCGAAGTAGGGGCTGGACATCAGGTGAGCCACGTTGGCCTTGCTGCCCGTATAGAAGTTCTCGACGCAGATCACGTCGTGGCCTTCGCCGAGCAGGCGTTCACAGAGGTGGGAGCCGAGAAAACCGGCGCCACCGGTGACCAGAATGCGTTTCATGAGCGCGGATCGTTGCTTGCTTGCGGGCTGGGCGCAGGATATACCAAGCATTGTTGATCCGCGACCGCGGATCGTTGCGCCAGTTCTCCGTCAGGTGGAAGAGTCATGCATTCTGACAAATCGATGCCGCGCCGCCTCGTCCTGTCGCTGGCCGCGCTGTTGGCGGTCGCTGTCACGCCGCTGGCCGCTAGCGAGTCAGGCGCGCCGGAGACCATCGCGATCATCGGCACCGGGCGCGTCGGCGGCGCGCTGGGGCCGCGGCTGGCCGCGCTGGGCCACCCGGTGGTCTACGGGTCGCGCCAGCCGCAACGGGACAAGGTGCGGGCGCTCGTGGCTCGAAGTGGCTCGCGGGCCCGGGCCGCGACGCCTGCCGAGGCCGCGGCCGCCGCCGGCATCGTGCTGCTGGCCGTGCCCTGGCACGCGACCGAGGCGACCATCGCCGGCCTCGGCGATCTCAGCGGCAAACTGATCATCGATGTCACCAACCCGCTGCAGCTCGGCGCTGGCGGGCAGATGGAGATCATCGTCCCGGATTCCGCTGGCGAGCGCGTGCAGGCCTGGGCGCCGGGCGCGCTGGTCGTGAAGGCTTTCAACGCGGTCGGCTCTCATGTGATGGCTGATCCAGCCGCTGCCGGCGGGCCGGTGACCGTGCCGGTCGTCGGTGACGATGCGACAGCCAAGAACCGCGTCATGCAGCTGGTGCGTGCGCTGGGTTTCGAAACCCTGGACCTCGGGCCGCTGCGCCATGCCCGTTATCTCGAAGGGATGGCAGCGCTGTACATGGTGCCGTACCTGAGCGGCCGGCGGGAGCAGGCCTTCGAGTACCACCTGCGCCAGGGCACGGCGCCACGTCGTTCCGGCGGCGTCAGGCCGGCCAACTAGGGCAGCGCGTCAGCGCCCCGCGCAGAGCTGCTCGCAGGGGATGCCGTCGCCGTCACCATCGATGGTCCTGAGGCCGCATTCGCGCAGATAGAACAGCGCCTCTTTGCAGGACTCCATTTCCCGGCAGTAACGTTTCCTGCCGCAGCCCGGTGGACGTGCCGCCGAGTGGCTGCCGCTGCCGGCAGGTGCGTCGCTGCCGAAACCACGCGGCCGATACTTGCTGCGCCAGAAGCCGCGCTGTTCCCGGCGGGCTGCTTCTTCCAGTTCGTACAGTGCCGGATCGCGCGCGTAGCGCCGGTAGACCGCGGCCAGGCCCTCGCGGACCAGCTGCGCGTTGACGTCGGTGTCGCCGACATAGACCCGGGCCACGAGGCGCCGGTAGCTGTCGATGTCGAACAGCCGGATGCTGACCTCCCGCTGGTCGATCAATTGCCGCAGGCGATCGCGCGCGCGATTCGACCAGGGGTCGCCCTTTTCCGGCGCGTCGATCTCCGAGAGCCTGACCCGTAGTTCAGCGCCGTCGGCCGTGCGCGCCAGGAAGGTATCGCCGTCGAAGACCCGGATCACGCGCAGGCGCAGCTCGTCGCCGGGATTCAGCGTGCCGGCCGCAGTCTCCGTGCCCCCGCAGCCGACGGCCAGCAGCAATGCCAGCAGGACGGGGAGCAGGCGGCGCTCAGCGCTGTTCCGGACGCCTGGATTCATCGGGATCCCACTCGATCAGGTTGATCATGATGCCATCCGGGTCGCGGCAGCACATTTCGCGCTGGCGATCCTGACCGGCAGGCTCAGCAGCGCATGGGCATAGCCATCGCTGAGACCGCCCTCGTAGCAGCATTCTTCCAGCCCGAGCAGGTCTTTGCAGAAGCGGGTACTGGCGTCGAGGTCCTGCACGAACAGGGCCGCACGCACCATCGGACTGAGTCGAGCCATGTCTGCCCCCTGACTTGCGCAGCAGCCGGGCCAGTCGCCCGGACAGTGGTCAGCG
>RFHQ01000179.1 GCA_003695765.1 Gammaproteobacteria bacterium
CGGTGCCGAAAATGGTCTCAGACATGAATAACGAGGCAAAAAATGGTCTCAGACACGAATAAAGAACCCCGGAACGGAGTGCTGCTGTTCGGCGCCACGCGCGGGACCGGCCTGGAGCTGGCGCGCTTGCTGGCCGCGCGCGGCGAAGCAGCCACCGCGCTGGTGCGCCCGGGCTCGGACAGCCGCGAGTTGCAAGCACTGGGCGTGACGATCATCGAAGGGGATGCGTTCGAGCCCGGCGATGTCGAGCGGGCCTTCAGCAGCGGGCATTTCCGTGCCGCCGTCAGCAGCATCGGCGGCAGCCGCGCGGAGCCGCGGCGGCCGGATGTCGAGACCACGCGCAACATCATCGAGGCCGCGAAACGCCACGGCCCGCGGCGCGTGCTGCTGGTGACCATGATCGGTGCCGGCGACAGTGCATCAGTGCTATCGGAACACGCGCGCAAGTTCCTCGGTCCGGTGGCCGAGCTGAAGACACAGGCCGAGGAATTGCTGATGACGAGCGGCCTCGAAGCCACGGTGCTGCGGCCCGGCGGCATGTCATCGGAACCGGCGACCGGCACCGCGATCATGACCGAGGACCACACGGTGATGGGCACGATCCACCGGGCCGATCTGGCCGCCTTGATCCTGCGCTGTCTCGACGATACGACGACGATCGGGCGCATCTATCACACGATCGATCCGGAGATCAAAGAGGCGCCGCCGCTGCAGCGGGGCGTTACACCTCAGGCCGGCGAGCGCAAGCCCTGAGCGAGCCACGGTGAAACGCAAGCACTACGAAGACCAGCTGCGGGAACTGCAGGTCGAGCTGGTGCAACTGCAGTCCTGGGTCAGGGAGCAGGGGCTGCGCATCGTCGTCGTCTTCGAGGGACGGGATGCGGCCGGCAAGGGCGGCATGATCAAGGCGATCACGGAGCGCGTCAGCCCGCGCGTGTTCCGCACGGTGGCGTTGCCGGCACCCAGCGACCGCGAAAAGACACAGTTCTATTTCCAGCGCTACATCCCGCATCTGCCGGCCGCCGGTGAAGTCGTGCTGTTCGACCGCAGCTGGTACAACCGTGCCGGCGTCGAAGTGGTCATGGGCTTCTGCACGCCGGAGCAACGCGACCGCTTCCTCGAGCTCTGCCCGGTCATGGAGAAGGCGCTCGTCGACGACGGCATTCTGCTGGTCAAGTACTGGCTGGAGGTCAGCAGCGAGGTGCAGGAGAAGCGCTTCCGCACGCGCATTCGCGATCCGCGCAAGCAGTGGAAGCTGAGCCCGATGGACCTCGAGGCCCGCCGCCGCTGGTACGCCTACTCGCGGGCGCGCGATGCCATGCTCGATGCCACCGATACCGAGTTCGCGCCGTGGCACATCGTGCGCATGGACGACAAGCACGCCGGGCGCCTGAATTGCATCACGCATCTGCTGAGCCTGGTGCCCTACCGGCACTCGCACCCGGATCCTGTCGAACTGCCGGCGCCGGATCCCGCCGACGCTTATGACGACCAGGCCAGCATGCAGGGCCGGCGTTACGTGCCGGAGCGGTTCTGAGGCTTCGTGGCCCGGGCCGAGGCAATGAGCTTGCCGACGAAGGGCAACATCAGCAGGATCCCGCAGCCGGCCAGTGTCAGCCCGGTTTCCCGGCGGTCGCCGACATCGATCGGCAATTGCGCGGGTGCGGCGAACAGCAGGAACAGTCCAGCCGCGAGCAGCAACGTGCCGAGCAGGTCGAGCAGCAGCAGGCCCAGTGGCAATTCGAGCTTGGGGCGCTGGCCCGGTGGCAGCAGGTCATCGGCCATGAGTGGGGATCTCGGCGAACTATCGATTACGTCAGGCTGGCACGCTGGCAGGCGATAGTGCAAGGCATGGAATCACAGGAACGCGGCAACGCGACCGCGGCCAGCGAGCCGATTCGCTGGCGCCAGCGGGTCTACGCGCTGGTGCGGCAGATCCCGCGGGGCCGGGTCGCGACTTACGGGCAACTGGCAGCCCTGGCCGGGCGGCCACGTGCGGCGCGCCAAGTGGGCCAGGCGCTGGCTGCGCTGGACGCGAGCAGCGATGTGCCCTGGCACCGGGTCGTGAATGCGCAGGGCCGGATCAGCCGGCGTGCCGACGGCGACAGCGACCGCCTGCAGCGCTACGCACTGGAAGACGAGGGAGTCGTCTTTTCGGTCGATGCTGCGATCGACCTGCGGCGCTACCAGTGGCGGCCGGTGCTGCGCCCACCGGGCGCCGGAACCGGGCCTTGATGCGCTGCCGGCGCGCCACGCTCGCGGACTGTCACGCGGCCACCGGGGCCGTGGTCGTCATCGACGTGCTGCGTGCATTCACCACCGCGGCCCATGCCTTCGCCCGCGGCGCGCGGGAGATCCTGCTGGTGGCGACGGTCGAAGAAGCCCTGGCATTGCGTGCACGACACCCCGGCAGCCTGATCATCGGCGAGGTCGATGCGCTGCCGGTGCCCGGCTTCGACCTGCCGAATTCGCCGGCGGCGCTCGCCAGGCTCGATCTCACCGGGCGCTGCCTGATCCAGCGGACGACGGCGGGGACGCAGGGCATCTGCCGGGCGCCGCGGGACCGGCCGCTGTTCGCCGCGAGTCTCTGCAATGCCAGCGCGACGGCCCGGCACCTCCGCGCGCTGGGCGCAGAGATTGTCACGCTGGTCGAAACCGGGCGCCGCGACAGCGATTCAGGCGACGAGGACCGGGCCTGCGCCGACCTGCTGGAAATGCTGCTCGCCGGCGACGAGCCCGACCTGCCGGGCATTGCTGCGCGCGTTCACCAGGCGCCTGCCGCGGCGAAGTTCGCTGATCCGGCGCGGCCGGAGTTTCCGGCTGAAGACCTGCCGCTGGCCGCGGA
>RFHQ01000180.1 GCA_003695765.1 Gammaproteobacteria bacterium
CGGCAGACGGCGCAAGCGCACAGGGGGAAGGATGCTCGCGCCACGCAAGGCGATTCGCCCATGGCTGCTGCTGGCCGCCGGCCTGCTGGCGGCCTGCGAGGCGCCGCTGGTCCTGGACCGCGTCCGCGAGCAGCAGGCCAAGCCCACGCAGCGCTCCGACCGGCTGCAGGCCATCGCCAGCAACGGTCGGGTGGCCGTTGTCGTCGGCGCTCGCGGCGTCGTCATCCACTCGGCACTGGACCGGCTGGACTGGCAGCGGCAAATGCTGCCGGGCCAGCCGTTCCTGCTCGATGTCGACGCCTGTCCTGACGGGCGCTTCGTCGCGCTCGCGGCAGAACAGCAGGTCTGGATCGGCGACGCAGAGGCCAGCCGCTGGGAACCACTGGCCCTGGACACGGCGGAGACTCCGCAGGCCGCCGCCTGCGATCCACGCGGCCGGATCTGGGTGGTGGGCAGCTTCAGCACGATCCTGCGCAGTGACGACGGCGGCCGGAGCTGGACCGAGACCAGCATGGACGAAGACCTGCACTACAACGCGATCCAGTTCGTCGACGCAGACACGGCCTTCATGACCGGCGAGTTCGGCGTGATCCTGCGCAGCGACGACGGCGGCCAGAGCTGGACCAGCCTGGATCCCCTGCCGGACGAGTTCTATCCGCAGGCCGCCTGGTTCAGCGACCGCGACCAAGGCTGGATCGTCGGCCTGCAGGGCACGGTCTGGCACAGCAGCGACGGTGCGCACAGCTGGGCGCGCGAGCCAACCCCGACCGACGCGCCGCTGTACGGGCTCGCCGAAGCCGACGGCAGCCTGTACGCCGTCGGCGCCCACGGCACGGTGCTGCGCCGCGCCGCCGACGGTCGCTGGGAGAACGTCGCTCACGGACAGCCGATCCGTTTCTATCTGCGCGGGGCACTCGGCTTGCCGGACGGTCAGCTGCTGACGGCCGGCGGCGCCGGCGCACTGGCGACGATCGGAGGTTGAGGCGCCAGCGATGAACCGCTTCACCGACAGGCTGCAGCGAGTCGACCGGATCATCTTTGCCCGCCCGGCACTGACGCTGGGCACGATCCTGCTGATCACGGTGTTCTTCGCCTGGCAGATACCCGCTGTGCGCATCGTCTCGGATTTCGCCGATCTCCTGCCCCAGCAGCACCCCTATATCCAGCTGCATAACGAGATCCGCGACGTGTTCGGCGGCGCGAACAACGTGATCCTCGCGCTGCGGGTCGACGAAGGCACGATCTTCACGAACGAGCAGCTGCAGCGAATCCACCGTCTCACGACCGGCATCGACTCGCTCTATGGCATCAACCACAACCTCGTGACCAGCCTGACGCACCGGACGACGCGCAAGGTCTGGCTCAGCGAGGAAGGCAACGTGAAGTCGGCGCCACATTTCGACCCCGCCGTCAGCGAATACAGCGAAGCCCAGCTGGCGCAGATGCGCGCGGACGTGATCGCCAACCCGCGGGTCTATGGCCTGCTGGTGTCACCGGATCTCAAGGCCGCGCTGATCCGCGGCACCCTGAACGAGGGTGCCCTGGACTACGAACGGGTGTTCCTGCAGCTGCAGGAACTGCGCGAGCGCGAATCGGCGCCGGGCGTGCACATCTACGCGACCGGCAACCCGGTGCTGGTCGGCTGGGTCTCGACCTATGTCGATCAGATCGTGGAGATCTTTCTGTTCACGGTGCTGATCATGCTGGCCCTGCTGACCGTCTATTTCCGCCGGGCCTATGGCATCCTGCTGCCGATGACCGGCCTGGTGCTGACCAGCATCTGGGGCCTCGGCATCCTGTCGCTGCTGGGTTACAACCTCGACCCGCTGATGATGGTGATCCCCTTCCTGATCTCGGCGCGGGCGATGTCCCACGGTATTCAGCTGGTCGAACGCTATTACCTGGAACGCAGCGCGCTGGGCGACAGCCGGGCCGCGGCCCGCGCGGCCTTCGAAAACCTGTTCCGGCCCGGCTCGCTGGGCGTGATCTCGGACGCGATCGGCCTGCTGCTGATTTCGCTGGGCTCCGTGCCGATCAACGACAAGCTCGCCGTCTATGCGTCGCTGTGGGCGCTGTGCGTCATCGTCACGGTGCTGATCGCCGTGCCGGTGGCACTGGTCCTGCTGCCCGAAGCCAGCCATCCGACCGTGCGCCACAGCCTGCTGCACAATATCTTTCCGCGCATCGCGCGGCTGGTCACCAGCCGCGCCGGCGTCACCGGCACGCTGGCGCTGGCGGTGTTGTGTTATGTCGGCGGCGGCCTGCTGGCCTCGCGGGTGCAGATCGGCGAGGCCGAACCCGGCTCGCCGCTGCTGTACCTGGACCACGATTACAACATTTCGTCGAAGGCCATCAACGAGGCGTTTCCAGGTTCCGAAGAGCTCTATATCGTCGCGGAAACCGAGGACAAGGGCGGGCTGAAGCGACCCGAGGTCATCAAGGCGCTGGCCGATTTTCAGGCGCACATGCTGACCGATCCGGACATGGGCGGCAGCAAGGGCCTGCCGGATCTGCTGTTCGCCGTGAACCGCATGACCCACTACGACGACCCGCGCTGGCTGAAGACGCCGGCGGACACCGTCATGGCCGGGGGGCTGCTGTTCATGTACATGATGTCCAGTCCGGTGCCCGGCGCAACGCTCGAATACCTCGACCCGGACGAGCGCATGGCGAATCTGGTCTTCTACTACAAAGACCACCGCGGGGAAACGATACGCCGCGCGATCTACATGGTGCGCGAGTGGATGAACTCGGCCGAGGCGCAGGTCGACGGCCTGCGCCTGCGGCTGGCGGGCGGCCTGGTCGGCGTCACCGCGGCGATCAACGAGGCAGCCTACCAGACCAATCTGCTGGTGATCCCGCTGGTGCTGGTGCTGATCCTGGCCTTCGTAACGGTTTTCTACTGGTCCTGGCACGCCGGCTGGCTGATGATGCTGGCGATGTCCTTCGCCACGACGCTCACCTACGCCTACATGGGACTCAGCGGCATCGGTATCAACGTCAATACCGTGCCGATCATCGCCGTCGGCATCGGCGTCGGCATCGACTACTCGATCTACATCATGGACCGGATCCGCTCGGAGATGGCAAAGCTGGGCGACCTGTCAGCCGCGGTGCGCCGCGCGATCGAGACCACCGGCGTCGCCATCGGCTTCACGGCCACGACGCTGATCGGCGGCGTGATCATGTGGGTATTCATTTCGGACCTGCGTTTCCAGGCCGATGCGGCGCTGCTGCTGATCGTGATGCTGGTCCTGAATGCACTCGCGGCGATGTTCCTGGTGCCGGCCTGGATCCTGCGCTTCCGGCCGGCCTTCATCATGCGCGCCGCCAGCGATTCCGGTGACCTGCCGAGGCAGGCCGCCTGAGCGGGTTCCCGCGGGAACCCGGCGACTTGGGTTGAACTGCCCGGCGGGGCAGGAGGGGAGAGATGAACAAGAAATCGCACAACGCGCACGGCGCCGTCGTCGTTGCGACCGGCCTGCTGCTGGCGCTGGCCACGCTGCCGGCGCAGGCGGTCTGGTACTCGGACGACGGCAGCATCGAACTGCGTGGCTTCATCGACAGTTCGACCTACGCCCGCGACGGCGTCGGCCTCAGCAAGCAACGCATCCAGGGCCAGCTCGAATTCTTCAAGGACTTCCGCCCCAGCGGCGGGCTGTTTTCCGAACTGTCGCTGGGTGGCGTGCTCCGGCTCAGCTACGACGCCGTCTACGACCTCAATGACGACGAGTACGGCAAGAAGGCCGGCGGTCCGCGCAATTTCCCGGCGCCGGGCAACCCGGCTTTCTTCGCAGCGCTGAACGGTGGCGCGCCGCCGTTCCCGGATGCGCCGACCAACCCGCAGTATGCCGGCGCCTTCGGCCCGGAGAGCCTCGGCGCGAACGGTGCGATCCCGCTGCCCGGCACCGGCGGCAGCATCGCATCGCCCGGCAATCCGAACGACGGCCTGCGCTTCGCCGCCGAAGACCTGTACGGCTACGGTGACGGCGGCACCGTGCTGGCCACCCCGGTGCGGCCCTGCAATATCGACAGCCGTGGCTGCATCAAGGACTACATGGACCGGGATCTGGACGAACTGCGCTTCCGCGAGATCACCGATGACCTGGACTGGCTGCGCGAGCTGTACCTCAACGCCACGATCCCGCTGAAGGGCGGCCAGCACGAGCTGGCCTTCCGCATCGGCCGCCAGCAGGTCGTCTGGGGGCGCACCGACCTGTTCCGGGTGCTCGACGTGGTCAACCCGATCGATTTCGGCCGGCAGAACATCTACGCGGAATTCGAGGATTCCCGCATTCCGCAGGGCATCGTCAACATCGAGTACCGTTTCGGGGCGACGCGGCTGTTCGAGGACATCAACGTCCAGCTGCTGTACAAGTTCGAGCGCTTCCGGCCGCATGACCTCGGCCAGGGCGGCGAGCCCTATGCCGTGCTGGGCGCCGGCAACCTGTTCCGCGCCCTGAAGAACTGCTATGACAACGGCTGCACGGTCTGGAACTTCCCCGTGACCGGCACGGCCGTGGACTTCCCCGCCGGCTCGATCGGCATCCGCGATGTCCGGATCCCGGACGGCGAAGAGTTCGGAGCCCGTATCGAGGGCGTGTTCAAGGGCGTCGGCTTCTCGCTCAATGCCCTGTATTTCTACTCGCAGTTCCCATCCCTGCGGGGCGGCATTCCGGTGAAGAATCCGTTCGCACCGCCGGGCGGCGCGCCGGGTGATCCGCGCTTCTATCCGTACAACTTCGGCTTCGACATCGAGTTCCCGCGGCTGCTGATGTTCGGCGGTTCCGCGGACTGGTACTGGGATCGCGCCAAGACCTCGTTCCGGGTCGAGATGTCCTACACGCAGGACGAAGAGTTCGCCGATACCCTGTCGCCGCGGCTGTTTTCGAAGTCGGACGTCTACCGCTGGGTCGTCGGTTTCGATCGGCCGACCTTCATTCCGTTCCTGAACAAGACCCGCGCCTTCCTGATCTCCGGGCAGGTCTTCGGCCAGCATCTGCTGGACCACCGCACGAGTTCGACGAACTCGGCGGGTCTGCCCAGCCTGGGCGGCGATCTGGGCTTCCAGGACCACGAGAGCAACATCTTCCTGACCCTGCTGATCCAGGGCAATTACCTGAACGACCGGCTGACGCCGACCCTGCTGGCTGCCTACGACACCGAGGCCGAGGCTGGCGTCGTCGGACCGTCGGTCGAGTTCAAGCCCAGCAACCACTGGTACTTCAAGCTGGGCCTGAACCTCAAGTGGACCAGCGGCGGCCCACCGGTTGCCGATGACAACCGCACGGCCAACATCTTCCCGCCGGCCACCTGTGCGCCGCCGCTGGCGGCCGCCGGCAGCCCGCTGTGCAACGCCCCCTACAGCAGCCTCGGCCTCGAAGGCTTCGAGCCGCTGGGCCGCTTCCGCGCCGGGCCGATCGGCACGGCAGCCAGGGAAGACGAGCTGCAGTTCATCGTCCGCTATCAGTTCTGACCGGAGGTAAATCGATCATGAACCGCATGACAGCATTCACTGCCGCAGCACTGATTGCGGCCCACGGCACAGCTACCGCGGCCGTGCCCGAGGACGTCATCAAGGCGTCGTTCTATCCCTACGCCGACGGGGCGCCCCAGCACGAGGGCTACACGCCGGGCATGCACGTTTCGGCGGACAACGTCGACCAGATCAAGGACATCCTCGATCCGTTCACCTACCGCTACGTGAAGCAGGGCTGGTACGAGTTCGACACGACCGAGACCTTCCCGATGACGCTGCACCCGAACTACATCGAGGCGACTCGCCAGTACGGGGACCAGGTCACCTTGTCGGACCAGGGCGTGATCGAGAACTTCCGCGCCGGCCGCCCCTTCCCGCAGGAACCCGACCCGGACGATCCCTGGGCCGGGACCAAGCTGATGTGGAACTTCCAGCGCTCGATCAATGCCGGTGACAGCGAGACCATCTACCCGTTCTGGTGGACCTTCCGTAATGCCAACACCGGCAAGACCGAGCGGCAGATCCGCTTCCACTGGCACTTCCTGAACTGGAAGCACCGCACGATCTTCGAGCCGGAGAACATCGAACCGAACCCGGGCGAAATCTTCCGCTCGATCTACAGCACGGTGCTGGAGCCCTTCGACCTGGCGAACACCCAGCTGCTGATCTACCGCTATGAAAACGACCTGCAGCGGGATGACGGCTGGCTGTACCTCGGCTTCCAGCGCCGCGTCCGCCGCCTGGCCTCCGGCCAGATCACCGATGCCTTCCTCGGCACCGACGCGATGATCGAGGACTTCGAGGGCTACAACGGCCGGATCTCGGACTACAACTGGAAATATGCCGGCACCCAGTACATCCTGATGCCCTATGAAAAGCACAACGAGCAGAAGGTGCTGGACAGCGAGCCGGCCGGTGACCGGGACGGCTTCCGCTTCATCGCCTTCGGTGGCAAGGGCAACTGTTTCCCGCAGGTCACCTGGCAGTTGCGCAAGGCCTATATCATCGAAGGCTCGCCGAAGGATCCGAACCACCCCCTGAGCAAGCGGCTGATCTACCAGGATGCCGAGACCGCGACCCTGCCGCTGGTGGTGCTGTACGACAAGAAAGGCGACCCGTGGAAGTACTTCCCGATCTGCAAGACCCACTCCGACTATCATCTGCCGGTGAACAAGGGCAAGGGTGTGGCGCTGGACGACTGCGCGCTGTTCTTCGACGAGCAGGCGATGCACTGCACGACGCTGCAGTTCAAGTCGTCGATCAATGCCGAGGACAACCGGCCCAACATCTTCACGGTGCAGCAGATGCGCAAGAAGGGCCGCTGAGCATCCAGCGCAATCCATGCCCTTGCATGGACAGGGCTGCCGGGTGGCCGGCAGCCCTGTTTTTTGCCTAATGCGTGATGTAGTACTGCAGCTGCTCGATTTCGTGCTGCTGCTCGTTGATGATCGCCTTGACCAGGTCGCCGATCGAGACGACGCCGACGACCTTCTTGTGTTCGAGGATCGGCAGGTGCCGGGCTCGCTTGTCGGTCATCAGTGCCATACACTCCTCGACCGTCTGTTCCGGCTTGGCACAGAGCACGCGGGTGGACATGATGTCCCGGACCTTCGAGGTCCGCGAGGAGCGGTCCTCCAGCGCCACCTTGCGCGCGTAGTCCCGTTCACTGAAGATGCCGACCAGCTTTTCGCCGTCCATGACCAGCAACGCGCCGATGCGCTTTTCTGCCATCAGCCGCAGCGCGTCGATGATCGCCGCATCGGGCCCGATGGACCAGATGTCATGACCCTTGCTACGCAGGATGTCGCTGACCTTCGTTTTCATGGCGTCCTCCACCCCGCCGCTTCCAGGGTCGATTCTAGCGCCCTTGGCGGGTGCAGCGCGGGCTTTCGCTGCAACGCGGCGACCCCCGGCGGCGAGGTCCGGCCGTGACCGGCAGTCGCCCGGGCCGGTCTCTCGCCTGCCTGCTGCTGGCCTGCGCCATGCTGTTCCTGGCGATGAACCACGTCATCGGCCGCGGCATGCACGAGGACCTGCCGCCGCTGGGCCTGTCCTTCTGGCGCTGGCTCGGCGCCGGCGCACTGCTCTGGCCGCTGGTCTGGCGACGGCTGCCCCGCTCTCAGCCGGTCTACCGTCGCCACTGGCGTGTCTTCCTGCTGCTGGGTGCGTTGATGATCGGCTGCACCAGCCTGTTCGTCGTGATGCTCCAGTTCACGACCGCGATCAACCTGTCGCTGATCAACTCCCTGCAGCCGACGATGACCGTGCTTTTGAGCTGGCTGCTGCTGCGCCAGCGCCTGCGCCCGCTGCAGGCGGCGGGCATCCTGCTCGGCGTCGCCGGGGTCATCGTCATGGTCGCCGAAGGCGATATGGCGCAGTTGCTCGCGCTGCGCTTCAATCCGGCCGATCTCGGCGCGCTGGCCGGCGTGCTCGGCCTGGCCGGCTATGCGCTCTGCCTGCGCTGGCTGCCGCCGGGGCTCTCGGCCGTGGACATCCTGTTCGGCATCGTCGTCGCCGGCTGCGCCGTACTGGCGCCGTTCTATCTGGCGGAAACCCTGCTGTACCGGCCGATGCCGGCGAGTCCGGAGGCGGCAGCGGCAGCGCTCGCGATGGCTTTTTTCGGCTCCGTGCTCGGCAATCTCGGCTGGAACACCGGCAACCAGGTACTCGGCCCGAACCAGGCCAGCATCTTCATCAACCTGATCCCGGTGTTCGGAGCCCTGCTGGCCGTGCTGTTCCTCGGCGAATCACTGTATCCTTACCATCTCGCCGGCTTCGCGATGATCGGCGCCGGTGTCTGCTGCGTACTGTACCAGCCGCAACGATCCATAAACTCATCAGCGCAAGGATGAAGAGCCATGAGCGACGCGCGCAAGATTTTTGCGATTCTCGATCCGACCACGATGAACCAGCCCTCGCTGGTCATGTCGGAAACCCTGGCCAGGGACATCGCCGAGGCGGTCGGCCAGCAGGCCTCCCTGCACGTGTACTGCTGCATCGCGGACGATGACGTGCGCATGCCGCGTGGCATGGACCCGGAAACCGCGCGGCGCGAGGAACAGGACCGGATCGAACATTGGGTCGAGCGCCTGGCCAGCTACAGCCGCAGCCTCGGGCTGGAAGCCGATACCGAGGTCGAGATTCAGGCCGACTGGCGCGCGGCCATCGTCGCTGCGATCGAACGCCAGGACTGCCTGCTGGCGGTGAAGAACATGACACCCCGCTCGCGCCTGCAGCGCCTGATCCGCGATACTTCCGACTGGCGCCTGCTGCGTGACTCGCGTTGCCCGATGCTGCTGGTCAAGGCTTATGCCAGGCGACATGTCAAGAAGGTGCTCGTGGCGATCAAGCACCGCCCGGAACGCAAGATCTACCGCGAGGCCAACGACCGCCTGCTCGCAGCCGGCCGCAGAATCGCCGAGTCGCTCGGCGCCGACCTGCATGTCGTCACTGCCTATCGCGACAACGACGATTATCCCGACCGGCAGCGTTTCGCCGATCGCTGCGGGCTGCCGCGCAACAAGGTCACGGCCATCATGGGCAGCGCCCACGAAGCGATTGCGACAGCAGCGCGCGATCTCAAGGCCGATCTCGTCGTCATCGCCCGCGTCAGCCGGCCGGAAGACAAGAGCCAGCTCGGCAATACCGCGGAAAAGATCATCGACGAAGTCGATGCCAACCTGCTGGTCTTGCCGATGACCGACACTGCCTGAGGTTGCGGCGCCAGACGTCCAGGACAACGATGGCGCGGGAACTGCTGATCGTCGACCGGTTGCTGGAGCCGATGATCGCGCGCCTGCCCAACGGCATCACCGCCTGGCGTCTCTGGGACCTGCCGGACCGCGACGCATTTTTCCGCGAGGTCGCGCCCCGGATCCGGGTGCTGATGACCGATGCCTTCGCCGGCGCCTCGGCCGACCTGCTGGGTCGTTTCCCGGCACTGGAACTGGTGGCCAACTTCGGTGTCGGCTACGACAGTGTCGACACCGATTATTGCCGCGCACACGGCATCACCGTGACCAACACGCCGGACGTGCTGAACGACGATGTCGCCGACCTGGCCATCGGGCTGCTGCTGGCCGTGAGCCGCCGAATCTGCGAGGCCGACCGTTATGTCCGCGCCGGGCGCTGGACCAGCGGACATTTCCCGCTGGCGACACGCCTGTCCGGCAAGCGCCTCGGCATTCTCGGACTCGGCCGGATCGGCGAGGCCGTGGCCCGCCGGGCCGCGGCCTTCGACATCACGGTTGCCTACCATAACCGGCGCCAACGAGCCGACCTCGATTACGCCTGGTATCCATCGCCGGTCGAGCTGGCCGCGGCAGTCGACATGTTGATCGTACTGGTGCCACGGACGCCCGCGACCATTGGCATGGTCGACGCGGCGGTGCTCGAAGCACTGGGTCCGCGCGGCATCCTAGTGAATATCGCGCGCGGCGGGATCGTCGACGAGACGGCCCTGCTGGCGGCGCTGGCCGACGGCGCGATCGGCGGTGCCGGGCTGGACGTATTCGCCGACGAGCCCAATGTGCCGCCGGAGTTCTTTCAGTACGACAACGTCGTGCTGACCCCGCATGTCGGCAGCGCCACGCAGGAGACCCGGGAAGCGATGGCGGCAGTCGTGTTGCAGAACATCGTCGCGTTTTTCCGCGGCGAGCCGCTGCCTAATCCGGTCGAGCTCTAGTCGCAACGAGCGCGCCGCAAAGTCCCGGACTGCCGGCGGCCGCGGGTGATCGACGGTTCAGGGCAGGTAACTGAAATCGTACAGCCCGGCCCTCGGCGGTTCGACCTTCACCCGCCCGCAGAATAGTGCGATCCCGGCCTCCAGCGAGGCCTGGTCTGCGCGACCGGCGCGGGTATAGCAACGCCGCAACGGCGCCAGCAAGGACGCCGGTCCGGCGCCGATCGTCGGCAGCCGCGCTGCCAGGGCTCGCTGCAGCAACTCGTCATCGTCGTGCAGCAGGGTCAGAGCGTCGGCGAAACAGGCGCAGATCGCGCGCAGGAGTTCCGGCTCCTGCTCGCAGAGCGTCGTCGAGGCAGCGAGCCCGGTCGTGGCCACGGTGAACTCGTCGCCGAGAAAGGCCAGGGTCCGACAGCCGGCCGCCTGCACGGCCGCCGGGGGCAACGCCGAGCTGCACAACGCGGCCACGGCACTGCCGTCGCGCAGGAGTCCGAAACGGGCGACATCGTCGCGGGCCGGCAAGACCGCCGGCGCGGGGCCGCTGAGGCGATCCGCCAGCAGGGCCTGCAGCAGCAGCGCCGGCGGCGCCAGCGCCGGATAGGCGGCGATCGCCCGACCGGCGAGGCCGTCGAAATCGTGAATGGCCTGCGCCGCGTGCAGCCAGAACATCGGCCGCTCGGCCGCGACGAACACGACTTTCTCCGCCGAACCGTTGAGCCAGCGCAGCAGCGCCGCCCCGCAGGCGGCGTGCAGGGTCTTCTCCGGCAGCTGGTCGATGCCGAAACCGGCATCGACCAGCTGCGGCTCGAGCCCGTACCGGCGGTAGAGACCGGCGTGTTGCGCGACACAGTGGCAGGCCAACTCATGCGCGTCGCAAGCCATGAACGCAAGCGAGAATTCAGCCATCGGCGGCGCCTCGCAACGCCGGCATCACCTGCGTCGCAAACTCGCGGATGAAGGGCTCCGGCTGCGGCATGCCGGCGGTCCAGCAGAATTCGCGCACGCCCAGCGCTGCGATTTCCTGGAAGCGCGGGATCACCTCCGCCGGCGTGCCGGCGATCGCGATCGCATCCAGAATGCGATCGGTCAGCAATTTCCCGTGCCGGGCCTCGCTGCTGCCATGCTCCTGGTAATCGTAGGCCGCCTTGAAACGCGCCAGGGCGGCATGGAGATCGGGATCGAAGTATTCGCGCGAGACCGTGCTGAACGTCGTGCCTGCCGCCACGGCGGCGTAGCCCTTGACCGCTTCTCGGGCCTCGCCGCGATCCTCGCTGACACAACAGGCCACGCGCATGATCAGCCGCAGCTCTTCGAGACGGCGGCCCACTGCTTCGGCTCCGGCGCGGATATTGTCCAGCGCGTAGCGGACGAAAGCCGGGTCGGACCCCACCTGGAACAGCACGCCGTCGGCCAGGCGCCCGCCGAGCTGCAGCGACTTCGGTCCCGAGCAGGCCATGATGATCGGCACATCGAAGCGGGCCCAGGGCATGCGCAGGGCCTGACCCTCGTAGTGCACGCTCTCGCCGCGCAGCAGACCGCGAATCGTCATCAGCTTGCGCTCGAAGGCCGCGAGCCGTTCCGGACGCAGGCCGAGATTCCGCACCGCGCTGTCGCCGACACCCAGGCCGAGCAGCAGCCGTCCCCCGGACAGTTCCTGCAGGCTCGCCGCGGCACTGGCGATCGCGGCCGGGTGGCGGGTCGGCGTCGGCGTGACGCCGGGTGCCAGCAGGATTCGCTGCGTCGCGATCGCGGCATTGCCGAGCACGATGTAAGCGTCGCGGAAGACCGAATGCGAGTCCGCAACCCAGAAACCGGCATAGCCGAACTCCTCGGCGAGCCCTGCCAGCCGGCCGCATTCCGGGATCGCGCGGTTCGGCAGAATGCCCAGGTGGAAGCGCATCTGCGTCAGTCCTCCGTTCCGGACTCCCGGCCGCTGCCGGGATCCTCGTTCAGCAGCCTCGCAAGCAGCGCCCGCAGCTCGACTGGCCCGTCGATGCGCCGCCGGTCGTTGATCATGACCTGCAGGCGGAACGCGCGTTCGCCGATCTCGGTCGCCTCGCGCTGTTGCGTCTCGGTGAGCGCCGCGAAGTCCTCGTGTTCCATCATTGCCCGGCAGGTATCGGCATTGCGGCTGAACACGCTGCGACAGGCGACCGGGCGGACCTCGTAGACCGTGCAGCGATCGTTGTCGAGCAGCGGGCAGGGCCAGCGGCGCCCTTCGGCCTCGGCATGCCCCAGCGCCTCGATTGCCCGCGCCTGGCGCCGGACCTCGGAGACGAACTGCCGATAGCGTGCCGGGCTCATGCGCGCGCGGGCCCGCCGCAGGATCTCGCGGCCATCGTCCCAGTTGGTCAAGACGACCAGCTGGTGACAGCACCAGGCACAGCCGGCGCGGCAGGCGAAACGCTCGCCGGCCACTTCGGCCTCGATCAGCGCGTCGATGTCCGTCCAGCTCAGCGGCATGGCGATCAATTCAGCCAGTGAGGCAGGAACAATACCAGCGATGGGAACAGGACCAGCAACAGCACCCGCATCAGGCCGGACAGCAGGAACGGCAGCGTGCCGGCGAAGCTTTCCCGCAGGCTGACGTCCGGCGCGGCCGAGTTGATGATCAGCACGTTGATCCCGACCGGCGGCGTGATCAGCCCGAGTTCGACCACGACCAGCACGATGATGCCGAACCAGACCTGCAGGTCCGCCGGCGGCAGGCCGAAGTCCAGCCCGGCGACGATCGGCCAGAACACCGGCACGGTCAGGAAGATCATTGCGAGGCTGTCCATGAAGCAGCCGAGCAGAAAGTAAAAGCCGATCATCAGCATCAGGATCAGCCAGGGACTGAGGCCGCTGAGTGCCGCCTGCTCGGCGACCCAATCCGGGAACCCGGCCAAGGCCAGGAAGATGTTCAGGAAATCGGCGCCGAGCAGGATCATGAAGATCATCGCGGTCGAGCGGGCCACCTCCAGCGCCGCGTCGATCAGGCCGGCCCGCGTGAATTCGCCGCTGGCCGCCGCGAGCAGCGCTGCGCCCAGCACGCCGATCGACGCCGCCTCGGTCGGGTCGAACCAGCCTGCATAGATACCGCCGATGACCAGCGCAAACAGCAGCAACATCGGCCAGGTGTCGAGCAAGGCACGCCAGCGGCGCTTGGTATCCACCGCCGCACCCGCCGGACCGGCGCCAGGCGCCATCCGCACGTAGATCGCGATCGTCAACAGGTAGCCGAGCACTGCGATCAGGCCCGGCAGGAACGCGGCCTCGAACATCGTGACGATGTTCGCCTGCACGGCCACGGCGTAGACGATCAGGACGACCGACGGCGGGATCAGGATGCCCAGCGTCCCGCCGGCGGCCAGCGCACCGGTCGCCAGCGCGCCGGAGTAATTGAAGCGGCGCAGCTCCGGCAGCGCGACCCTTGCCATCGTGCCGGCCGTGGCCAGGGACGAACCACAGATCGCGCCGAAGGCCGCGCAACCGCCGACCGTGGCCATCGCAATGCCGCCGCGGCGGTGACCCAGCCAGGCATTGGCCGCCTCGAACAGTCGGCGACTCAGGCCGGAGCGCGCCGCGAGTTGGCCCATCAACAGGAACATCGGGATCACCGAGAACTCGTAGGACGCGAAGCGCCAGTAAGCGCCGGACTTCAGGTAGGCGAGCAGCGGTTCGGCGCCGGCCAGGGCCACATAGCCGCCCATGCCGACCAGCAGCATCGCCGGTCCCAGCGGCACACGCAGCACCAGCAGCAGAAACAGCAGCCCGAGACCGGTCAGTGCTGCGATACTCGGGCTCATCGCGCTGCTGCTCCCAGACTCTCGCGTGCCGTGACCAGGCAGCAGGCGGCCAGCAGCAGGAAACTGGCAACCGCGAAGGGGTAGGCCCACCAGAGCGGAAAGCCGAGAATGATCGAGACG
>RFHQ01000181.1 GCA_003695765.1 Gammaproteobacteria bacterium
CGGCAGACGCCAGCGCCAGCGGATCCGGCTGATCAGGGGCGACGTCCGGCGAGTCGCGGTCGAGCCCGTCGACGTCGTCGGCGCGTTCAATTTCAGCTACTGGGTTTTCCGCAAGCGTGGCGAGATGCTGGACTACTTTCGCTGCGTCTACGATCGCTTGACGCCCGATGGCGTGTTCTTTCTCGACGCCTACGGCGGCCACGATGCCTTTCGTGCGCTCGAAGAGGAACAGGAGCAGGACGGTTTCACCTATGTCTGGGAGCAGGCCGACTACAATCCGCTGACCGGGCACATGCGCACCCACATCCATTTTCGCTTTGCCGACGGTTCGGAGCTGCGCCGTGCCTTCAGCTACCGGTGGCGCCTGTGGACCATCCCCGAGCTGCGGGAAATGCTCGCCGAGGCCGGCTTCAGCGAAGTGCAGATCTTCCGCGAAGAAACTGGCGCGGACGGCGACGGACTCGGCTGCTGGCGCCCGGTCCACCGCCTGGGCCCGGTCCCCGCCTTCATCGTCAACATCGCGGCCGCCAAGTAGCGGCGCTGGCCCAGGGATGAGCTAGCCCAGCGCGGCGCGCAGGCGCTGCAGGTCGGGGTGGCGGCTCGGAATGTCGTCGCGGTCGGCCGCGAGCCGCAGGTCGCGAAGCTTCTCCAGCGCATCGATCAGCACCGGCAGCGGCGGCCCGCTGGCGGTGATGTTCTTCAGCCGTTCGTCCGGCAGTTCGCTGGCCGGCGCCTGGATGAATTTGCCGACCAGCGCGTCGTGGTGGCTGGCCGCGGTGCGCCCGTGGGCCGCGACCACGTCGAGGAAGGCGCGCGCATTGCGCTGGAACCAGGGCTTGCCGGCGCTGTCGGGTAACGCGGCCAGCAGTTCGTCGAGCAGGCTGCGCCGGCGCATCACGTCGCGCAAGCGGTCCTGGTCCTCCGGCATCATGAACAGGAACTTGTCCACCAGCAGTTGCGAATAAGACGGGTTGTCGGCGCGGCACAGGCCGAGCAGCAGATCGATCTCGTTGATGCCGGCGAAATCGCCGGCATTGGCGCCGCGATAGACGTGCTGCCCGACTCGATACGGCTTGTAATACGGCCGCACGCAGTAAAAGAAGCGTTCGGTATCGAGTTTCTCGAACAGGATCTCGTTCGAGACCACGACTTCTTCCAGTGCCTCACGCGCGGTCTCCAGCAGGCGGCGGGCCACCGGGTGTGAAATACCCAGCGGGAGGATCCGCACCAGCGCATCGGCCGCCCGCTTGTAGGCAAGCACACCCTGCGTGTTGTACTCGAGGAAGACGTATTCCGCCTCCAGCGAGGTGAAGCTCTTGTAGTCGCCGTCGATCGCCGGGTTGTGTGTTGCCAGGTGGCTGGTCGCGAAGCGCGGCGCCACACCCAGCGACGCGCCGATGTGCATCGCCAGTGCCGAGGCTTCCTTCAGCGGTGAGTTGCGCTCGCGGTCCGGATTCGTGATCTCGTGGCGCCGGCAAGCGCCCATGTACAGGCCGACATTGCCGAGCAGATCGAAGGCCGCTTCGAAACCCTCGTCGGTATTGCCTTCGGCCAGCAGGCGCTGGACGTGTTCGCGGCCTTCGGCCACGAGCCGCGCCTTGATGTCGGCACCGGCCTGCTCGACATCGGCGCGGTCGGCCTGGGCGAAATACAGCTCCTCGAGCTGCGTATTCAGTTCGCGGAACGGGCCGCGGATCCAGTCGTCGAAGGCGCGGGCATTCGGGGTCGTGCGCATGCCCTGCAGCTTGCCCGCCGCGGGGCTTCAGCACAAGACCCGCCGCGGCAGCCACGGCCCGCAGCGGCATCCGGCACACTTGCGACCGCGCCCGGCGCCGGCCATGCTGGTCACCAGCCAGCCGCAACCGCAGACGATGAGCACCGCCAACAGCTCCCGCTGGATCGCACACGTCGACCTGGACGCATTCTTCGCCAGTTGCGAGCAGCGTGACGACCCGGCACTTCGCGGCCGGCCGGTGATCGTCGGCGCGCTGCCGGGCCAGCGCGGCGTGGTCGCGGCAGCCTCCTACGAAGCGCGCGCGTTCGGCGTGCACTCGGCGATGCCGATCGGCGAGGCCGCGCGCCGCTGCCCGGACGCGGTGTACCTGCGCCCCGACATGGACAAGTACCGCCAGGTATCGCGCCAGGTCATGGCCGCGCTGCAATCGATCACGCCGCTGGTCGAAGTCGCGTCGGTCGACGAGGCCTATCTCGATGTCAGTGGCCTGAAACGCCTGCTCGGCCCACCGGCAGCCATCGGCGAGCGCATCAAGTCAGTCATCCGCGAGGCCACGGCGCTGACGGCCTCCGTCGGTATCGGCCCGAATCGCCTGCTGGCGAAGCTCGGTTCCGAGCACCGCAAACCGGACGGCCTGACGATCATCCGGCCGGACGAAGCACAAGGCTTTCTCGATCCGCTGCCGGTGAGCGCACTGCGCGGCGCCGGGCCGCGTGCCCAGGCGGTATTTCGCCGCCTCGGCATCGGGACGATCCGCGCGCTGCGCGACTGCGATCCGGAGCGCCTGACCACGGCGTTTGGCCGGCGTGCCGCGCTGGGTTTCCTGCGCCAGGCGCGCGGTGAGGCATCGGCCGAGGTCCTGCCCGGCCGGCCGCGCAAGAGCATCTCCAAGGAAACGACCTTTCAACAGGACATCGAGGACCAGGCGGCGCTGCGCGCGCAATTGGTGGCGCTGGCCGCCGGCGTGGCTCGCACGGCGCGGCGCGAGCGCCTGGCCGGCCACCGCGTCACGTTGAAAGTCCGCTACCGCGGCTTCGAGACCCACACGCGCCAGCGGCGGCTGACGCAGGCGACGCAGGACGAGCGCGTGCTCGCGCGGGTCGCAGCCGAGCTGCTGGCCGATCCGCGCCTGCCGCAGCGCCCGGTCCGCCTGATCGGCGTCGGTCTCAGCGACTGGGC
>RFHQ01000182.1 GCA_003695765.1 Gammaproteobacteria bacterium
CGATGGAAGAGGGCCTGCGGTTTGCGATCCGGGAAGGTGGCCGGACCGTGGGCGCCGGGGTGGTGTCGAAGATCATCGAGTGAGGCAGCGCCGGCGGCGAGCTGCGGGAGCCACAGGCGAGCGCAGCGAGCCGGCCATGAGCCGCGGCGGTCTCGCGATGCCGGTCGGGAACAGGACGGACCGGGCGGCAGCCGGCGCGCCGGCGGAATTGCAGAGGCCGAAGAGACGCCTGAAACCGGCCGACTGTACGAGGATAGACGACGGACCACGTTTGACACAGGCCAGTAGCTCAACTGGTAGAGCAGCGGTCTCCAAAACCGCAGGTTGGGGGTTCGAGTCCCTCCTGGCCTGCCAGTTTCCGGGTCTGCTGGCCATCGACGGCTGCGGGCAAGGCTCGCGGCTCGAACGGATCGAAACCGACAGTCAATGAACAGCAAGGCAGACATCGATCCAGGTGCGCTGGACACCGTCAAGCTGCTGCTCGCCGCAGCGGTGCTGATCGGCGGGGTCGCTGCGTTCTACTACTTCGAGGACCAGTCGATCCTGCTGCGTACCGTTGGCGTGCTGGCGGCCCTGGGTGTCGGCGTGCTGATCGGCTTGCAGTCGGCGCAGGGGCAGGCGCTGTGGCGTTTCATGCAGAGTTCGCGAGTCGAGCTGCGCAAGGTGGTCTGGCCGACGCGCCAGGAAACGCTCCAGACCACGCTGACGGTATTCGTCTTCGTGCTGGTGCTCGGCATCTTCTTCTGGTTGCTGGACATGGGGCTGCTATGGATCACGCGCTGGCTGACGGGGCAGGGAACCTAGACATGGCGCTGAAGTGGTACGTCGTCCACGCCTACTCCAACTTCGAGAACAAGGTCAAGAAGTCACTGGAGGAGCGAATCAAGCTGAAGGGCCTGGAACACAAGTTCGGCAAGATCATCGTGCCCACCGAAGAAGTGGTGGAGATGAAAGAGGGCCAGAAGCGCCGCAGCGAACGCAAGTTTTTCCCTGGCTATGTGCTGGTGCAGATGGAACTCGACGACGAGACCTGGCATCTCGTCAAGGAAGTGCCCAAAGTGCTCGGCTTCATCGGCGGCTCCAGCGATCGGCCGGCGCCGATCAGTGAAGAGGAGGCCAACTTCATCCTGAACCGGGTCGAGGAAGGTGCCGACAAGCCGCGGCCGAAGGTGCTGTTCGAGCCTGGCGAGGTCGTCCGGGTGATCGACGGGCCGTTCAACGACTTCAATGGCGTCGTCGAGAGTGTCAATTACGACAAGAACAAGTTGCAGGTGGCGGTACAGATACTCGGGCGCTCGACGCCGGTGGAACTGGACTTCAGCCAAGTAGAGAAAGGTTGATTCGGGGAGCCGGAAGGCGCTGGAACCCGATGAGGCGGGAGCATGGCGAAGAAAGTAGAAACCTATATCAAGCTGCAGGTGCCGGCGGGGCAGGCCAACCCGAGCCCGCCGGTCGGCCCGGCGCTCGGTCAGCACGGCGTCAACATCATGGAATTCTGCAAGGCCTTCAATGCCCACACCCAGGGCATGGAGCAGGGCATGCCGATCCCGGTGGTGATCACCGTCTACAGCGATCGCAGCTTCACCTTCATTACCAAGACCCCGCCAGCGGCCGTTCTGCTGAAGAAGGCGGCCGGCATCCAGAAGGGCAGCGGCGAGCCGAATACCAACAAGGTCGGCAAGGTCACGCGGGCGCAGCTCGAGGAAATCGCCAGGCAGAAGGAGCCCGACCTGACGGCCGCGGACATGGATGCCGCCGTGCGCACGATCGCCGGCAGCGCGCGCAGCATGGGCCTGGACGTGGAGGGACTTTGAGCCATGGCTAAGCTCAGCAAACGCAAGCAGGCGATCGCCGGCAAGATCGACCGGAACATGCTGTACCCGGTCGACGACGCGCTGAAACTCGTCAAGGAACTCGCGAATGCCAAGTTCAAGGAGTCGGTGGACGTTGCGGTGAATCTCGGCGTGGATCCGCGCAAGTCGGATCAGGTCGTGCGCGGCTCGACCGTGCTGCCGCATGGCACGGGCAAGGAAGTCCGCGTCGCGGTGTTCGCGCAGGGCGAGAATGCCGAAAAGGCGCGCGCGGCCGGGGCCGACGCCGTCGGCTTCGAGGACCTGGCGGAGCAGATGAAAGGCGGCGACCTGAACTACGACGTCGTGATCGCGACCCCCGATGCGATGCGGATCGTCGGCCAGCTCGGCCGGATCCTTGGGCCACGCGGGCTGATGCCGAATCCCAAGGTCGGCACGGTTACGCCGGACGTGGAAACGGCCGTGCGCAACGCCAAGTCGGGGCAGGTGCGCTTCCGCACCGACAAGGCCGGCATCGTGCACTGCTCGATCGGCAAGGCCGATTTCGAGGTACAGGCGCTGAAGGAAAACCTGGCCGCGCTGCTGGCGGACCTGCAGAAGGCCAAGCCGGCCTCGGCCAAGGGACAGTATCTGAAGAAACTCACGGTCTCCACGACGATGGGGCCGGGAGTCAAGGTGGACCAGAGCTCACTGAGCGTCTGAGTCCGGTGCGAGGAAGCCGAGGCCGGGAGATTCCCGGCCGCAGCGGCAGGGAAGAACGGCGGAGCGCCGCCAACGTGCGGAAGGCCACGGTGGCGGATGCGAAGCAGCGAAGGACCGTGATTCATCGAAGACCGCAGGCGGCCGAGGGCATGGCCCGAGGCCTTAATGGCAGCCGCGAGGCGAGCCTGCGCAGATGGTGTTACCCGAGTCAGGACCTCCTGGTGACGGTCGCCATCGACTGCCGCAGCGCAGGGATGCGCAGCGGCTTTGGCAGAGACTAGGAGGAAACGATGGCACTCAGGCTCGAAGACAAGAAGGCTCTTGTCGCCGAGGTGAATGCGGTCGCTGCGAGCGCGCATTCGGCAATCGCCGCCGAATACAGCGGGCTCAGCGTCTCGCAAATGACCGAGTTGCGCGCAAAGGCGCGCGGCGAAAGCGTCTATCTGCGCGTGGTCAAGAACACCCTGGCGAAGCGGGCTGTCAAGGGTACCGAGTTCGAATGTCTCGAAGAGGCGTTGCAGGGACCGTTGCTGCTGGCGTTCTCCCGCGAAGACCCCGGCGCTGCGGCGCGGGTCATCAAGGAGTTCGCCAAGGAGCACGACAAGCTGGTGACCAAGGCGGTCGCGATCGGCGGCAGCCTCTATGGTCCCCAGGATCTCGAGCGGCTCGCCAGCCTGCCGAACCTGGAGCAGGCGCGGGCGATGTTGCTCGGCGTGCTGCAGGCACCGGCTGCGCAACTGGCGCGCGGCCTCGCCGAGGTGCCGGCCATGCTGGCCCGCGTGCTGAAGGCGCGCGGCGAATCGCAAGAGGCGGCCTGAACCGAGACAGACGAGCCCAACCATACAAGCATGACTATCGGGTAACCGAAAACAGACAGGAGAGAGACCAATGGCAATGTCCAACGAAGAACTGCTCAAGGAATTGAGCGCCAAGCCCCTGATGGAAATCGTCGAGCTCGTCAAGATGCTCGAAGAGGAGTGGGGCGTTTCCGCTGCCGCACCGGTGGCGGTCGCGGCGCCGGGCGCCGGCGGCGAGGCCGGGGCCGAGGCCGCTGAGGAACAGACCGAGTTCGATGTGGTGATGAAGTCCTTCGGGGCGAACAAGGTCGCGGTGATCAAGGCGGTGCGCGCGATCACGGGTCTGGGCCTGAAGGAGGCCAAGGACATGGTCGAAGGCGCGCCGACGACGGTCAAGGAAGGCGCGTCCAAGGACGAGGCCGAGGAAATCAAGAAGCAGCTCGAAGAGGCTGGCGCCGAAGTCGAAGTCAAGTAAGGGTTCCGGCCACTTACTTTGCGCTTCAGCAGCACCAGCAGTCCCTTGGTGGACAGCGGCTCTGACCGGAATCCAGCCGGTGGCAATGGCTGCCGGCTGGCATTCGCATTCGCGCGAAAAACGCGCGGCCAACAGTAGCAGTACAGAGGTACTACCTCATGGCGTATTCCTTCACCGAGAAGAAACGGATCCGCAAGGATTTTGGCAAGCGGCCAAGCATCCTGGAGGTACCCTACCTCCTGTCGATCCAGCTCGATTCCTACCGCAAGTTCCTCCAGGAAGAGGTGCCGGTGGAAGACCGCGAGGACGTCGGCTTGCACGCGGCGTTCAAGAGCGTGTTTCCGATCATCAGTTACAGCGGCAACGCGGCGCTGGAATACATCAGCTACCGTCTCGGCGAGCCTGTGTTCGATGTCAAGGAATGCCAGTTGCGCGGCATGACCTACGCGGCGCCGCTGCGCGTGCAGGTGCGCCTGGTCATCTACGACAAGGACGCGGCCGGCAGCAAGAAGCCGGTCAAGGAGGTCCGCGAGCAGGAGGTCTACCTCGGCGAAATGCCGCTGATGACCGAGCACGGCACCTTCGTGATCAATGGCACCGAGCGCGTGATCGTGTCCCAGCTGCACCGCTCACCGGGAGTGTTCTTCGACCATGACAAGGGCAAGACGCACTCATCCGGCAAGCTGCTGTTCTCCGCGCGCGTGATTCCGTACCGCGGCAGCTGGCTGGATTTCGAGTTCGACCCGAAGGACTGCCTGTTCGCGCGGATCGACCGGCGCCGCAAGCTGCCGGTCACGATCATCCTGCGGGCCCTGGAGTACAGCAACGAGGAGATGCTGGACCTGTTCTTCGAGAAGAACGAGTTTCATCTCAGTGACAAGGACATCGAGCTCGAGCTGGTGCCGCAGCGCCTGCGCGGCGACACGGCCACCTTCGACATCAAGGTCGGTCGCAAGCTGATCGTCGAGGCGGGCCGGCGGATCACCGCGCGCCATGTGCGCGAACTGGAGAAGTCTGGCGCCAAGCGGCTGAAGGTGCCGAAGGAATACCTGATCGGCAAGGTGCTCGCGCATGACGTCGTCGACGAGGAGACCGGCGAACTGCTGGTTGTCGACGACCAGCCAGTGGTCGCGAACACCGAACTGACCGCCGAGATCGTCGACGCCTGCATCGAAAAGGGCATCGGCCGGCTTCGCACGCTGTACATCAATGACCTGGACCAGGGGCCGTACATCTCCAGCACGCTGCGCATCGATCCGACGAGCAGCAAGCTGGAGGCGCTGGTCGAGATCTACCGGATGATGCGGCCGGGCGAGCCGCCGACGAAGGATGCTGCCGAGAACCTGTTCAACAACCTGTTCTTCAACAGCGAACGCTACGATCTCTCGGCCGTCGGCCGCATGAAGTTCAACCGCCGCGTCGGCCGCGACACGGTGGAAGGCCCGGGCATCCTCTACGATGGCCGCTACTTCTCGCGGCGCAAGGACGAGGAGTCCAAGCGCCTGTTCGAGCAATACGGCGAGAATGTCTCCGACATCATCGACGTGCTCCGGGTGCTGATCGACATCCGCAACGGCCGTGGCACGGTGGACGACATCGACCACCTCGGCAACCGCCGGATCCGCAGCGTCGGCGAGATGGCGGAGAACGCCTTTCGCGTCGGCCTGGTCCGCGTCGAGCGCGCCGTCAAGGAGCGGCTGACGCTCGCCGAGGCCGAGGGCCTGATGCCGCAGGAGATGATCAACGCGAAGCCGGTGGCCGCCGCGGTCAAGGAGTTCTTCGGCTCCAGCCAGCTGTCGCAGTTCATGGACCAGAACAATCCCCTGTCCGAGGTCACGCACAAGCGCCGCGTGTCGGCCTTGGGGCCAGGCGGCCTGACCCGCGAGCGGGCCGGCTTCGAGGTGCGCGATGTGCACCCGACGCACTACGGCCGGGTCTGCCCCATCGAGACACCGGAAGGCCCGAACATCGGCCTGATCAACTCGCTGGCGGTCTATGCGCGGACCAACGAGTACGGCTTCCTGGAGACGCCTTACCGCAAGGTCGTCAAGGGCCGCGTCACCGACGAGATTCACTATCTGTCGGCGATCGAAGAAGGCCAGTACGTGATCGCGCAGGCGAACGCCGAGCTGGACAAGAAAGGCGCGTTCGTCGAGGAACTGGTCTCGGTGCGGCACCAGAACGAGTTCACGCTGCGCCCGCGCGAGGAAATCGACTACATGGACGTGTCGCCGAAGCAGATCGTCTCGGTCGCGGCGTCGCTGATCCCGTTCCTGGAGCACGATGACGCCAACCGCGCGCTGATGGGTTCGAACATGCAGCGGCAGGCAGTGCCGACCCTGCGCTCGGATACGCCGCTGGTGGGCACCGGCATGGAACGCGCCGTGGCCGTCGACTCCGGCGTGACCGTGGTGGCGCGCCGCGGCGGCACCGTCGACTCCGTGGATGCCTCGCGCATCGTGGTCCGCGTCAATGACGACGAGACCAGCGCAGACGAAGCGGGCGTGGACATATACAACCTGACCAAGTACACGCGCTCCAACCAGAACACCTGCATCAACCAGCGGCCGCTGGTGAAGGCCGGTGACCAGATCGAGCGCGGCGACGTGCTGGCGGACGGCGCATCGACGAGCCTCGGCGAGCTGGCACTGGGGCAGAACCTGCTGGTCGCCTTCATGCCGTGGAACGGCTACAACTTCGAGGATTCGATCCTGATCTCGGAGCGGCTGGTGCACGAGGATCGTTTCACGACGATCCATATCGAGGAGCTGACCTGCGTCGCCCGCGACACCAAGCTCGGGCCGGAAGAGATCAGCGCCGATATCCCGAACGTCGGCGACATGGCGCTGGGCAAGCTGGACGAGGCCGGAATCGCCTACATCGGCGCCGAGGTCAAGGCCGGCGACATCCTCGTCGGCAAGGTCACGCCGAAGGGCGAGACCCAGCTGACGCCGGAAGAAAAGCTGCTGCGCGCGATCTTCGGAGAGAAGGCCTCGGATGTGAAGGACACCTCGCTGCGCGTGCCCCCGGGCATGGACGGCACCGTGATCGACGTGCGGGTGTTCACGCGCGACGGCGTCGAGAAGGACAGTCGGGCGCTGGCGATCGAGGAGGCCGAACTGGAGAGCGTGCGGAAGGACCTGGACGACCAGCGTCGCATCCTCGAGAACGACATCTTCGAGCGGGTCGAGCGCATGCTGCTGAACAAGCAGGCGCAGGGTGGCCCGAACAAGCTCAAGGCCGGCAGCAAGATCACGCGGGCCTACCTCGAGGAGCTGCCGCGCGAGCAGTGGTTCGACATCCGGCTCAGCAACGATGCGGCCAACAAGGAACTGGAAAGCGCGGCCGCGCGCCTGCAGGCGCAGCGCGAGGACTTCCAGCGCCGCTTCGAGGAGAAGCGGCAGAAGATCACGGCCGGCGACGACCTGGCGCCGGGCGTGCTGAAGATGGTCAAGGTCTACCTGGCCGTCAAGCGCCGGATCCAGCCCGGCGACAAGATGGCCGGCCGTCACGGCAACAAGGGCGTGATCTCGACCATCGTGCCGGTCGAAGACATGCCCTACCTGGAGGATGGCACGCCGGTGGACATCGTGCTGAACCCGCTGGGCGTGCCCTCGCGCATGAACGTCGGCCAGGTGCTGGAGACGCACCTTGGCTGGGCGGCCAAGGGACTCGGTCAGCGTATTGGCGAGATGCTCGATGCGCAGGCCGCCGTGGCCGAGCTGCGCAAGTACCTGGAAAGGATCTACAACCAGACCGGCGGCAAGTCAGAGGAGCTCGGCAGCCTGACGGACGAGGAAGTGATCGAGCTGGCCCGCAACCTGCGCAACGGGGTGCCGATGGCCACGCCGGTGTTCGACGGCGCCACCGAGCAGGAGATCAAGAATCTGCTGCAACTGGCGGGGCTGCCGGAGTCGGGGCAGGCCACACTGATCGACGGGCGCACCGGCGATCCCTTCGATCGGCCGATCACCGTGGGCTACATGTACATGCTGAAGCTGAACCATTTGGTCGACGACAAGATGCATGCCCGTTCGACCGGCCCGTACAGCCTGGTGACGCAGCAGCCGCTGGGCGGCAAGGCGCAGTTCGGCGGCCAGCGCTTCGGCGAGATGGAGGTCTGGGCTCTGGAGGCCTATGGCGCGGCCTACACGCTGCAGGAGATGCTGACGGTCAAGTCCGACGACGTGCAGGGCCGCACGAAGATGTACAAGAACATCGTCGACGGGCGGCACGAGATGGACGCCGGCATGCCGGAGTCGTTCAACGTGCTGGTCAAGGAAATCCGCTCGCTGGGCATCAACGTGGAGCTGGAGCAGAACTGAGATCGCAGCGGCGCTGGCTGCAGCACCCGGAAGGTGACATATGAAAGACTTGTTGACGTTATTCAGGAATCAGGCCGTGGTCGAGGATTTCGATGCGATCCGCATCGGGCTCGCCTCGCCCGAGATGATCCGTTCCTGGTCCTACGGTGAGGTCAAGAAACCCGAGACCATCAACTACCGGACGTTCAAGCCGGAGCGGGATGGCCTGTTCTGCGCCAAGATCTTCGGACCGGTCAAGGACTACGAGTGCCTCTGCGGCAAGTACAAGCGGCTGAAGCACCGGGGCGTGATCTGCGAAAAGTGCGGCGTCGAGGTTACGCAGACCAAGGTGCGCCGCGAGCGCATGGCGCACATCGAACTGGCCAGCCCGGTCGCGCATATCTGGTTCCTGAAGTCCCTGCCGTCCCGCATCGGCCTGATGCTGGACATGACCCTGCGCGAGATCGAGCGGGTGCTGTATTTCGAAGCCTTCGTCGTGATCGACCCGGGCATGACCGACCTGGAGCGGGGCGACCTGCTGACCGACGACCAGTACCTGGAAGCGATCGAGAAGTATGGTGACGACTTCGACGCCCGGATGGGCGCCGAGGCCGTGCACGAGATGCTGCGGACCATGGATCTGAGCCGGGAGATCATGCAAGTCCGCGAGGAGATCGCCGGCACCAACTCCGACACCAAGATCAAGCGCCTGTCCAAGCGCCTGAAGCTGCTGGAGGCCTTCCAGGAGTCCGGTAACCGGCCGGAATGGGTCGTCATGACGGTGCTGCCGGTGTTGCCGCCGGACCTGCGCCCGCTGGTGCCGCTGGATGGTGGCCGGTTCGCGACCTCGGACCTGAACGATCTGTATCGCCGCGTCATCAACCGCAACAACCGCCTGCGCCGCCTGCTCGAGTTGAGTGCGCCGGACATCATCGTCCGCAACGAGAAGCGGATGTTGCAGGAGGCGGTGGACGCGCTGCTGGACAACGGCCGTCGCGGCCGGGCGATCACTGGCACCAACCGCCGCCCGCTGAAGTCGCTGGCGGACATGATCAAGGGCAAGCAGGGACGGTTCCGCCAGAACCTGCTCGGCAAACGCGTCGACTATTCCGGCCGCTCGGTGATCGTCGTCGGTCCGACCTTGAAGCTGCACCAGTGCGGGCTGCCGAAGAAGATGGCCCTGGAGCTGTTCAAGCCGTTCATCTTCGGCAAACTGCAGTTACGTGGCGAGGCGACCACGATCAAGGCCGCGAAGCGCCTCGTCGAACGTGAAGGGCCGGAGGTCTGGGACATCCTCGAAGAGGTGATTCGCGAGCATCCGGTGATGCTGAACCGGGCGCCGACGCTGCACCGCCTCGGCATTCAGGCCTTCGAGCCGGTGCTGATCGAGGGCAAGGCGATCCAGCTGCATCCGCTGGTCTGCACGGCCTTCAATGCCGACTTCGACGGCGACCAGATGGCGGTGCATGTCCCCTTGTCGATCGAGGCTCAGCTCGAGGCCCGCGCGCTGATGATGTCCTCGAACAACATCCTGTCACCGGCCAACGGCGAGCCGATCATCGTCCCGTCGCAGGACGTGGTGCTCGGGCTGTACTACATGACCCGGGAGCGCATCAATGTGCGCGGCGAGGGCATGATCTTCCGCGACGTCGCCGAGGTGCATCGCGCCTACGAGAGCAAGGCGGTGGATCTCCACGCACGCATCAAGGTGCGCATCGAGGACAGCATCATCGACGATGACGATCAGCTCGTGAAACGCAGGCGGCTGGTCGACACGACGGTCGGCAGGGCGCTGCTGTCGGAACTGCTGCCAGCGGGTCTCAGCTTCGATCTGGTCAACCGCAACATGACCAAGAAGGCGATCTCGGCCTGCATCAACGCCTGTTATCGCCAGGTCGGGTTGAAGAAGACCGTCGTGTTCGCCGATCAGCTGATGTACATGGGCTTCAGCTATGCGACCCGTGCCGGCGTGTCGATCGGCGTCAACGACATGGCTGTTCCGGAAGAAAAACCGCAGATCCTGCGTCAGGCGGAAGAGGAAGTCCGCGAGATCCAGGATCAGTATGCCAGCGGCCTGGTGACCAATGGCGAGCGCTACAACAAGGTCGTCGACATCTGGTCGCGCACCAACGAAATGGTCGCCAAGGCGATGATGGACAAGCTGGGCAAGGAACAGGTCGTCAACAAGGAGGGCCAGCCGGAGGAGCAGCCGTCCTTCAATTCGATCTTCATGATGGCCGACTCCGGCGCGCGCGGTTCGGCCGCGCAGATCCGTCAGCTCGCCGGGATGCGGGGGCTGATGGCCAAGCCGGATGGCTCGATCATCGAAACGCCGATCAAGGCGAATTTCCGCGAGGGGCTGGACGTTCTGCAGTACTTCATTTCCACGCATGGCGCCCGCAAGGGTCTGGCGGACACGGCGCTGAAGACCGCCAACTCCGGATACCTGACCCGGCGCCTGGTCGACGTGGCTCAGGACCTGGTCGTGACGGAGGAGGACTGCGGCACCGAGCGCGGCCTGATGATGACACCGCTGGTCGAAGGCGGCGACATCGTCGAACCGCTGCGCGAGCGCGTGCTCGGTCGCGTGGCGGCCGCGGATATCCACCGGCCCGGCACCAGCGAGGTGCTGATTCCGGCGGGTACCTTGCTGGACGAACGCGCCGTGCGCCGCCTGGAAGAAGCCAGCGTCGACCAGGTGCTGGTGCGCTCGGCGATCACCTGCGAGACCCGCTACGGCGTTTGCGCCCAGTGCTACGGTCGTGACCTCGCGCGCGGCAAGCGCATCAATATCGGTGAAGCCGTCGGCGTGATCGCGGCCCAGTCCATCGGCGAGCCGGGCACGCAGCTGACGATGCGGACCTTCCACATCGGCGGCGCTGCGTCCCGGGCGGCGGCGACCAACAGCGTCGAGGTGAAGCGCGGCGGCGAACTGCGGCTGCACAATATCAAGACGGTCGAGAATGCCGAGGGTCTGCTGGTGGCGGTCAGCCGTTCCGGCGAGATCAGCGTCATCGACGAGCACGGCCGCGAGCGGGAACGCTACAAAGTGCCCTATGGCGCAACGATCTCGGCGCGGGACGGCGACAAGGTCGACCCGGGCCAGGTGGTCGCGACCTGGGACCCGCACACGCACCCGGTCGTCGCCGAGGTTGGCGGCAAGCTGAAGTTCGAGGACTTCGTCGACGGCGTGACCGTCGAGGAAAAGGTCGACGAGGTCACCGGGCTGAGCAGTATCGTCGTCATCGATCCGAAACAGCGCGGCGGCAGCACCGGCAAGGATCTGCGGCCGACCGCCCGACTGGTCGACGAAAAGGGCAAGGACATCTGTTTCGCGAATACCGACATCCCGGCGTCCTACGCCTTGCCGCCCGGCGCCATCGTGGTCATGGGCGACGGGGCGAAGGTCTCGGTCGGCGACGTCATCGCGCGCATTCCGCAGGAGAGCTCCAAGACCCGCGACATCACTGGCGGCCTGCCGAGGGTGGCCGACCTGTTCGAGGCGCGCAAGCCCAAGGACCCGGCCATTCTGGCCGAGCACAGCGGCACCGTGAGCTTCGGCAAGGAAACCAAGGGCAAGCGCCGGCTGGTCATCACCGACGAAAACGGCGAGAAGCACGAAGAACTGATTCCGAAGTGGCGGCATCTCAGCGTCTTCGAGGGCGAGCAGGTCGTGCGCGGAGAAATCATCTCCGACGGCGAATTGAATCCGCACGACATCCTGCGGCTGCAGGGCGTGGAGCATCTGGCGGACTACCTCGTGCGCGAGATCCAGGACGTCTACCGACTGCAGGGCGTGAAGATCAACGACAAGCATATCGAGGTGATCATCCGGCAGATGCTGCGCAAGGTCGAAGTCACCGATCCGGGCGACACGAACCTGTTGCGCGGCGAACAGATCGAGCGCGCCAGGCTGCTGGAGATGAACGAGTCCTGCGCGGTGCAGAACAAGGAGCCGGCGCAGTTCGAGCCGCTGCTGCTGGGCATCACCAAGGCCTCGCTGGCGACCGAGTCCTTCATCTCGGCGGCCTCGTTCCAGGAGACCACGCGGGTTCTGACCGAAGCGGCGGTCAAGGGCATGCGGGACGACTTGCGCGGCCTGAAGGAGAACGTGATCGTCGGGCGGTTGATCCCGGCCGGCACCGGCTTCAGCTTCCACGCCGAACAGCGCCGGACGCGCGAGCAGGAACTGTCCGCGGAACTGCGGGGCCTGGAGCAGGCAGCCGAGGAGGCCGCGCGGGTGGCGGAGGAGGCCGGCGACGATGGCCAGGCGGAGAGTGGCTCGGAGGCCGAGGCGGCCACCGATTGAGCCGGTGCGCTCGGTGGGCCTCGGGCGGCCCGCCGCAGCGCCCCGGCTGCCGCTTGACAGTATTTCGGGGGGCGCCCTAGAATTCGCGGTCCTGCGCGACGGCGCCCGGCTGTGAGAGCCGAGAAAACAAGCAGTTAGGGGGGCAGTATCCCCCTGCCAGACACGCTAGCCCGGATGCCGGCATCCATCGGACGTTGCCGCATGCGGGCTGACCTTTATTTGCGGGCCCGGAAAGGGCCGGCGAGACGGCCAGAGAGAAAACGACATGGCGACGGTAAATCAGCTGGTTCGCAAGAGCCGCAAGACCCGGCCGGCGAAGAGCACGGTCCCGGCCCTCGAGGGGAGTCCGCAGAAGCGCGGCGTCTGCACGCGCGTCTACACGACCACTCCAAAGAAGCCGAATTCGGCCCTGCGCAAGGTGGCGCGCGTACGCCTGACCAACGGCTACGAGGTCACCAGCTATATCCCCGGCGAGGGGCACAATCTGCAGGAGCACTCGGTCGTGCTGATCCGCGGCGGGCGCGTCAAGGATCTGCCCGGCGTGCGCTACCACACGATCCGCGGCACGCTCGATTGCGCCGGCGTCTCCGACCGTCGCCAGGGCCGGTCGAAATACGGCGCGAAGCGGCCGAAATAGCCCCCCCTGTTGCACCGAGTCATAGCGCGAGAAGACCATGTCCAGACGTTCCCAGGCACCGCGGCGCGAGATCCTTCCCGATCCGAAGCACGGCAGCGAAATGCTGGCGAAATTCATCAACATGATCATGAAGGACGGCAAGAAATCCGTGGCCGAGAACATCGTCTACGGCGCGTTGGCGCAGATCTCCTCGCGCAGCGGCCAGAGCGAGGACCAGGCCGTCAGCGTGCTGGAGCAGGCGCTGGAGAACGTCAAGCCGGCCGTCGAGGTCAAATCGCGCCGCGTCGGCGGCGCCACCTACCAGGTGCCGGTCGAGGTGCGCCCGTCGCGCCGCCAGACTCTGGCGATGCGCTGGGTCATCGATGCGGCCCGCAAGCGCAATGAAAAGTCGATGGCGCAACGCCTGGCGAACGAACTGCTGGACGCGTCCGAGAACCGCGGCGCAGCGGTCAAGAAGCGCGAAGACACGCATCGCATGGCCGAGGCCAACAAGGCCTTCTCGCATTATCGCTGGTAACAGCAAAGCGAACGACAGCTGGACAGACAAGGACGCAGGCCGTGCCACGGACAACCCCAATCGAGCGCTACCGCAATATCGGCATCATGGCTCACATCGATGCCGGCAAGACGACGACTACGGAGCGCATCCTGTTCTACACCGGTGTCTCCCACAAGCTGGGCGAGGTCCACGACGGCGCGGCCGTCATGGACTGGATGGAGCAGGAACAGGAGCGCGGCATCACGATCACCTCGGCCGCGACCACCTGCTTCTGGAGCGGCATGGACCAGCAGTTCCCGGAGCACCGCATCAACATCATCGACACGCCCGGCCACGTCGATTTCACGATCGAGGTCGAGCGTTCGCTGCGCGTGCTGGACAGCGCGGTCGCCGTGTTCTGCTCGGTCGGCGGTGTCGAACCGCAATCGGAGACGGTCTGGCGGCAGGCCAACAAGTACGCCGTGCCGCGCATGGCCTTCGTCAACAAGATGGACCGCGCGGGCGCCGACTTTTTCCGTGTCGTCCGCCAGATCAAGGAGCGGCTCGGCGGTAATCCGGTGCCGATCCAGGTGCCGATCGGCGCCGAAGAGCACTTCAAGGGCGTCGTCGACCTGCTGCGGATGAAAGCCATCTACTGGGACGAAGAGACCCAGGGCATGAACTACGAACTGGCCGAGATCCCGGATGATCTGCAGGCGACCGCCACGGAGTGGCGCGAGAAGATGGTCGAGGCGGCCGCAGAGGCCGACGAAGCCCTGCTGGACAAGTACCTGGAGCACGGCGATCTGGACGCCGACGAGATCCGCCGGGGCCTGCGGAAGCGCACGCTGAACAACGAGATCGTGCCGGTGCTCTGTGGCTCCGCCTTCAAGAACAAGGGCGTGCAGGCGGTGCTGGATGCGGTGATCGAGCTGATGCCGTCGCCGATCGACGTGCCGCCGATCAAGGGCCAGCTCGAGGACGGCAGCGAAGCGATTCGCAAGCCGTCCGACGACGAGCCCTTTTCGGCGCTGGCATTCAAGATCGCCACCGATCCCTTCGTCGGCACGCTGACCTTCTTCCGGGTCTACAGCGGCGTACTGAAGTCCGGCGACACCGTCTACAACTCGGTCAAGGGCAAGCGGGAGCGCATCGGCCGCCTGCTGCAGATGCATTCCAACGAGCGGGAAGAAATCAAGGAAGTCCGGGCCGGGGACATCGCGGCGGCGGTCGGCCTCAAGGACGTGACCACCGGCGACAGCCTGGTCGACAAGGACCACGTCATCATCCTGGAACGCATGGAGTTTCCGGAGCCCGTGATCTCGGTCGCCGTGGAGCCCAAGACCAAGGCGGACCAGGAGAAGATGGGCATCGCGCTGCAGAAGCTGGCGCAGGAGGACCCGTCCTTCCGTGTCAGCAGCGACGAGGAGTCCGGCCAGACGATCATCTCCGGCATGGGTGAGCTGCACCTGGACATCATCGTCGACCGCATGCGGCGTGAGTTCAAGGTCGAGGCGAACGTCGGCAAGCCGCGCGTCGCCTACCGGGAAACGATTCGCAAGAGCGTGGAGCAGGAAGGCAAGTTCGTCCGGCAGTCCGGCGGCCGTGGCCAGTATGGTCACGTATTCCTGCGCATCGAGCCGCAGGAGCGTGGCGCAGGCTATGAGTTCCTGAACGAGATCGTCGGCGGGGTTGTGCCGAAGGAGTACATCCCGGCCGTCGACAAGGGCGTGCAGGAGCAGATGCAGAACGGCGTGCTGGCCGGCTATCCGGTCGTGGACGTGCGGGTCGCCCTGTACGACGGCTCGTATCATGATGTGGATTCCAGCGAGATGGCTTTCAAGATCGCCGGCTCCATGGCTTTCAAGGAAGGCGCCGCCAAGGCGGATCCCGTGCTGCTGGAGCCGATCATGAAGGTCGAGATCGTCACCCCCGACGAATACATGGGCGACGTGAACGGCGACCTGAACCGCCGCCGCGGCGTCTTGCAGGGCATGGAGGAAGGCCCCGCCGGCAAGATCATCAAGGCCGAAGTGCCGCTGGCCGAGATGTTCGGCTATGCGACGGACCTGCGTTCGATGAGCCAGGGCCGCGCGACCTATTCGATGGAGTTCGGGCATTACGCGGAAGTCCCGAACAACGTGGCGGAAGCCGTCATCAAGCAGGAAGCCTGAGAGCTGATTGGTTTGTAACCGCGGGTCGACCGCGACACACCGGAGACCGGGAGCGATGTCCAAGGAAAAATTCGAGCGTACGAAGCCGCATGTGAATGTGGGGACGATTGGTCATGTTGACCATGGGAAGACGACGCTGACGGCGGCGCTGAC
>RFHQ01000183.1 GCA_003695765.1 Gammaproteobacteria bacterium
GGCAAGCGGCTGCTGAACCAGGCGCTGCGCGATGCCGGCAGCTCACTGCGCAAGGTCGGCCGCGAGAAGCTGCAGGCCACGCTGGACGAGTTCGGCCTGAACAACACGAACGAACTGTACGAGCAGCTCGGCCTCGGCGAGCGGCTGGCGCCTCTGGTCGCGAAGGCGCTGCTGCAGCAGGGCCCGCCGGAAGAGCCCGGCCAGCGCACGCCGATCGCGATCGCCGGCACCGAGGGCATGGTGGTCAGCTACGCTCGCTGCTGCCACCCGATTCCGGGCGATGAGATCATGGGCTATCTCAGCGCCGGCCGCGGCCTGGTGATCCACCGCAATGTCTGCGGCAACCTCAGCGAGTTCCGCAAGCAGCCGAAGAAGTGGATCGCCGTCAACTGGGAACAGGAGATCGACCGCGAGTTCCCGGTCGAGATCAAAGTCGAGGTCAGCAACCGGCCCGGCGTGCTGGCGGACGTGGCCGCGCAGATCGGCGACGCCGACTGCAACATCGAGCAGGTCTCCGTGGTCGAGGGCGAGGACACCGTGGCCGAGCTGCTGTTCCTGATCCTGGTTCGCGACCGCGTGCACCTGGCCCGCGTGATCCGCGGCATCCGGCGCATGCCGGCCGTCCGCCGGGTGAGCCGTACCTGCGCCTGAACCGCCGGGCCCTGAGCGAAGAGGAGACAGACATGCACCAGCGCCGGGAGGCGATCCACAGCGACGACGCGCCGGCGGCGATCGGCACATACTCACAGGCGATCCGCGCCGGCGACCTGCTCTTTCTTTCCGGGCAGATCCCGCTGGATCCTGCGACCGGCGAAACGGTCGGCGGCGATGTGCGCGCGCAGATCCACCAGGTGTTCCGCAATCTGCGCGCCGTCGCGGACGCCGCCGGCGCCTCGCTGGATGAAGCGGTGAAGATCACCGTCTATCTGACCGATCTCGGGCATTTCGCCGCGGTCAACGAGATCATGGCCGAGTACCTGACCGAGCCCTACCCGGCGCGCGCAGCCATCGGCGTCGCCTCGCTGCCACGGGGCGCGGCCGTGGAGGCGGATGCGATCATCGCCCTCTGAGCGCCACGCCGGCATCCCGGCCTCGCTCGACGCCCTGCGCGGCGTCGGGCCGGCGCTGGCGCACAAGCTCGCGCGGCTGAACGTCACGCGGCCGGAACATCTGCTGTTCCTGCTGCCGCAGCGTTACGAGGACCGCACGCAGCTGACGCCGCTGGGGGCGCTGCGGCCCGGCCAGTCGGCCGTGGTCGAGGGCGAGGTGCTGCTCAGCGAGGTCGTCTACCGCCGGCGACGCAGCCTGCTCTGCCGGATCAGCGACGACACCGGCCAGCTGACCCTGCGATTCTTCTATTTCTCGCGCAACCAGCAGCAGAGCCTCGCGCGCGGGCAGCGGCTGCGCTGTTACGGCCAGGTGCGCAGCGGGCCCGGCGGCCTGGAGATGGTCCACCCCGAGTACCGGCGGCTGCGGCCCGAGCGGGCCGAGCCGCTGCCGGACCGGCTCACGCCGGTCTACCCGGGCACCGAGGGTCTCGGCCAGGCGCGCATCCGCGCGCTCGTGCATCAGGCGCTGGACCGCTACCTGCCACGGCTGGCGGACTACCTGGAACCGGACTGGTGCCGCGACAACGGCCTGCCCTCGCTCGGCGAGGCCCTGGACTATCTGCACCGGCCGCCACCAGGCGCCGACCTGGCGCTGCTGGCCACGGGCATGCATCCCTGCCAGCGTCGCCTCGCCCTCGAGGAAATGCTCGCCCACCACCTGAGCCTGCGGCAGTTGCGCGCCGCCGCGACGCGCGAACCGGCGCTGCCATTGCCGCTCGACCCGGCTTTGCGCGACCGCTTCCTCGCCAGCCTCGGTTTCGAGCTGACCGCCGGCCAGCAGGCTGCGCTGGCCGACATCGACCGGGACCTGGCGCTGCCGCAACCGATGATGCGCCTCGTGCAGGGCGATGTCGGCTGCGGCAAGACCGTGGTCGCCGCGGCCGCGGCGCTGAACGCCGTCGCCGCCGGCTGCCAGGTCGCCGTCATGGCGCCAACCGAGTTGCTCGCCGAACAGCATCGCGAGAGCTTCTTCCGATGGCTGGATCCGCTCGGCATCCGCGTCGCCTGGCTCAGCGGCAGCCAGCGCCGCAAGGCCCGGGAGCAGAGCCTCGCCGAGATCGCCGGCGGCCAGGCGCAGGTCGTCGTCGGCACGCATGCGTTGTTCCAGGACGGCGTCGACTACGCGCGGCTCGCTCTGGTGATCGTCGACGAGCAGCATCGCTTCGGCGTGCATCAGCGGCTGCGGCTGATGGACAAGGGGCCGGACGGCCAGCGGCCGCATCAGCTCGTGATGACGGCCACGCCGATCCCGCGCACGCTGGCGATGACGCTGTACGCGGACCTGGACACATCCAGCATCCGCGAGCTGCCGCCCGGCCGCCGGCCTGTGCGCACGGTGGCGATCGCCGAGGACCGCCGCGGCGAGGTCATCGACCGCGTCCGCGCGGCCTGCCGGGCCGGTCGCCGGGCCTACTGGGTCTGCCCGCTGATCGAGAGTTCCGACGCATTGCCGTCGCAGGCGGCCGAGGCCACGCACGCGATGCTCGGCGAAGCACTGGCCGGCGTTCCGGTCGGCCTGATGCACGGGCGCATGAAGCCGGAGGAGAAGGAGCAGGTGATGCAGGCCTTCGCCCGCGGTGAGATCAGCGTGCTGGTGGCGACGACCGTGATCGAGGTCGGCGTCGACGTTCCCGAGGCCAGCCTGATGATCATCGAGAACGCCGAGCGCATGGGGCTGTCGCAGCTGCACCAGTTGCGCGGCCGCGTTGGCCGCGGCGCCGAAGAAAGCGCCTGCGTGTTGCTCTACCGTCAGCCATTGACCGCCCTGGCGCGCGAGCGCCTCGACTGCCTGCGCCGGAGCAACGACGGTTTCGAGCTGGCCCGCAAGGACCTGGAACTGCGCGGCCCGGGCGAGGTGCTCGGCACCCGGCAGACCGGCCTGGCCCAGTTCCGCATCGCAGACCTGGTGCGCGACGCCGACCTCGCGGCGCAGGTGCAGACACTGGCCGCGCGACTGCTCGCCGAGCAGCCGCAGCGCGCCGAGCCACTGATGCAGCGCTGGATCGGCGGCGCGGCGCGCTTCGGTCAGGTCTAGCGCCAGCCGGGCGGCCAGTTGCTATGCTTGCGGCGGAGGCGCGGCCGGCATGGCGATATCGACCAGCGACAGATCACGGGGCATCGGCGCCGAGCTGAGCCGGCAGTTGCTCGGCTATGCGCGCCTGATGCGCCTGGACCGGCCGATCGGCACCTGGCTGCTGCTCTGGCCGACGCTGTGGGCGCTGTGGATCGCCGGCGAGGGCCGCCCGGACCCGCAGATCCTGCTGGTCTTCGTCGCCGGCACCTTCGTCATGCGCAGCGCCGGCTGCGTGATCAACGACTTTGCCGACCGGCGTTTCGACGGGCAGGTGGCGCGCACCCGCGACCGGCCATTGGCCACCGGCGAGGTCGCGCCGGTCGAGGCGCTGATGCTGTTCGCCGCTTTGGGCCTGATCGCGATCGCGCTGCTGCTGACCCTGAACGAGCTGACGCGCTGGCTGGCCGTGATCGGCGCCGCGCTGACGATCGTCTACCCGTTCACGAAGCGCTTCTTCGTCGCGCCGCAGCTGCTGATGGGCGCGGCCTTCGGCTGGGGCATTCCGATGGCCTTCGCCGCCGAGACCGGCAGCGTGCCACGGCTGGCCTGGCTGATGTGGCTGACCGTGGTCGTCTGGGCGGTGATGTACGACACGCTGTACGCGATGGCGGACCGGGAGGACGATGCGCGCATCGGCGTGCGCTCCACGGCGATCCTGTTCGGCCGCGCCGACCTGTTCATCCTGTCGCTGCTGCAGCTCACGCTGCTGCTGGCGCTGCTGCTGGTCGGGCAGGTCGCCTCCCTCGGCCGCTGGTACTACGCCGGCGTGGCCGTGGCCGCGGCGCTGCTGCTCTACCAGCGGCTGCTGATCCGCGACCGCGAGCCGGCCCATTGCTTCCAGGCCTTCCTGAACAACCGTCATGTCGGCGCGGCGATCGCGGTCGGCATCTTTCTCGATTACCTCTACCGCGGCTGAGCGCGGCCGCCCGGCCGCCGCAGGACCCGCGCCACGCAGAACACCTCCACCGCGGCGGCGCCGGCGGCGCGCAGCGCGGTCGCGACCGCCGAGACCGTGCTGCCGGTGGTCACGACATCGTCGACGATCGCCACGCGCAGGCCGCGCAAGCGGCGATCCGCAGCGAAGGCGCCGGTCAGGTTCCGCCGCCGGGCCGGGCCGCCGAGGCCCGATTGCGGCGGCGTGTCCCGGGTCCGCCGGCAGACGCCGGGCCGCAGCGGAATGCCCAGACGCCGTGCGCAGGGCCGGGCGATCTCCAGCGCCTGATTGAATCCACGCCGGCGCAGGCGGCGCCGATGCAGCGGCACCGGCAGCAACAGCGCCGGGAGCCGACCGTCGCGGCGCCGCGCCAGTCGCGCCGCCAGCAGCTCGCCGGCGGCCGCAGCCAGCGCCGGCTGGCGGCCGAACTTGGCACCGGCCAGCAGGCCGTCGACCGGGAACTCGTAGGCCAGCGCGGCGAACAGGCGGTCGATGCCGGCCAGTGTCAGTTCGCTGCAGTCGCAGAGCGCGGCGCGAAACGGCAGCGGCCGCGCGCAGCGCGGGCAGGCCGGCTCCAGCCACGGGAGATCGTCACGGCAGCCGCGGCAGACGCGCCGCTGTCCCGCCGGCAGCCCGCAGAGCGCGCAGGCCTGCGGCAGGATGCGCGACCATGCGGCCGTGAATCGGTCAACCTTGCCCGGCATCGGCGGTTGACAGTCCTCCGGGGCGTTTCGATACTGCAGCGATGATCGGCCGCGGCCCGCGCTGCCGCAGCCCCCGTAAGCACGGAGTCCCGCCCGAAATGCAGACCGCAAGCTCGCTCGCAAGCGGCGAACCACGCAGCGACTGGCAGCTCGCCGAGGTCCGCGAACTGTTCGCGCTGCCGTTCATGGAACTGCTGTTCGCCGCGCAGCAGGTGCACCGGCGCCATTTCGACCCGGCCGAGGTGCAGATCAGCACCTTGATGAGCGTGAAGACCGGCGGCTGCCCGGAAGACTGCGCCTACTGCCCGCAGAGCGCACACTACGACACCGGCGTCGACGGGGAGCACATGGCCAGTCTCGACGAGGTCGTCGCCGCGGCCCGCAATGCGAAGGCCAATGGCGCGACCCGCTTCTGCATGGGCGCCGCCTGGCGCAGCCCGAAGCCGCGCCAGCTCGAGCGCATCGCGGACATGGTGCGTGCCGTGCGTGCGCTGGGCATGGAGACCTGCGCCACGCTGGGCATGCTGAACCGCGAGCAGGCCGAGACGCTGCGGGCGGCCGGGCTGGACTATTACAACCACAACATCGACACCTCGGCCTCGCATTACGACCGGATCATCACGACGCGGCGTTACCGCGACCGGCTGGACACGCTGGCGGTCGTTCGCGAGGCCGGCCTGAAGGTCTGCTGCGGCGGCATCCTCGGCATGGGCGAGACCGCCGACGACTGGGCCGAGATGCTGCACACGCTGGCGACCCCGCCGGAACACCCGCAGAGCGTGCCGATCAACCGGCTCGTCCGCGTGCCGGGCACGCCGCTGGCCGATGCCGAAC
>RFHQ01000184.1 GCA_003695765.1 Gammaproteobacteria bacterium
AGCTCGATATTGCCGGGGTAGGCCGGCTGCTCGGCCAGCGGAATGGTGTTGCGGTAGGGGGTATTGAGCGTGGCGTCCTCGACGATCACGTTCTCGTCCGTCAGGTAGTCGCGCAGCGCGCGGAACACCTGCTTGGCGCGATCCGGACCCTCGACCTCCAGCAGCGACTCCATGGACTCGAGCCACTCCTTGAGTTCCTGGTCTTCGCGGGCGATGAGATCTGAGCGGCGTGTCGCCATGCTGTGCCTGCTCCTCGGCCTGTGGTCGGCTGTCGCGGAATCCATCATTATAGGCGCTCGCTGCGGCCGACCGTGGGGCCGTGCCGGCCGCCGCCGCCAGTGGGTCAGCGGTGGCCAGGAGGGATGAGATGCGTGATACGCCGGGTTCGGCCGGCCGGCGCCGGCTGTTGCAGGGCCTGCTGGGAACACCGTTGCTGGCCGGACTCTGGCCCGCGGCCGGGCGAGCGCATCCGGCGCTGGCGATTCCGGAACGGGCCGCCCAGGCCCTCGACGTCTTCCAGCTGAAGGCCGTCGCGCAGGCGAAGCTCGCGCCACCGGCCTGGCACTTCATTGCCGCGCACGCGGACGACGGCAAGACCGTGGCGGCGAACCGCTCGGTCATGGACGACTGGCTGATCCGGGTGCGCCGGCTCGTCGATGTCAGTCATATCGATACCTCGCTGGAACTGCTGGGCGAGCGGTTGGCGACGCCGATCTGTATTGCGCCGGTCGGCAACCAGCTGCTGATCCACCCGGAGGCCGAACTGGCGAGCGCGCGCGCGGCGAGCCGTCGCCGCAACCTGATGATCGTGTCGACGGTCTCCAGTATGCCGGTCGAGGAGATCGCGGCGGCGGCCAAGGGCCCGCTGTGGTTCCAGCTCTATGCGTCGCGGGACACGGCGCTGATGCGCTTCCTGCTGCAGCGCGCGGAACGGGCCGGTTGCCGCACCGTCGTGCTGACCGTCGATTCGCCGACCCGCGGCAACCGCGAAGCCGAACGCTGGTTCGCGCCGCAGATCGACCGCTCCCGCCTGCGCCTCGGCAACTTCGAGGGCTATCCCGGCGGCCCGCGCATCGGCGACCCGGCCCTGGACTGGGAGATCGTCGCCTGGCTGCGCGACAACACGCGCATGCAGCTCGTGCTCAAGGGCATCGTCACCGGCGAGGATGCGGAACGCTGCGTCCGGCACGGCGTCGACGGCCTGATCGTATCGAATCATGGCGGCCGGCAGGAGGAGAGCGGCCGCGGCACGCTGGCCTGCCTGCCGGAGGTCGTCGCCGCGGCCGGCGGGCTGCCGGTGCTGATCGACGGCGGCTTCCGCCGGGGCACCGACGTCTTCAAGGCGCTGGCGCTGGGCGCGCGCGCCGTCTGCCTCGGCCGGCCCTGCCTCTGGGGCCTGGGCGCCTTCGGCCAGCCGGGGGTTGCCCGCGTGCTGAGCCTGCTGCAGGCGGAACTCGAACGCATCATGCGCTTCGCCGGCACCCGCAGACTGGACGAAATCTCGCCGGCCAGCCTCGAGCGGGCCTGAACTCAGCGCAGGGCGAGGGGTTCCCGGCCGATGGTCGGCGACAGCAGCGTGTCGACCGCATCCTCGTCCGGCAGGCTGTCGGGGTAGTCGCGGATGAAATGCAGGCCGCGGCTCTCGCGGCGGGCCTGCGCGCTGCGGATCGTCAGCTCCGCGACCAGCGCCAGGTTGCGCAGTTCGATCAGGTCGTTGGTCACGCGGAAGTTGCCGTAGAACTCGGCGATTTCTTCCTGCAGCAGCTCGACCCGGTGCCGCGCCCGCTCCAGCCGTTTGCCGGTGCGGACGATGCCGACGTAGTCCCACATGAAGCGGCGCAGTTCGTCCCAGTTGTGCGAGACGACCACCAGCTCGTCCGGATCGGTCACCCGGCTCTCGTCCCAGTCCGGTACGCTGATCCCGGGATCCCGCCACTCGGCCAAATCGCGCTGGATGCTGCCGGCCGCCTGACCGGCGAAGACCAGGCATTCGAGCAGCGAGTTGCTGGCCAGGCGGTTGGCGCCGTGCAGCCCGGTCCAGGTGCATTCGCCGACGGCATAGAGTCCCGGGACATCGGTCGCCGCATCGAGGTCGGTGACGACGCCACCGCAGCTGTAATGCGCGGCAGGGACCACCGGAATGGGCTCCTTCGTGATGTCGATGCCAAATTCGGCGCAACGGCGCGTGATATTCGGAAAATGCTCGCGGATCTCGTCCGCCGGCAGGTGGGAGACGTCCAGGTAGACACAGTCGAAACCGCCGCGCTTCATTTCATGGTCGATCGCGCGGGCGACGATGTCGCGCGGCGCCAGCTCGCCGCGTTCGTCGTGCCGCGGCATGAAGCGCTCGCCGTTCGGCAACAGCAGCCGGCCGCCTTCGCCGCGCAGCGCTTCTGAGATCAGCACGGATTTGGCCAGCGGGTGGTACAGGCAGGTCGGGTGGAATTGCACGAACTCAAGGTTCGCGACCCGGCAGCCGGCGCGCCAGGCCATCGCAATGCCGTCGCCGGTGGAGGTGTCCGGGTTGGTCGTGTAGAGATAGATCTTGGATGCGCCGCCGGTGGCCAGGGCCACGGTACGCGCCGTCAGCGTGCGCACGCGGCCTTGATCTCGGTCCAGGGCGTAGACGCCAAGGCAGCGGTTGTCCGCAGCCGGGTCCAGCTTGCGCGCCGTGATCAGGTCGATGGCCAGCAGGTCCTCGAGGAAGCGGATGCGCGGGTGCGTTCGCGCCTGAGGCAGCAGCGCGCTCATGATCGCCTCACCCGTCGCATCCGCCGCATGGACGACCCGGCGCCGGCTGTGCGCGCCTTCGCGCGCCAGGTGCAGTGGCCCGTCCGGCCCGTTCTCGCGCGTGAACTCGACACCGCGCTCGATCAGCCAGTCGATGCAGGCCGGCGCCTGCGAGGTGACGAGCTCTACGGTCTCCGGCCGGCACAGGCCGGCACCGGCCGCCAGCGTGTCGGCCGCGTGCAGGGCAGGCGAGTCGTCCGGGCCGACGGCCGCGGCGATGCCACCCTGGGCCCAGTTGCTGGAACTGAGTGCCGGCGCCTTCTTGCTGAGGATCGCGACATCGCAGCCGGCCTCCGCCAGGCGCAGCGCCAGCGCCGTGCCGCCGAGGCCCGCGCCGATGATCAGGACGTCACAGTCGGCGCCGGCCATGCCCGCCCGGTCGCTCAGCCCTGGCCCGGGCCGCGCCCGACTTCGAGCATCCGTTCCAGCGAACGCCTTGCGCGAGCCGCGATCTCGGGATCCAGTTCGATCTTCGGTTCCAGCGTCTCCAGGCTGTGCAGGATCTTCGGCAGCGTGATGCGTTTCATGTGCGGGCAGAGGTTGCAGGGCCGGACGAACTCGACCTCCGGAAATTCGACGGCGACGTTGTCGCTCATCGAGCACTCGGTGACCAGCACGACCCGCTCGGGATGCCGTTCGGCGATATGCTTGATCATGCCGGAGGTCGAGCCGACGAAGTCGGCTTCTTCGAGCACCTCGGGCGGGCATTCGGGGTGGGCGATGATCTCGACGCCGGGGAAGCCCTCGCGGTACTCGCGCAGCTCGTCCGCGGTGAAGCGCTCGTGCACCTCGCAAGTACCATCCCAGGGGATGATCTCGACGTCGGTCTGGGTGGCGACATAGCGCGCCAGGTAACCGTCCGGCACGAAGATGACGCGCTCGCTGTTCAGCGACTCGACCACCTGCACCGCGTTCGCCGAGGTGCAGCAGATGTCCGCCTCGGCGCGCACGTCGGCGTAGGCATTCACATAGGTGACGACCGGCACGCCCGGGTACTGCTCACGCAGGCGGCGCACGTCCTCGCCAGTGATCGACGCGGCCAGCGAGCAGCCGGCTTCGAGGTCGGGCAGCAGCACGGTCTTTTCCGGGCTCAGGATCTTCGCCGTCTCGGCCATGAAGCGGACGCCGCAGACGACGATGACCTCGGCATCGGTCTCCGCGCCGTACTGGGCCATGCCCAGCGAATCGCCGGTGTAGTCGGCGACGCCGTGGAAGATCACCGGCACCTGGTAATTGTGCACGACCAGCGTCGCTTTGCGTTCTTTCTTCAGTTCGTTGATGCGCGCGATCAGCGGCGCGTGTACGGGCCACTCGACCTCCGGGATCAGGTCCCGCAGGCGCTCGTAGATCGGGCGGGTCGCCGCCTCGACCTCGGGCGTGAATTCCAGGGTCTCGGTGTTCATTGCACTGTGCTCTGGCCAGCCGGCCGCTCTGCTGCCTCAATGCTAGACGGCGGCGCGGAACCGGGTCAACGCAGGGGCGGCCGCCGCACGGCCGTTGCCGCCAGCCGGCCGCCGAAGCCGCTAATTGTGGCTGCGGTCACAGCAAAGGGGCGGGCCACGCCGCAAGCTGTGGCCAGCCCCGGGGACCGTGCCGCATGGAGCATGCCGACGCAAAAGACCGCGTTTTCGCGGATTACGCCAGCTGGATGCGCAGCCTGCTCGGCAGTCCCGGCGCGTTCTACTGCTACGACCGCCGCGCTCAGCTGTTCTGGCGGGACCGCGGCGGCCTGCGGCCGGCGCTCAGCCGCGAGTGCAAGCGGGCCGTCCGGCGCCTGCTGCGGGGCGGGCCGGCGCCGGCCGAGCCACTGAGCTGCGGTGAGCACTGCGCCCAGCTCGTGCCGCTGCGGGACGCCCGTGACCAGCTGCACGGGGCGCTGCTGATCGTCGCGCCGGCCCGCAGCGGCAATCGTGATCTCGCCGCGTCGCTGGCGCCAGCGATCCGCACCCTGCAGCGCGAACTGGCATTGCGCTACCAGTTGCTGGAGAGCCGCCGGCGCGTGGCGGTGCAGGCAGCCGAGGAGAAACTGCTGCATCACATCGACGCGCTGTTGCGCGAGTCCCACCGCACCGGGCCGGCGCTGGCGGAGATCCTGCGCCTGTGCCGCCTGTACCTGGGCATCGAGCGGGCGGCGCTGGTCATCGATGGCCGTGGAATCCGGCTGCTGAGCCAGGCGCCGGGCGGCCCGGCCGACGCCGGCGAGTCGCTGGACACGCTGCTGGGCGCATTGCAGGCGCAGATGGCGGGCGACGACCTGCTCAGCATGCCGGTCGACGGGCCGGCCAGTGCCGGGCGTGGCTGGCTGCTGTTGCAGGGTTGGCGGCGCTCGAACTTCAGCGCCGCGCGCGCGCGCCGCGTGGCCCGCTTCATCGTCTCCCGCGTGCACGCGGTGCTGGAACGGGAGACGGATCTGCTGACCGGCCTGCCGGTCTTCAACGTCTTCGAGTCGCGGCTCGCCGAGGCCTGCAACGCCCGCGATGCCGCGGACAAGCGGCTGATGTACCTGGACATCGACCAGCTGCACGTGATCAACGAGAACTACGGGCGCGATGCCGGCGACGAGCTGCTGCAGTCCCTCGCCCGCTTGTTGCGGACCTGGTTCGGCAGCCACCCGGTCACCCGGATCAGCAGCGACAGCTTTGCGGCGCTGCTCGAGGACCTCTCCGATGCCGAGGCGCAGCAACTCGCCGAGGACACCTGCCGCCGGTTCCACCGTCAGGTCTTCACGGCCCGCGACAAGCGCTTCCGGCCCAGCGTCAGCATCGGCATCGCACCGCTGGTGCCGGGCGAGCACGGGCCCGCGGCGAGCCTCGCGGCGGCGCAGGTGGCCTGCCGGGCCGCCAAGGACCGCGGTGCCGGACGCGTCGAGGTCTATCAGCAGGCGGATCAGAGCATCGTGCAGCGGCTGGACGACATCCAGCGCGTCGGCAGCGTCCGCGATGCCTTGAGCGAGGACCGCCTCGTGCTGCTCGCGCAGCCGATCTTCCCGCTGAAGCCGGGTCGGGCGCTGCGTTATTGCGAGGTGCTGGTGCGGATGCTCGGCGACGACGGTGAGCTGCTGCCGCCGGCTGAGTTCCTGTCGGCCGCGGAACGCTACCAGCTGATGGAGGAGGTCGATCGCCGCGTCGTGCGCCTGACGCTGCAGGCGCTCGTCGCGACCGGGCACGCCGAGGCCTCCGGCCGCGTGCGCGTCGCGATCAACCTGTCGGGCCAGAGCCTCGGAGACGAGCGCTTCCTCGACTTCGTGCGCGCCGAGATCGAGGCCCACGGGGTCGCGCCGCAGAACCTCTGCTTCGAGATCACCGAGACCGTCGCCGTGGCCCA
>RFHQ01000030.1 GCA_003695765.1 Gammaproteobacteria bacterium
TCGATGAGCTCACGCGCCCAACGCACGCGTGACGGCACGAAATCACTGAGCATGATGCCGCGCGCGTGCCGGGCCGCGCTGCGCAACATCTGCGGCCCGTTGGCACCGGCGTAGATCATCGGCGGTGGCTGCGTGACCCAGCGCGTGTCGAGCCAGCTGATCGGGAACAGCTCGCCATCGTATTTCAGCGGCTTACCCTGCGCGGCCCGCTCGAGGATCTCGATGCACTCGCGCATTGCGCGCACCCTGCGTTGCGGGCGCCGACCCATGGCCTCGGCCGTGCCGCCACCGCCGCCGACGACGATCTGCGCGCGGCCCGCTGCCAGCTCGTTGAAGGTCAGCAAGGCCACCGCCATCTTGTAGGGATGCAGTTCCTGCGGACTGACGGCGATCGGGCCGAGGCGGATCCGGCGAGTCTGCTGGGCGGCGACGACGAAATTGATGAACGGATCGCGGCCGTTGGCATTGTTCGCGACCCAGACGCCGCCGAGCCCGCATTCCTCCGCCAGCCGCGCCAACGCCGCGGCCTCGGCCGGGGTCTTGTCGGACTCGATGATGACGTCGATGCGCATCAATTAATGGTCTCAGAGATGAATTCTCGAAAAAAATCGTGTCAGAGATGAATTTTCGTGGCGCAGTGCGTCATGAAGCGGTGTCAGACACTATTTTCGGGGGGTGCCTGGCCGGTGACCTTCGCGACCGCGGCGACATAGGCGCAGTAGTCACAATCGGGCGCCGGTGCCGGGATCTGCTCGTCGTTGAGGCAGCGATGGATCAGCTCTAGCGTCGGCTCCACCCAGTCGTCCCGGCCGGTGTACGGAATCAGCGTGATGTCGAATTCCAGCTTGCCATCGAAGGCCGGCGCATCGGCACGGCCATTGCAGTAGACGAAATAACCGGTGTCTGACACCAAATAGCCGTTGCGACGCAGCAGCCACTGGTAGACCTCCATCTGGCGCTTGTAGCCGGAGTGCCAGTCCTGGTCCAGCGCGGTGATCGGTTCGTTCTTCGATGTCGCCTTGTAATCGACGACGATGTACTGCCCCTGGCTGTCCATCCACAGGTCATCGATGGCGCCGGTGATCAACAGGTTCGTCGGCTCGTGCAGATATTGCACACCCTTGAAATTCTCCCGCCAGTCATCGAGCCGCTCGTGCGCGACCGGCCGGGCATCCACGCCATAGCGCTCTAGCAGCGGATGGGTCGTCTCGGCCGCCCGATGGATATCGAATTCCGCTTTCAACAGCCGGTCGACCGCGCTGTTCAGGTTGAACGGAAATCCCGGCGGACGCCCCGTGCCCAGCCGGCGGTCGATATAAAAACATCGCGGGCATTCGATGAACAGATCGATCTTGCTGCGACTGAGCTTGAACGGCTTGGCGTCGCCGGGCTGGTAGAGATTCCGGCGGCGGCGTGGCGTATAGAACCTGGACATGCCAAGAGCATAGCGTATCCGCCGCGGTCATTCTTCCATAGCAAAGGTGAAACGATGGCGTACGCCGGTGACCGCGACCGCACGGCCGCCGACAATGCGCGGCTTGTAACGAAACTTCTCGGCTGCCTCGATAGCCGGTCTTTCGAAGACTCGATTGGAGGACTCGACGACCTGCACGTCTTCCACCGTCCCCTTCTCGGTCACGGTAAATTCCAGTACGACCCAGCCCGACAGGCCGCGGCGCTCGGCAACAGGCGGATAGGCCGGGTAGACCTTGGTCAATACCATCAGGTTGCCGTCGGTCATCGGTTGCAGCGCGAGGCCTTGGCGCTGCGGAATCGGACCGCTGATTGGTCCCGGAGCAAGGCGCGGGCCAGCCTGTGGCGTATCGACTGGTGGCGGATTCAGTCGCGCCGGCTGGACCGGCTGCGGCCGCGGTGGTCTCGGCGGTTTGCGTTCTACGGGCAACGGCTGGCGAACCTCGATGAGTTCCGGGAGACGGATCTCGGGCAATTGAGGCAACGCATGCTCGTCCAGCACTACCAGCAACTGCATCAGCAATAGCAGGCCGAAAGTAGTGGCGGCGGCAATGCCGGCTGAGCTCGTATAGCGAATAAACATGACAGCGGCCTCGCGAAAATCCCATACATCGTGGTTACAGGTATCATGCGAACACTGCGACTCGATGTACAGATTGTTATATATCGTGGTTCAAGGTATAATTGGACGGCAGGAAGGAGCCGAACATGGGTCAGAGCAATCCGCCTTTCATGACCGGCGTACCGGAATTGCTGGTACTGCGCCTGCTCGCTGAGCGGGAGATGTACGGTTACGAACTGGCTCGCCGGATTCGCCTGGTTACGGACGACGTCATCCGCCTCGGTGAGGGGGTGATCTACCCTGCCCTGCATGGTCTCGAAGCAGCCGGAGCACTGAAGGCACGGCGCAAGACCGTGAACGGGCGGACGCGTGTCTACTATCGCCTGACCAGCAAAGGCAGGCGGCGCCTCGAACGGCTGTTGGCGGACTGGGAGCGGGTCAGTACCGGCGTCGAGGCCGTGCTGGAGGAACCGGCAGGTGCGTAAAACGACGTTTTCCGAACTACGCCAGACACTGCAAGCGGCCGGCGTCTGCCAGAAACGCATCGCGCGGCTGGTCGGAGAGCTGACGGATCACCTGGAAGACCTGGAACACGCCGCGCTGGAGGCGGGGAACGATGCCGAGACAGCTGGCCAGGATGCGCGAATCTTGCTGGGTGATGAACGACTGCTGGCCGAAACCGTACTGGCTGAGCCAAGCGCCTACCATAGCGCCGGGACAGGCCTGCTGGCGTTCGCCGATAGCCAATCCATCCGCTGGGGAATCGCAGCCCTGCTCGGTGGCTCCTTCACGATCGCGCTGCTCTTCCTTTTGCAACTGGCCATCCTGGGCTGAGCATCCGACCGCAGCAAGCCGCTGCTGAAAAATAGTGTCAGACACGATTTCGCGCGCCTGAAAATGGTGTCAGAGATCATTTGTTCGCGCAGCGGTTAAACGTGTCAGACACCGATTCGGGGCAGATTTGAAGGTGGAGATCGAGGCACAGGCCGTGATCGGCGACAGTGGACAACGATATGCGTCTCGGTCTGCTGGCTAGCCGTCACCACGGCCACCGTCGCCGGCATGCTGATGGGTGGCGCGTGGTATGCCCCTTGCTGTTCGGTAACGCGTGCCTGGCGGCGGCGCGGGCATCGGCCTGCTTCTGGGTCTCGGCCTGGTCGCAGCGGTGATGCTGTCGGACAGCTTGTTTTGCAGGTAGGGATGGCGCCTGTTCGCGATTCAGGCCGGCTTTCGCGTCAGCTAGCTCATTGTCACGGGCATGGCGTCCATGCAGCTGGCCAAGCTGACGCTCGCTGGGCCGGGCCGGAGGCGGAAATTCGTGTCTGAGACCAATTTCCGCCGAGGCGGGTCGATTGGGTGTCAGAGATGATTTAGCGCGTGGGCCTCAACTTCAGCACGAAGCGGTCGGTCTTGCCGCGGATGCCCTTGGCAAACACCATCTTGGTCTTGTCGTCTTCCGGGTGCCGCAACATGTCGCCTTCAGCCACAATTTCAAAACCCGCCTCACGAACCATTTCGCGGACGAGGTCGGGCACGATGCGGTGCAAGCGCGCATTGTCCTGGTCGGGCAGCCCTGCGTGGTCGATCAGGATCAGTACGCCATCGGGCTTAAGCGTCCGCGCAATCTGCCGCAACTGGCTCACTGCCGCGCCGCGGCCAAAGCGATCGTAGGTGTCGTGCAGGTTCAATGCCGTCAGGGCGATATCGATGCTGGCCGGTGGAATCTTGCCCTCCTCCAGGCCCCGGTCGACACGGACGACGTTCGGCAGACGCCCGTCGGCCAGGCGCTTGCTCAGGGCCTTGGCCGGCGCACCGTTCATGGCCTCGAGCAGCCACGCCGGGTTTTCCGAGTAGACAGTGCCGTCGGGCCCGACTGCGACAGACAGTACTTCGGTATACCAGCCACCGCCGGCCATCACATCCAGTACCGTCATCCCCGGCTGAACGCCGGCGAACACGAGCACTTCCGCCGGCTTGCGATCCGCGTCGCGTGCCTTGTCGGCTTCACTGCGAGCGGCCGCCTGCAAGGCAGCTGCCAGCTCGTCCACGGTCCAGGCCTGTGCTACGGCGCTGGACAAGGCGAGCAGCATAAGCAAGGGGATACGCTTCAATGGCTTGAGGTGCATGGCAACGCTCTTGGCGATGGTGGGCACACCTGGATTCTACTACGCAGGCTGCGCCCGGGCACGAGACCGGCCGGATTCAGGGTCCGCGCGAAAAAATCGTCTCTGACACCAGGCTTGGGCGGCGGAAACTGGTGTCAGAGACGAAAATGCCCGGCACGGTGGCCGGGCAAATCCGTCTCGCCGGCGCTTGCGGGTCGATCTAGGTGCCAGCCGGGCGCGAACGCCGTGTCCAGTAACCCAGCAAGCCCAGGGCCGAACCGAACAGCCACAGGGCTGCCGGTATCGGCACGACCTGTACTTCCATTGCGACGGTATCCACCGGAAAGCCGGCACGGCTGACCGTGATGGCGAACTGGTAATTCCCTGTCGCGTTGGGATCGAAACCACCGACGGGCGCATCGATGAACGGCAAATTATCAACGCCGAGGAATCCGAACATCAGGTTCTGCGAGTCTTCCACCAGGGTCGCGTTCGGGTCGGCGCCGCAGAGCGCGCCGCACAGCAATGTGGCGGTCAGGTCGATCCGGCCCAGACCGCTCAGATCGCCGAAGGCGTTCGGCCCGGCCGGATCGAAGTCATACCAGATATCGATCTGGTAGTCGGCCAGCTTGCCCGGGCCGCTGACGGAGAGATAGTAGTTGAAGTTCCACAGCGCGCCTTCGATGCTGCTCTCGCCGGCGCCGCCGAAGTTACTGCCAGGACCGGCGAAATAGACCGCGGCACCATTGTTCGTCACCAGCGGATTCGAAAACCGTTGCGTCGCATTCATCGCGACCGTGACCGTGGTCGCGCCATCGACGATCTGCATCGAGGCAGCAACGGCATCGTTCGGAATGCCGGTGCCGCCCCAGGTCGCCGCCGGGAATGCACCGAAACTGTCGTAGACCGTGAAAGCCGGCACGCTGGTCGGCATTGCGGCCACGAAACAAAATGCCAGCAGGCTCGCTAGTGCACGCATCCGGAGTCCCCCTATGGATTCGCCGTTTTCTCTGTGCCGCGCAGGTTACGGCCATCGCCGTCCGCCCCTTCCCAAGGGCATCCCCGTGCGGATGTCGTTATCGCCGGCTAGCGAGATTGCGTCATCGGATCGCCGGTTTGTGAAAACCTAGCATAGTTCCTTTTATCGTATCAATGACACTTTGTTCACAAATCCGGTTTCAGGCGAAATGCACGCTGCCGCGGCTGCGGCGCAGCAAAAATTCGGTGTCTGAGACCAGTTACGGAGCGGCGGCCGCCGGCGGTACAACGCTACGCGGCGGGTGGCAGCTTGACGTGGGTCTTGACGAAGCCGTCGAGCCGCATGACCCGGTCACGCCAGGCGGCAAGGTTCGGATAGGGACTGTAGTCCAGCCCGCGGGCCATCTTGGTCATCAGGTAAGCGCCGATCGCGAAATCCACGACGCTGAGCTTGTCGAGCATGAAATCGCGCCCGGCCAGCTGTCCATCGAGCACCTGAAAGAGTGGCACCAGGATGTCGAAATCCTTGTCTTCCGCCTGCTTGAGCTCGCCCATCGCCGGCATCAGGTGGCAACTCTGCCAGTGGAGCCAACGATCCGCCTGCGCTCGCCCACGGATGTCGGTTGGCAGGCTGTCGGTTTCCGGAAATTTTCGTGCGAGGTAGGTGAGGATCGCGTTCGATTCCGGCAGATAGAAATCACCATCCTCGAGGACCGGGACCTTGCCCATCGGGTTCATTTTCAGAAAGGCCGGTGACTTGTGCTCCTGGTCCTTGAAACTGACCTGGTGGATTTCGACCGGCAGATCGTAATGTTTGATGAAGGCCTCGACCTTGCGGTTGTTCGGAGTAATGAAAAAGGAGTGCAGTTTCATCATGAGGCTCCTGCCGCGATTCATCGATAGCGACGTGGTGTCGGTATCATAGCGCAAAATTCCTCAGGGCGCCCTACGCGTTTGCCCGGATGGCCGGACGTCTGCGCAACTGGAACATGGTGGCTCACCGGGCTCGATGAAGCCGATCAGAACTACTCCCGCGGGTCGGCCGCGAGTAGCTCTTGGTGCCCAGCCCGGCGGATTCGCTAACCATACGGAGATCGAACGATGCAGGGCATGGACCGGGTGAAACTGGCTTTGTTGATACTGTCGGCCGTCACCACACCGGCGATCGCCACGTCGGCCGATACCGATCACCCGGCCGCGGCCGTGGTGCTGACCTTCAATCGCGCCATCAGCGCGCGCGACATGGAAACCGCTCTCGCCCAGCTCGCCGATGGCAGCGTCCAGTTTCAGCTCCATCCGGCACACCCGGGCATGCCCGCGGACCCGCCGTTGACCGACGACCTGCGTAAGACCTGGCAAGTGGTCGCCGCGATCCTGTTCCCGTCGACCGAGTCCTACCTGCGCGACGTCTCGATCACGGCCGTGCGGGCGGACGGCGAATTAGCGACGGTCTGGGCGCAAACGCGCACCGTGACGCAGCGCAAGGGCCAGCAGGCACCGATGGAACTTGAGTTCAGCGAACTCTACCTGCTGGCGAACAGGAATGGCGAGGGCTGGCGAATCATCGCCAATGCCAGCAACCGGCCGGTCGACGACGTCGCGGTCGCATCCGGGGACTGAGCCCGAAAAAAGGTGTCAGAGATGATTTAGCGGCGACCTCCGTACCAGAGGGACAGTGCCGCGCGGTCCTTGAGGGCACCGAGCGGGCGCAGGGCCAGGCGTAGCATCTGCGCCAGGATTTCGCTGGGGGTGTACAGGCAAAACTTGCGGCCGGAAGTCTGCAGCGGATGACGGTTGAGGATCACCAGTCGCAGCCCACGCTTCCTGCCCCAGCGCTTGAGGCGCCGGCAGAGGTCGATTTCCTCGGCAACGTAGAGTTGCTCGTCGAAGCCACCGAGTTCGCGAAACGCGTCGGCGCGGCAGAGCAGCAGCGAGCCGGCGGCCCAGCGGCACAGCCGCGACAGAAGGTTCCAGGCCGAGACGATCGCCCGGCCCCACCACGGCGCTTCCGGCATGCGCATCGTGCTGCCCGCCGCGACCGCCCGGCCGGCCTCGATCAGGGACAGCAGCTCGGCAAGCAGCGCTGGCTCCAGCGTACTGTCGGCGTCGAGAAACAGCAGCCAGTCACCGCTGGCCGCCGCCGCACCGGCGTTCCGGGCGCGGCCGATCTGGTTCACGGGCTCGAAGATCACGCGGGCCCCCGCGGATTCCGCGATGCTGGCCGTCGCATCCGTCGAATTGTTGTCGACCACGATCAGTTCCGCGTCGCAACCCACCGCCGCACAGGCCGCCCGCACCGAGGCCAGACAGCCCGGCAGCAAGCGTTCCTCGTTGTAGGCAGGAATGACGATCGACAGTTGCATGGCGCCGTTGTATCACGACGACCCATTCGTGGGCACAGCCGCAAGGCGGCTGCGCCCGGCGGCCAGTCTCGGGCACAGCTGATGCGCCAAGGCTGCCGTTGTCGTGCCTGGCGATGCGTCCCGCCGCCGAGCGGGCCTGCCGCAGCTCCATGGCTCGCTCGCTTCGCTCGCTGCGCTTTACTTCCGCTGCTGGCCGCCCGCTCGGCGGCCTGATCGTTCACCGGTCCGGACACTGGTGGCGCCGATTGCTCGTGCTGCAGCGCGCCCCGGTCCACAGTCACGCCTGGCTGTGGCTCACGCAGGCCCGGCACTGCGGACTTCCGGAGCCGAAGTAAAGCGCAGGGAGCGCAGCGACCGAGCCATGAGGCGAGGAAGCTTCGCAGGGCCGGGCCCATGCACCGGCCCAGCGTACCCGGCACTGCGGACTTCCTAAGCCGAAGTAAAGCGCAGGGAGCGCAGCGACCGAGCCATGAGGCGAGGAAGTGTCGCAGGGCCGGGCCCATGGCACCGGGACTCAGGCCTCCGGCATATCAGAACTGACCCGCTTGAACTTGCCGCTCCGCTCCAGTCGCCACACCCCGTGAATCAAGCGCAGGGGCCGGTCGGCCACGATCGCTCGCAAGGCTTCCCGCAGCCGCGATTCGACCGCTGGCGGATCTTCGGCATCGTAGTACAGGCACAGCGCACCGCTGGCCGCCTGGTGCA
>RFHQ01000031.1 GCA_003695765.1 Gammaproteobacteria bacterium
ATACCGGTGCTGGAGGGCTACCTGGCGCAGGCCCAGCGCAATGGCGTGACCGATCTGCGCTGGGTCGACGCGGCCGAACTGGCGGCGCTGGAGCCGGAGCTGCGGGCCGAGTGTGCGCTGCTGTCGCCTTCGACCGGCATCATCGACAGCCACGAGCTGATGCTGTCCCTGCAAGGCGATCTCGAGGCCGCCGGCGGCGCGGTCGCGCTGCGCAGCCCGGTAGAAACGATCCACGCCGAGTCCGGCGGCTTCCATGTCGTTTGCGCCGATGACGATCGCACGCAGCTGCATTGCCGCTGGCTGGTGAATTCCGCCGGTCTGCAGGCAGTGCGAGTCGCCGGCGCGATCGACGGGCTGCCGCCGGCCTGCCTGCCGCGGAGTCATTACGCCAAGGGTCATTATTATGCGCTCGGCGGCCGCGCGCCTTTCCGGCGGCTGATCTACCCGGTGGCCAGTGGTGGTGGCCTCGGCGTGCACGTCACGCTCGACTTGGCCGGAGCGGCGCGCTTCGGGCCGGACGTCCGCTGGGTCGACCGCGTCGATTACGCTTTCGATGACAGCCAGCGCGACGATTTCGTCGCGGCGATCCGCCGCTACTACCCGGGGCTCGACAGCAGGCGCCTGCAGCCGGGCTACACCGGTATCCGCCCGAAGATCGTCGGACCCGGCGAGCCGGCAGCCGATTTCATGATCCAGGGTCCGGAGCAACATGGCGTGGCCGGCCTCGTGAACCTGTTCGGTATCGAGTCGCCCGGACTGACTGCATCGCTGGCGATCGCCGACGAAGTCGCCCGCCGGCTGGCGCAGCCGGGCTGAGCGGACCTCAGTCGACGTCGCGGCCGCTGATCAGGTCCTCGAGACTCGGCGGCTCGTGCCCGGCACCGACCTGTCCGTCTTTCAGCCGCTGCACATAGTTCTTGTAGGCCAGCATCGCCTGGCCACCCAGCGCCAGCAGGATCGGGATATTGGCGAACAGCATGACCCCGGTGCCGATGCCGGTCAGGTTGTCGAGCTCCGAGTCGGTCCTGATGAAGCCCGAGGTCGCGACCACGGCCAGCAGGCAGTAGATCACCTTGTAGGCCATGACCGAGCGCTCGCCGGCGAGGTAGACCATGCCCTGTTCGCCGTAATAGCTCCAGGAGATCATCGTCGAGAAGGCGAACAGCCAGGAAGCCAGCGTGACCAGCCACTTGCCGAGCCCGGGCGTGACCGAATCGAAGGCCCGGGCCGTCAGTGTCGCACCGACCATGTCTTCATAGACCTCGGCGCTGCGGGGCACCGGCGGCGTGTGGCCGGAATAGGGGTTCCATATGATCACCGGCTCGCCATTGGCGGCGGTGGCCAGATTGCCAGTGAGCTGGTGCAGGCGATTGCCGGCCTGGGGGTTCGCATCGCCCTGGATCACCAGGTAGAACTTGCTGCCTTCGGGCCACTGGCCGACGGCCTCGCGCGGCAGGGGTGAGGCGGCGAACTGCCAGCCGCCGGCCGCGGCTTCGCCGAGTGCCGGCAGCTCGTCCAGCGTGAAAGCCGGGCCGCGGCTCCAGATGCCGGTGCTGAGGATCACCAGCGCCGTCAGTGTGCAGACGACCAGCGTGTCGATGAACGGTTCCAGCCCGGCGACGATCCCCTCGCGCACCGGCTCGCGGGTCTTGGCCGCCGAGTGCGCGATCGGCGAGGAGCCCTGGCCCGCCTCGTTCGAGAACAGCGCGCGCTTCATGCCGAACAGGAAGGCATAGCCGGCGGTGCCGCCGATGAAGGCGCCGGTGGCTTCCAGTGGCGAAAAGGCGCCGCGCAGGATCAGCGCGAACATGTGGGGAATCTGCTGATAGTTGACGATCAGCACATAGACCGCGGCCAGCAGGTAGAGCGAGATCATGATCGGCACGAGGCGGCCGGCGACCGCGCCGATGCGCTTGATGCCGCCGATGATGACCATGGCGACGAGGATCGCGAGGACGATGCCGGTGACGATGCCGGGCACGCCGAAGTAGTCCTCGGTGATCTCGGCGACATTCCAGGCCTGGAACATGTTGCCGCTGGTGATCGTCGAGATCAGCAAGGTCACGCAGAAGACGGCTCCGATGGCCCAGCCGAAGCGCGCCCAGCCGGGGCCCTTGCGCGCCAGGGCCTTGCTGATCACCCACATCGGCCCGCCATGCGGATTGTCCGCATCGGCGGTGTTCCGGTACAGCATCGACAGCGTGACTTCGGTGAGCTTCAGGGCCATGCCGACCAGGCCCACCATCCACATCCAGAACACGGCACCAGGTCCGCCCAGCGAGATCGCCAGCGCGACGCCGCCGATGTTGCCGAGACCGACCGTGGCCGACAGCGCGGCCGAGAGTGCCTGGAAGTGGTTGATCGCTCCCGGGTCGGCCGGATCGTCGTAGTAGCCGCGCAGCACGTGAACGCCGTGCGTCAGCGCGCGGTACTGGCAAAAGCCGCTCCAGAAGGTGAACAGCAGCCCGGTGCCGAGCACGATGAACAGCACACTGTCGTGCCAGAGCACGGCATTGGCCAGCTCCATGAAGCGATTGAAGCCGTCCATGCGGCTAACGTTCGACGATCGCCGTGACGCCCATGCCGCCGGCCGTGCAGATCGAGATCAGCCCGCGGCCGCCGCCGCGCTGGTCGATCAGCTTGGCCAGCCCGCCGAGGATGCGCGCGCCGGTCGCGGCGAACGGATGCCCGATCGCGATGCTGCCGCCCTTGACGTTCATCCGCTGGCGGTCGATCGCTCCGAGCGGCTTGTCGCGGCCGAGCCGCTCACGGCAGAACTCCGCCGACTCCCAGGCTTTCAGTGTTGCCAGGGTCTGTGCGGCGAAGGCTTCGTGGATCTCGAAGAAGTCGAAGTCCGCGAAGCTCAGGTCGGCTTCGCGCAACATGTCGGAGACGGCGAAGGCCGGTGCCATCAGCAGCCCGTCGCGATCGATGAAGTCCACGGCCGCGACCTTGCCGTAGCGCAGGTAGGCCAGTACCGGCAGCCCGCGTTCGGCCGCCCAGTCCTCCGAGGCCAGCAGCACGCCGGCCGCGCCGTCGGTCAGCGGCGTGCTGTTGCCGGCCGTCATCGTGCCGCTGCCGCTGCGGTCGAAGACCGGCTTGAGCTTGGCCAGCTTCTCCAGCGAGCTGTCCCGGCGCACGTTGTTGTCCGTGGTCGCCTTGCCCAGCGGTACGACCAGGTCGTCGTAGAAGCCTTCGTCCCAGGCGGCGGCTGCGCGCTGGTGGCTGGCCAGCGCCAGTTCATCCTGGGCCTCGCGGGTGATCCCCCATTCCTTGGCCGTCAGCTCCGTGCTCTCGCCCATGCTCAGGCCGGTGCGCGGTTCGACGACGCCGGGGAAGGCCGGCTTGAAGTGACGCGGCCGCAGGCCCAGCCAGGGTTTCAGCTTTTCGCCAAGCGTGCGCCCTCGGGCGCTGCGCAGGAGCAGCTTGCGGAATTCCTCCTGATAGACGATCGGCGCGTCGGAGACCGAATCGGTGCCACCCGCGATTCCGGCGTCGATCTGGCCGAGGGCGATCTTGTTGCCGATCAGGATCGCCGCCTCGAGGCTGGTGCCACAGGCGCGCTGCAGATCGAAGGCCGGCGTCTCGCGCGACAGCTCGGTGCCGAGCACGCATTCGCGTGCGAGGTTCCAGTCGCGGGAGTGCTTGATGACCGCACCCAGCGACACGTCGCCGAGGCGTTCGCCGGCGAGTTTGTACTTTTCGACGATCGCGGCCAGCACGGCCGTCATCATGTCCTGGTTAGAGAGTTCGGCGTAGCCGGTGTTCATCCGGCAGAACGGGATCCGCTGGCTGCCGACGATGGCGACGCGGCGCGGTTCTTGGTAGTGCATCTCAGGCTCCTTGGCTTGCCGCTACTGGCCGAAACTCGGCGCGTCCGCGGCCAGGTAGGCTTCTTCTTCCGGCGTATTGGGGCGGCCGAGCACTGCGTTGCGGTGCGGGAAGCGCCCGAATTCCTCGATGATATCGCGGTGCAACTCGGCGAACTGCGCGGCGGTCAGAAAGGTCTCCCGCAAGGTCTCCGAGACGCTGTTGGCCAGCGCCTGGTAGACACTGACCGCCTTCGCCTGCACCTTGCGCGATTCCGCGTGCTGCAGAGGCATGAAGAAGAACAGCTGCTCTTCCGGGCTCAGTTGCCGGTAATGCCTCGCGAGTGTGCCCTCGACACAGAGTTTCAGGGCCTGGCGGTCGCAGGCATAGGCCTCGGCGCGGCCGCGGTAGATGTTCCGGCGGAACTGGTCGAGCAGAATGATCAGCGCCAGCCGGCCGCGCGCCGTCTCCGCCCAATCGTCCAGCTCGCCGGCCGAGGCGCGGGCCACCAGGTCCCCGAACTGCTCGCGGATCTCCTCGTCCAGCGCGGGGTCGTCGCCGAACCAGCGATCCATCCGGGCATCGATCTTGGGGCGGTCGTTTTCACAGCCGGTGAACCAGAAGTCCAGCACCCGGCGAATCTCGGCCTCGCTCATGCAGCAATGATGGCATGGAATCGCAGCCGCGATCAGGCCATCGCCGCGGCGCCGCGCCCGGCCGGCCGGCATTGAGCGGGCTGGCTCGACTGGCTATAGTTACCGGTTCTGGGTCGCCTGAGGACTGTCGGACGGCGCTCCTTCAAGCCCAGATAGAACAATCGCTTACGGCAGCCCTGCGGAGCGCCGTGCGATCTGCCAGGGGGCAGTTCGCCGGGCCCGCTGCCGGGCTGCAAGGAACGCAGGCCGGGTTTTGCACCGGCGGGGACTCGGCCCTCGCCGGCACAGGGCAGCGGCCGCTTTGGGGACGGGCAGAGCAGCGCGACATGACAGTCATGCGGCAGGGATTTCCGGCAGCGGCCGGCCTCTACGATCCGGCGCAGGAGCGGGACAGCTGTGGCGTGGGCTTCGTGGCCCACGTCAAGGGGCAGCGTAGCCACCAGATCATCCGCGACGCCGACCACCTGCTCTGCCGCATGGATCACCGCGGCGCGCGCGGCGCCGAGAAGAACACCGGCGACGGCGCCGGTATCCTGACCGCGCTGCCGCACGAATTCCTTGGCCGGATCGCCCGCGAAGAGCTGGGCGCGGAGCTGCCGCCACCAGGACGCTTCGGTGCCGGTGTCGTGTTCCTGCCCCGCGATCCGGCCGAGCGCGAGCACTGCAAGGCCGTGGTCGCCGAGATCGTCGCCGACGAGGGCCAGCAGCTGGTCGGCTGGCGCGAGGTGCCGGTCGATCCCGACGGCGCCGACCTCGGGCCGACGGCCCGGGCCGCCGCGCCGCAGATCGAGCAGCTGTTCGTCGCGGCCGCTGACGGGCTCGAGGGCGACGCCTTCGAGCGCAGGCTCTATCTGATCCGCAAGCGCGCCAGCCACCGGCTGCGCGGTGACGGGACGCTGGCCGAGGCCAAGACCTTCTTCATCTGCAGCCTGTCGACCAAGGTCATCATCTACAAGGGCATGCTGATCCCGGATCAGCTGATGACCTTCTATCCGGACCTGCAGCAGCCGGACTATGTCTCGCACCTGGCGATGGTGCACTCGCGCTTTTCGACCAACACCTTCCCGAGCTGGGACCGCGCGCAGCCTTTGCGCTTCATGTCGCACAACGGCGAGATCAACACCCTGCGCGGCAACAGCAACTGGATGGCCGCCCGCGAGGGCGTGGTGCGCTCGGAACAGTTCGGCGAGCGCCTGCCACTGCTGTTCCCGATCGTCGAGCCGGACACCTCCGACTCCGGCGCCTTCGACAATGTGCTGGAATTCCTGCTGATGACCGGACGCACGCTGCAGGAAGCCGTGATGATGATGATTCCGGAGGCCTGGCAGAAGAACGAACTGATGCCGGCCGTGAAGCGGGCGTTCTACGAGTTCCATTCCTGCAAGATGGAACCGTGGGACGGACCGGCGTCGATCGCGTTCACCGACGGCCGCTACATCGGCGCGGTGCTCGACCGCAATGGCCTGCGCCCGAGCCGTTATTACCTGACCGACGACGACCGTGTGATCATGGCCAGCGAGGTCGGCGTGATCCCGGTCGACCCGGCCAAGGTCGTGGCCAAGGGGCGGCTGGAGCCGGGGCGCATGTTTCTCGTCGATTTCGAACGCGGCGGCCTGATCCCCGATGCGGAATTGAAAGAGGAATTCGCTGCCCGCCGGCCCTACGCCGAATGGCTGGCGCGTCAGCGGATCTCGCTGAAGGATCTGCCGGGGGCTGGTCAGCCGCCGCGCTACCGGCAGCCGGAGCTGCTGGCGCGGATGAAGGCCTTCGGTTACACGACCGAGACCCTGCAGTTCATGTTGCTGCCGCTGATCCGCGAACTGCGCGACCCGGTCGGTTCGATGGGCAACGATTCGGCGCTGGCCTGCCTCAGCGACCAGCCGCGGCTGATCTACGACTACTTCAAGCAGCTCTTCGCGCAGGTCACGAACCCGCCGATCGACTCGATCCGCGAAGAGATCATCATGTCGCTGGAATGCTACATCGGGCCGGAGGGCAACCTGCTGGAGACGGCCGAGACCGACTGTCACCGCCTGCAGCTGCGCCACCCGATCCTGACGAATCAGGAACTGGCGGCGCTGAAGGCCATGGATCACCGCGGCTGGCGCACGCGCACGATCGACATCAGCTACCCGCGCAGTGACGGTGCCGGGGGCATGCTGGCGGCGCTGGACCGCATCTGCGCCGAGGCCGAGCAGGCGATCGACGACGGCTACAGCCTGATCCTGCTGTCCGATCGCGGCCTCGGACCGGAGCGCATCGCGTTGAGTTCGCTGATGGCCTGCGGCGCCGTGCATCACCACCTGGTCAAACAGGCGAAGCGCACCCGCATCGGCATCGTGCTGGAGACCGGTGAGGCGCGCGAAGTGCATCACCACTGCCTGCTGGTCGGCTACGGCGCGGACGCGATCAATCCCTACCTGGCTTTCGATGCGCTGTTCCAGGCGCGCGAGGACGGGCTGGTGCCGGCCGAGGTCGCCGCCGACGATGCGGCGATCGTCGCCGCTTATCGCAAGGCGGTGGCCAAGGGCATGCTGAAGGTCATGGCCAAGATGGGCATCTCGACGCTGCAGTCGTATAAGGGCGCGCAGATCTTCGAAGCGGTCGGCCTGCGCGACGAGGTGATCGAACGCTGCTTCTGCGGCACCGCGAGCCGCCTGCAGGGTGTCGGTTTCGAGGTGCTGGAGCGCGAGGCGGAGCGCCGCCATGCGCTGGGCTTCGGGGCGGCCAGTGAAGTCTGCGTGCCGGGTCTGCCGAATCCCGGCGAGTTCCACTGGCGCAGCGCCGGCGAGCGGCACGCCTGGTCGCCGGATGCGATCGCGAAGCTGCAGATCTCGGCGCGTCGCAACGATGCCGGGGTCTACCGCGAGTTCGCGCGGCAGGCGAACGCCGACGCGCGGCGCAGCTGCACGCTGCGTGGGTTGCTGGATTTCAAACCGCGCCGGCCGGTGCCGCTGGACGAAGTCGAGCCGGCCAGCGAGATCGTCAAGCGTTTCTGCACCGGCGCGATGAGCTACGGCTCGATCTCGGCGGAATCGCACGAGACGCTGGCGATCGCGATGAACCGCCTCGGCGGCAAGAGCAATACCGGCGAGGGCGGCGAAGATCCGGCGCGCTTCAAGCCGCTGCCGTCCGGCGATTCGAAGCGTTCGGCGATCAAGCAGATCGCGTCCGGGCGCTTCGGCGTGACCACCTGGTACCTGGCGAATGCCGACGAGCTGCAGATCAAGATGGCGCAAGGCGCCAAGCCGGGCGAAGGCGGTGAATTGCCGGGCCGCAAGGTCGACGAGATCATCGCCCGCACGCGCTACTCGACGCCCGGCGTCGGCCTGATCAGCCCGCCACCGCACCACGACATCTACTCGATCGAGGACCTGGCGCAGCTGATCTACGACTTGAAGAACTCGAACCCGGCTGCGCGGATCAGCGTGAAGCTGGTCTCGGAAGTCGGTGTCGGCACGATCGCGGCCGGCGTGGCCAAGGCGCATGCCGACCACATCTTGATCTCCGGCGATGCCGGCGGCACCGGCGCGTCCCCGCTGACCAGCATCAAGCACGCCGGACTGCCCTGGGAACTCGGCATCGCCGAGACCCACCAGACCCTGGTGATGAACGATCTGCGCAGCCGGGTCGTGCTGCAGAC
>RFHQ01000032.1 GCA_003695765.1 Gammaproteobacteria bacterium
AGCACCTTGCTGCCGGAGACCTGGTACGGCAGTGAATCGATCACAATGCTGCCGTCCTCTTCCGCCCAGGTGGCGCGGATGCGCAGCGTGCCATTGCCTTCCTTGTAGACCCTGCGCAGCTCACTCCTGGGCGTGACCAGCTCGCCCCCGGTCGGGAAATCGGGCCCCTTGATGTGCCGGCAGACCCCGGCCAGCGTGATCTTCGGATCGTCCAGGATCGCGACCAGCGCCTTGACGACCTCGCGCAGGTTGTGGGGCGGCACGTCGGTCGACATGCCGACGGCGATGCCGCTGGCGCCGTTCAGCAACAGATTCGGCAATTGCGCCGGCAGCAGGGCCGGCTCCTTGAGTGTGCCATCGAAATTCGGCACCCAGTCGACCGTGCCCTCGCCCAGTTCTGCCAGCAACACGCTGGCATAGGGACGCAGCCGCGACTCGGTATAGCGCATCGCTGCGAAGGAGCGCGGGTCGTCGGCCGAGCCCCAGTTGCCCTGGCCGTCGATGATCGGATAGCGATAGGCGAATGCCTGTGCCATGTGGACCATGGCCTCGTAGCAGGCGGCATCGCCATGCGGGTGGAACTTGCCGATCACGTCACCGACCGTGCGCGCCGACTTCTTGTGCTTGGCGCCGGCCGACAGGCCCAGCTCGCTCATTGCGTAGATGATTCGCCGCTGCACCGGCTTCAGACCGTCGCCAATATGCGGCAGGGCGCGATCCAGGATCACGTACATCGAGTAGTCCAGATAGGCCTTCTCGGTGAAGTCCTTCAGTGGCATCTGCTCGATGCCCTCGAAATCGAGGCTGTTCTGCTTGCTCATGATCCCATCCCGGGGCCCGGCTCAGATTTCGGCCAGGTTACCCTTGCTCTCCAGCCACTCGCGCCGGTCCCGCGCGCGTTTCTTCGCCAGCAACATGTCCAGCAACTGTTCGGTCTTGTCGCGCGAGCCGACCGTCAACTGCATCAGCCGCCGCGTGTCCGGCGACATCGTGGTCTCGCGCAATTGCGCCGGACTCATCTCGCCCAGCCCCTTGAAACGCAGCACGTTGACCTTGCCCTTGAGCTGCTCGGCCTCGATGCGCTCGAGTATGCCCTGACGCTCGCTCTCGTCGAGCGCGTAGAACACCGACTTGCCGACATCGATGCGAAACAGCGGCGGCATGGCGACGTAGACGTGGCCATTGCGCACCAGCGCCGGAAAATGGCGCATGAACAGCGCGCAGATCAGCGTGGCGATGTGCTGCCCGTCGCTATCGGCATCGGCCAGGATGCAGATCTTGTGGTAGCGGAGTCCGGAAAGGTCCTCGTCGCCGGGCTCTACGCCCAGGGCCAGGCTGATGTTGTGCACTTCCTGCGATGCCAGCAGTTCGGACCGGTCGACTTCCCAGGTGTTCAGGATCTTGCCGCGCAAGGGCATGACTGCCTGGAATTCACGAGCCCGAGCCTGCTTCGCCGAGCCGCCGGCGGAATCGCCTTCGACCAGGAACAGTTCGCAACGCTCCGGGTCGGACGCAGAGCAGTCCGCCAGCTTGCCCGGCAGCGCGGGGCCGGCCACGACTTTCTTGCGCGTGACCTTCTTGCTGGCCTTCAGCCGCCGCTGAGCCGCCGCGATCGCCCGCTGCGCGATCTGGTCGCCGGTTTCCGGGTGCTGATTCAGCCACAGTCCGAAGGCATCGCGCACCACGCCGGAAACGAAGGCTGCGACTTCCCGAGAGGACAGCCGCTCCTTGGTCTGGCCGGAAAACTGCGGCTCTTCGGTCTTGACCGAAAGGATGTAGCAGGCACCGTCCCAGACATCCTCCGGCGCCAGCCGCAGGCCTCGCGGCAACAGGTTGCGAAATTCGCAGTATTCGCGCAGCGCTTCGGTCAGGCCGCTGCGCAGGCCATTGACATGCGTCCCGCCCTGCGGCGTCGGCACCAGGTTCACGTAGGACTCCTGCACCGGCGTGCCATCGCCCTGCAGCCAGGCAACGGCCCAGTCCACCTCGTCGCGCTTACCCTTGAGGCTGCCGCTGAACGGCGGTTCCGGCAGCAGCGTCGCATCCGCCAGGCTCTCGGCGAGGTATTGCTCCAGCCCGCCGCTGTATTGCCAGCTGAACTGCTGTTTCGGTTTCTCGACCTTGAGCCTGATCGTCAGGCCGGGGCAGAGTACCGCCTTGGCGCGCAGCAGGTGCTGCAACTGGGGCAAGGAGAACTTCGGCGAATCGAAGTATTTCGGGTCGGGCCAGAACCGGATGGTCGTGCCGGTGTTCTGCTTGCCGACCTTGCCGACGACTGCCAGCTTGCTGGCTTTGTCTCCACCCTTGAAGCTCTGGTTGTATTCCTTGCCGTCACGGCGGATCCAGACTTCGAGGTTGCGCGACAGCGCATTGACCACGGAGACGCCGACCCCGTGCAGGCCGCCGGAGTACTGGTAGTTCTTGCCGGAAAACTTGCCGCCGGCGTGCAAGCGCGTCAGGATCAGTTCGACGCCGGGAATCTTCTCCACCGGGTGCTGGTCAACCGGCATGCCGCGCCCGTCGTCTGCGACTTCCAGCGAGCCATCCTGATACAACGTGACGTCGATGCGCTTGCAGAAGCCGGCAATCGCTTCGTCGACGCTGTTGTCGATCACCTCGTGGGCGAGATGATTCGGCCGCGAGGTATCGGTATACATCCCCGGCCGCCGCCGGACAGGATCGAGACCGCTGAGCACCTCGATGTCAGCGGCGCCATATTTTCGGCCCATGCTTCAACCCCAGGCAGCCCAGCACTGCCTGCTTCGCGCACAACAATGGCGGAATCTTAGTCGGCCGGCGGATTTATGCAATGCCGGCGCCGCGCCCGCGGCCGGGACTCAATCCAGGTCCGCCAGCAGCGACTCGCGCGTCAACTCCGGAACCTGGACACTGACCTCGTAAGCCGGGTGCGAGATGCCGGCATGCAGGCCGGCACCATTGCGAAGCGCGGCGATCATCTCCGGCGCCAGCTCGAAGCGCAGGAAATGCACCGCCGAGGTCTTGTCCTCGGTGCTGCGCTCCAGGTCCTCGTCGGCGATCGCATGAACCGGCTCGAAGCCTTCGACCTGCATCCAGACGCGATGCTCGATGCCGGTCAGGCGCGCCAGCGCCTCGCGGCGCTGCTCCGGGTCCGGGTATTCGATCAGCATTGTGGCCTTCCAGTTGCTGCCATCGGGGATCAGCGGGTTGTAAGCGTCCAGCTCGGCGGCGATATCGGCCTCCTCGAACAGGCGCTCGGCGCGCAGCATTTCCTGCACCTGATAGTGCATCGTCAGGCGATCCTCGAACAGCAGCGTGACGTGCTCCCCCAGCGGCAACTTGCGATGCGCCTTGTGCTCCATCACCCGCGCGCGGAACTCCGGGCGCAGCCTGGCATAGGTTTCCAGTGGATAGAGATCTCCGAGAGAGAGTTTCTGCATGTCAGATTCCGTAGGCCTGTCGCAGCAGGCTGATTGGATGTTCGGGTCGCATGCCGTCGACGCCGCCGGCAATCTGGTCCGCGGCCATCGGGCAATCGCTGATGAAGTGTTCGGCCCCGGAATTCGCCACCCGCGCGATAACCGGCGCCGCGATCTTAAGCGAGGCCGCGCGAAATTTTTTCTTGACGCCGTAGGTCCCGTCATGCCCGGAGCAGCGCTCGATCACCTCGATCTCGGTCCCGGGCACCAGCGCCAGCAGGTCGCGCGTCTTCAGACCGATGTTCTGCACCCGCAAGTGGCAGGGCACCTGGTAGGCGATCTTGCCCAGCGCTTGCGCGAAATCCGTCCTCAGCAAGCCGGCGCGATGCCGTAACAGCAGATACTCGAACGGATCGAAAAAGGCCGCGGCCACCTGCCTGACCTGCTCGTCTTCCGGAAACATCAGCGGCAGTTCCTGCTTGAACATCAGCGTGCAGGACGGCACCGGCGCGACGATGTCCCAGCCCTGCTCGACCCAGCGCGCGAGCTCCGGCACGTTGGCTTCCTTGGCCCGCGCAACCGACTCCAGGTCGCCCAGTTCCAGCTTCGGCATGCCGCAACAGCGCTCCGATTCGGCCAGCGCAAGCTCGATGCCGTTGTGCTCGAATACCGCGGCCAGGTCACTGCAGATCTCCGGGCGGTTGTAATTTCCGTAGCAGGTCGTAAACAGCAGGACCCGGCCCCGGGTGCCGTTGGCCGGGAGGGATTCCCCCTCAGACCGATTCGGCCGATTGGCCAGCCGGTGCCGGGCATGCCGGCCGTGGTAACGCGGCACGGGCGCATCCCGCGCCACGCCCAGGGTCGCCTCCAAAAGCGCGCGGCCCGGCGCGCTGGCATTGAGCGCATTGACGGCCTCGGCGACCACGGGAATCCCGGCCAGGCGGCCGACCAGGTCGGTATTACTCAGCAGGCGGGCCGCCGGCGACGCGCCCTGCTCCCGGAAACGCTTGGCCTTGGCCCTGAGCATCAGGTGTGGAAAGTCTACGTTCCACTCGTGCGGCGGCACGTAGGGGCACTTCGACATGTAACACATGTCGCAGAGATAACAGTGGTCGACGACTTCCCAGTACACCTCGCGCGGCACGCCGTCGAGTTCCATCGTCTCCGACCCGTCGATCGCGTCGAAGAGCGTCGGAAAGGCGTTGCACAGCGAGAAACATCGCCGACAGCCATGACAGATCTCGAACACGCGCTCGAGCTCTGCGTAGAGGGCCGACTCGTCGTAGAAGGCCTCCGACTGCCAGTCCAGCGGATGCCGGGTGGGTGCCTCCAGGCTGCCTTCGCGATGTCCGTTGGGCATGCAGAGTCTCCGGGGCGCAGCCGCTACCGCCGGCTGCGCCCCGCTTGGGCCGGAGCGGTCGGGACCGCCTAGCTGTCCAGCGTGTCCAAGGCCTTCTGGAAGCGGTTCGCGTGCGAGCGCTCGGCCTTGGCCAGAGTTTCGAACCAGTCGGCGATTTCGTCGAAGCCTTCCTCGCGGGCGGTCTTCGCCATCCCAGGGTACATGTCCGTGTACTCGTGGGTCTCTCCGGCGATGGCCGCTTTCAGGTTCTCGGGCGTTGCGCCGATCGGCAGGCCCGTGGCCGGATCACCGACCGCGGCCAGATAGTCGAGGTGCCCGTGCGCGTGGCCGGTCTCGCCTTCGGCCGTTGACCGGAAAACCGCGGCGACGTCGTTGTAGCCCTCGACATCGGCCTTGTTGGCGAAATACAGATAGCGGCGATTCGCCTGCGATTCGCCCGCAAAGGCATCTTTCAGGTTCTGCTCGGTCTTGCTGCCCTTCAGTTCCATCGTCGATTCTCCTTGTTTGGCCGCCTTGCCAGCGGGTTTTTAGACTAAGTCTAAGGTTAGGCCGGGCGGGCCGCGCTGTCAAGGGCCGCCCGGCGCCCCGATTGACCGCGGCCGGGTGCTGTGCAAGGCTTGCGCCGCCCCGCTACCCGGAGTTGCCGAGCGTGCCGCAGCCCAAAGCCCGCAAGCTGGACCTGGAAAAGGCCATGGCCGAACTGGAGGCAATTGTCGAGGCGCTGGAAACCGGCGAATTGCCGCTGGACAAGTCGCTCAAGGAATTCGAGAAAGGCGTCCGCCTGAGCCGCGAGTGCCAGGCCGCGCTGGAAGCCGCCGAGCAGAAGGTTCAGATGCTGATGGGCGAGGAACTGAAGGACGTCGACCCGGAGACGCTGGCCGACGACGGCGACTGAGCGCCCCGTCAGGTCGCCGCGCTGTTCGATCCCTGCAGCCGGCGGATCAGCGCCCGCAGGAATACCTTGTTGAAGCGCAGCTGGCAGGCCGTTGAGGTCTGCTCGAGCAGGGTCGCGCTGACGCTGAGGATACTGACGTTCTCGCCGGCGCGGATCGTTGCCGTGCGCTTGGCACCGGCCATGTAACTGGTCTCGCCGAAGCAGTCGCCCTCGCCGAGATAACCGAGCGCCTTGCCGTTGCTTTCGACGACCACACGGCCGGTGACGATGACATAGAAGCGGTCGTCCATCTCCCCCTCGCGGACGATCTCGTCACCCGGCCGGTACTCGCGCCATTCCCCGGCGCGCTGCAGCTCGCGGATCTCGGCCTGCGAGAAATCGTGGAAGAAGCTCAAGCGCCGCAGGATTGCGAATCGTTCGCGGTCGTCGATGCGGTCGTACTGCTGCCGCAGGCTCTGGTAGACCCGGGTCAGTCGGGCCGCCATTTCGCCGGCTGTTGCGAAGCGCCGGGACGGCTCCTTCTGCAAGGCGATCGCAACGACTTCCTCCAGCTCCTCAGGCACGTCGGCGCGCAGCTGGTGAATCGGCGGCGGCGTCGCGTAGACGATCTGGTTCAGCAGGCGCGACAGGCTGCCGGCGCGGAACGGCCGGTAGCCAGTGAGCAGTTCGTACATGACCGCGCCCAGCGAATAGATGTCCGACTGCGGCGTGATCTCAGCGGACTGCACCTGCTCCGGCGACATGTAACTGGGTGACCCCGCGATTCCCTCGATGCGCGAGATGTCCGCGTCGCGCAGGATCGCGATACCGAAATCGATCACGCGCACATCGTTGTCGGTTGTCAGCATCACGTTCGACGGCTTGATGTCCCGGTGGATCACGCCCCGCTTGTGCGCATAGTGGAGCGCCCGCGCGCACTTGTAGATGATCTCGACCACGTCGTCGGTGCGCAGCAGCGTGTCGGGCCGGCAATAGGTGGCGAGCGTGCGCGCGCCCTGCACGTGCTCCATGACCACGTAATACTGGTCCTGCTCCTCGCCGGCGTCGAAGATCGGCAGGATGTTCGGGTGCTGCAGCATTCCGACCATCTGCGCCTCGTTGAAGAACATCTTGCGGGCGATCTTCACCCGTTGCGGATCGGCGTCGCGCGCGATGTCGTAGACCTTGATGGCGACGTCGCGATTGAAATAGGGATCGTGCGAGAGATAGACGTTACCGGTACTGCCCTGGCCGACTTCCTTGATGATGTCGTATTTCCCGATCTTTCCGGGAACGGCTGCCGCAACCGCTTTCTGACGCGCAACTCCGGCCATCCGCTGGCACACCCTGGACCACTGGGAAAGCTACCAGGCCGTGAGCAGTTGCCGGCCGGCGGCCAGCAGCAGCGCCGCATACACGGCCGCGATAACGTCGTCGAGCATAATGCCGAGTCCGCCGCGGACGCTGTGATCCACATCGCGAATCGGCCAGGGCTTGAATATGTCGAATAGCCGGAATGCGATGAAGCCGGCGAGCAGCCAGCCGGGCTGCCGCGGCAGGCTCGCGGCGACGATCCACATGCCGGCGATTTCGTCCAGGACGATGCCCGGATGATCGTGGACACCGAGGCGCCGGGCGCTGGCGCCGCAGACCCAGACGCCGAACGCCAGCACGGCGGCGAGCAGGCCGAGCAGCCACGGCCAGGGCAGCGGCGGCAGCATCAGGAACAGCGCCAGGCCCAATAAGGAGCCGGCGGTGCCCGGCGCCAGTGGCGAGCAGCCGGCGCCGAAGCCGAAAGCCAGGCAGTGCACCGGATCGCGCAGCAGCCGCTGCCACGGCGGGCGCGCGGGCCTCATCGGCCGTCCCCGGCGAAGTGCTCGAAGGACGGCAGCGGCGGCTGGTAAGGGGCGCCGCTCAGCAGCCAGCGGCAGCCCGGCGTCGCCCGCGTCTCGCCGATGCAGGCCGGCTGGCCGGGCCAGGCCGTCGCCACGGCTTCCAGTGCGGGCCATTTCGCCGGCGGCACGGTAAAGCACAGCTCATAGTCGTCGCCGCCGCTGAGCGCCAGCGCGCGTGCCTCGGCCTCGCCTGCGCGCCGGCGCAAGGCCGTGGATAGCGGCAGGCGCTCGAGTTCGCAGTCGGCGCCGATACCGCTGGCGCCGAGCAAGCGTGGCAGGTCCGTCGCCAGCCCGTCCGACAGGTCGATCACGGCGCTGGCCACCCCGCGCAGGTCCAGGCCTTCCCGCACCCGCGGCTCCGGCCAGGCGAAACGCGCCCACAAGGCATCGTCGCGGGGCACCGCGCCGCCGGCCGCCAGCTGCCGCCAGGTCCAGGCCGCGTCGCCGAGCGGGCCGGTCACGAAGATGCGCTCGCCCGGGCCGGCGCCATCGCGCCGCAGGGCGCCGCCGGCCGGCACACTGCCGATCGCCGTGACCGTGACGGCCAGCGGGCCGCGTACGGTATCGCCGCCGACCAGGCCGATGGCATGGCGGTCGGCCAGCGCGAACAGGCCGGCGGCGAACGCCGTCAGCCAGCCCGCTTCGGCGAGCGGCAGGGACAGGCTCAGCGTGAACCAGCGTGGCTGGGCGCCCATCGCGGCCAGATCGCTGAGGTTGACGGCCAGCGACCGGTGACCGAGCGAGTCCGGCGGATGATCCGGCGCGAAATGCGTGCCGGCGACCAGGCTGTCCGTGGTCACGACCAGTTCCTCGCCGGGCGGCGGCCGCAGGACCGCGGCATCGTCGCCGATCCCGAGGCTGACGCCGGCGGCACTGCCGGCCTCGCGGCGGAAATAGCGTTCGATGATGTCGACTTCGCGCATCGGCGGAGCAGCGGCGCCGTCAGCGGGCCTCGCCGCTCACGCCGTCGAGAATCGCGTTGACATAGCGGTAGCTGTCCTGGGCGCCGAATTCCTTGGCCAGTTCGATGGCCTCGTTGATCGCGACCCTGGCCGGTACATCGCTTCGGCGTGTCAGCTCGGCGATGCCGATCCACAGTACCGCACGCTCCACCGGATCGAGCTGCGCGAGCGGCCGGTCCGCGCCGGCGGCGATGCGCTCGTCCAGCCATTGCCGGCTGGCGAGGATCTCCGTCAGCAGTTCGCGGAAATAATCGCCGTCGACCTGTGCGAATTGCGGCTGAGCGCAGAATTGATCGAGCAACTCGTCGGCGCCGTGGCCGGCCACCTGGTGCTGGTACAGCGCCTGCAGGAGCAGCCGGCGCGCCCCGTGCCGTCCCTGCCTGCCGGCCATGGCCCTGCTCAGGCGTCCAGCTGACGCAGCAGCTTGACCATCTCGATGGTGCTCAAGGCCGCATCGGCGCCCTTGTTGCCGGCCTTGGTGCCGGCCCGCTCGATCACCTGCTCGATGCTGTCGCAGGTCAGCAGGCCGAAGCCGACCGGCAGGCCGCTGTCGAGGCTGGCGCGTTGCAAGCCCGCGGCCGCCTGGGCGCAGACATGGTCGAAATGCGGCGTGGCCCCGCGGATCACGACGCCCAGGGCGACGATGCCGTCGTACTGGCGGCTGGCCGCGACGCGCTGCACGGCCAGTGGCAGCTCGAAGGCGCCGGGCACACGCACCAGGTGGAGTTGCGAATCGTCGGCGCCGTGACGGCGCAGGCAGTCCAGCGCACCGTCGATCAGGCGCTGCACCAGGGCGTCGTTGAACCGCGCGGCGACGATGCAGAAGCGCTCGTCGCGAATCGTCAGCTTGCCTTCGAAGATGCGCATCGCTCACTTCCCGGCTTCGTGGACGGGATCGACGTACTCTACTATTTCCAGGCCGAAACCCGAAATGCCATGCATCTGTTTCGGGGCACTGAGCACCCGCATGCGGCTGACGCCGAGATCGCGCAGGATCTGCGCGCCGGTGCCGAAACTGCGCAGCACGGTCTGGCCGCTTTCCTCGGACGGGCTGTCCGGCGCCTCCAGCGCGCGGGCCGCGCGGACCAGCTCCCGGGGCGGCTCATCGAAGCGCAACAGCACGAGCACGCCGGTGCCGGCCGCGGCGACCCGCCGCATCGCTTCGCGCAGCGGCCAGCCCAGCCGGGCATGGTGCACGCCGACGACGTCGCCCAGCGTGTCCTGCACGTGCACCCGGACCAGCGGCAGCTCGCCGCTGCGCAGGTCACCCTTGACCAGCGCGAGGTGCACATTGCGGTTCACGTGATCCTCGTAGCAGAGCATGCGGAATTCGCCGAAGTCGGTTTGCACCACCTGGTCGGTGATCCGTTCCAGCGTCTCTTCGTGCTCCAGCCGGTAGCGGATCAGGTCGGCGATGCAGCCGATCTTCAGCCCGTGCTCGCGCGCGAAGACCTCGAGCTGAGGCCGCCGGGCCATCGTGCCATCCTCGTTCAGAATCTCGACGATGACCGCGGCCGGCTCCAGCCCGGCCAGCCGCGCGAGGTCGCAACCAGCCTCGGTGTGCCCGGCGCGATTCAGAACCCCGCCGGGCTGGGCCATCAGCGGAAACACGTGGCCGGGCTGGCGCAGGTCCGTCGGCATTGCATTGGGCGCGACCGCGGCACGGATCGTTCGGGCGCGGTCGTGCGCGGAAATGCCGGTGGTCACGCCGTCTGCCGCCTCGATCGACACGGTGAAGTTCGTGCTGTGGCGCTCGTCCGTACCCATGACCATCAGCGGCAACTGGAGTTGCCGGCAACGTTCCCGAGTCAGGGTCAGGCAGATCAGGCCACGGCCGTAGCGGGCCATGAAATTGATGTCTTCCGGGCGAACCTTGCTGGCGGCCATCAGCAGGTCGCCCTCGTTCTCGCGATCCTCATCATCGACGATGATCACCATGCGCCCGCGGCGCAGCTCGTCGATGATCTCCTCGATCGGCGCGAAGATGCCGTTGGCAGGCACGGCGGCTGGCTTGCTGCTCTTAGTCATGCGGCGGTATCAGGCCTTCCAGGTAGCGGGCGACGAGGTCGACTTCGATATTGACCGGCGTGCCGGCGCAGTAGTCCCGCATGATAGTGTGTTCCAGCGTGTGCGGCACGATGTTCACGCTGAAACGCCCGTGGCCGGCCGCATTCACGGTCAGGCTGACGCCGTCGATGCAGATCGATCCCTTGCGCACGACGTAACGCGACAGCTGCTCGGGGATCTCGAATTCCATGCGCGTCGAACGCGCATCGGCCGCCTGGCCCAGCAGCCGGCCAACGCCATCGACGTGCCCGGAGACCAGGTGGCCGCCGAGCGGCGTCGCCAGCGTCAGCGCCGGCTCCAGGTTGACGCGCTGGCCCGCCTGCAGATCGCCGAGCGTCGTCAGCGCCAGGGTCTCCGCGGACACGTCCGCGGCGAAGCTTCGCCCGTCCAGTTGCGTGGCAGTCAGGCAGACACCGTTGACCGCGATGCTGTCGCCCGGCGCCACGGTCGCCAGATCCAGCCCCCCGCAGCCGATCAGCAGCCGCAGGTCGCCGCCGGTGGCTTGCCGCTCGATGATCTCGCCGACGGCCCGGACGATGCCAGTGAACATGGCTCAGCCCCCTGGCCGCGGCCGGTAGCGCAGGCGCAGGTCGTCGCCGATCCGCCGCGATTCGCACAAATCGAACTCCGGGCGCGCGGCCATGTCGCCGAGCGGCCGGATCGCGAACATGCCGCGCGCATCGGCGCCCAGGACCTGCGGCGCCTGGTACACGATCAGCTCGTCGACCAGCCCGGCGTCCAGCAGGGCACCGTTGAGGATCGGCCCGGCCTCGACCAGCACGTCGTTGATCTCCCGTTCCGCCAGAGCCCGCAGCAGGGCCTGCAAGTCTACGCCGCTACCGGCGCCCGGCAAGGGCAGCAGTTCGGCGCCGCGCGCCTCCAGTGCCGCCGCCCGCGACGGATCGGTGCCGGCAAGGCTGGCCACCAGGGTCTCCCCCGGCAGTGCCAGCAGCTGCGCTTGCGTTGGCAACCGCAGGCGGGAGTCCAGGATGACACGCAATGGCTGGCGCGCCGCCGGCAGGTCCGCGGCGCGCACCGTCAGCCGCGGGTCGTCGGCGAGCACGGTGCCGATGCCGGTCAGGATCGCGCCGCTGGCCGCGCGTAGCCGCTGTACGTCGGCCCGCGCCTGCTCGCCGCTGATCCAGCGGCTGTCGCCGCTGGCCAGCGCCGTGCGCCCGTCGAGGCTGGCCGCAATCTTGACCGTGACCTTCGGGCGGCCGGCGCGCATGCGCATCTCGAAGCCGGGATTCAGCGCCGCGCAATCCGCGGCCATGACCCCGGTAGCGACCTCGATCCCGGCCGCGCGCAGCGCCGCGACGCCTCGCCCGGCCACGGCCGGGTTCGGATCCGGCGCGCCGATGACCACCCGGGCCACGGCGGC
>RFHQ01000185.1 GCA_003695765.1 Gammaproteobacteria bacterium
TCGAAGCTGCCCTTGCTGCGCTCGGGCAGGCCGGCATAGCCGGTGTCCTTCAGCTTCTCCATGCCCATGGCCAGCGCGATGTCGCAGGCCCCGGAAGCGACCGCGTAGACCGCGCCGCGCAAGGCCTCCGAGCCGGTGGCGCAGAGGTTCTCGACGCGTGTCACCGGAATGTTGGGCAGGCGCAGTGTCACTGACAGCGGGATCGCCGACTTGCCGACGCTGAGTTCGTCGTAGAACACGCCGAGCCAGCCGGCCTCGATCCGGTCGCGATCGATGCCGGCATCGGCCAGCGCTTCGGTGAAGGCCTCGATCATCAGATCGTCTGGCCCGGCCTCCCAGCGCTCGCCAAAACGCGCGCAGCCCATGCCGGCGATCACGACCTTGTTGCTGATTCCACTTGCCATGTCACGACTCCTCGACCGGCGCCGGCTTCCAGAAATACCGGGTGAAGTGCCGGCGCTCATCGACATCCTTGATCCGGAAGCGCATCTCCACCGGCTGGCCGATCGCCAGGCTGCCCGGGTCACAGTCGGTGAACTCCAGGAACACCTGGGCGCCTCCGTCGAGTTCGACGGTCCCGTACTGCAAGGGCGGGTCGATGCTGGCGGCCAGCCAGTCTTCGGTGAAGGACTTGATGCGCCCGCGTACGCCGGCCAGCGAGACTGCGTCCTGGGTATCGAGTGCCCGGCATTCCGGGTTCACGCACATCCGCGCGCGCGGATACTGCAGCATGCCGCAGGCCCGGCAGCGTCCACCGCTGAAGCCGGTGATCCGGTCGCGGTTGCGGTACAGCGCTGTCAGCGCGGTGCGGTTGTCGAATTCCGCGCGATTGCCGCGATCCAGCGGTACGAGGCCCTGCTGAGCGAGGTAACGCAGATAGCTGGTTTCCTGGCGGCCGGCGGCGAGTTGGCTGTCGACCGTCACCAGCGGGCTGGCGTTCAGGATGCGCTCGGTCGTCCGCAGCAGCAAGGCATCGACGCCCTGGCCGAAGCCGACGAGCAACAACAATTGCCCCGGTTCCGCCTGTTCCAGCGCCCGGGCCAGCAGCAGCAGTGGCTGCGCAGTGCCGGTGTGACCGCAGGGTCCGGACAGGTCGTCCGCCAACCGATCCGGGTCGATGCCGAGTGTCTTCGCCAGCCGCTGGGCCACGCGCGCAGGGCAGGGGAAGATCGCCTGGCCGATATCCGCGCCGGCAAGACCCTGTTCGTCGAGCAGGGCTTGCACGACCGGCGGGATCAGTTTGAAAAAGCCTTCGTCGCGTACCCAGCGGTCCTCGACGCTGTAATCGAAACGCTGGCCGCGGGCACGGTAATGGTCGACGAGATCGGCGCTGGCGGTGCGGTGGCCGAGGAATTCCGCTGCCGCGCTCGCAGCCTCGCCGACCCGCATCGCCGCGGCCCCGTGGCCGACCTGCATTTCCAGAGGGCTGCCGGGCCGCGCCTCGCGGCAGTCGCTGGCGATCACGAGCGTGTCACCGCCGGCCAGCAGCGCCTCGGCCAGCGCGGAGCTGCCGGCCCGCTGCGAGGCCGTCGCGTCCAGCGTCCGCGTTTCGGCCGGCAGGTTCAGTGCATCGACCAGCACGGCGGCGTTGTCGCGGTCGACGAAGGGCAGCGTCGTCGAGGCCAGCCAGACGCTGGTCGGCGGCGAGCCGCCGTCGCGGACACAGTGCCGCGCAGCTTCGACGGCCATCGTCAGCGCGTCTTCGTCCCAGGCGGCGATCGTGCGCTCGCCCTTGCCGCGCAGTGCCGGCGCGGTCCAGCCCAGCGCCTCGGCGATGACCTGCCGCGGCAGGCGGCGGCGCGGCAGGTAACTGCCCCAGGCGACGATGCCGCGCGCGCTCATGGCCAGTCCTCCGTGACCAGCGCATTCAGCCGTGGCGGCACGCGCAGTCCGGGCGGGATGCGCTCGGCGCCGATGCGCTGGTCCAGCTGTTCATGCCAGTAGTAGATCCGCCGTTCGGCATAGCCCAGCAGCGGGTCGGGCATGCCCGGCGAGCGCAGGTTTTCCTGGATTCGTTCCACCAGTTCGATGTCCTCGCGCAAGATTCGGTTGTAGTTCTCGATGCGCCGCTCCCACAGCGCCGGCCGCTCGCCATCACCCCAGCCCGGCGCGAACCAGAGCACTTCGAGCAGGCTGCGCTCATCTCCCTGCGGCCACAGCAGGTTGAACGGCAGCCCGGTCGCCGCAACCGGGGTCACCAGGTTCGGGAACAGGTGCAGGCTGGGATTGTTGTGCCGTTCCAGGTCCGTCGCCCCGCCGATCTCCGGCATGCCGCGCGCGCCCGGATCCTGCCAGTCGCGGCTGCGGTTGGCCGTCAGCATGCAGGAATGCCCGCGCGGCCACAAAAGCATCAGCGTCGCGCGGTAGTCGAGAAAGCGGTCCACGGTGCCGGTGTGCACGTTGCCCAAGTGATAAACCTCTAGAAAACCCTCCAATAAGATCTTGAAATTGCAATTAATATCAAAGAGCTCCCGGTGCACCAACCGGAGCGAGTCGAGGTCCAGGCGCTCGAAGTAATCGCCCACGGGGCCGAGCCAATCGCGCAAGGGTTCGGCCTCGGGATCGGCATTGACGAAGATCCAGTTGCCGAAGCGCTCGCAGCGCAGGCTGGCCAGGCGGCAGTCGGCCGGGGCCAGTTGCGGGAAGTCGCGGCGGTCACGCAGGCCGGACAGCCGGCCATCGAAATCGTAGCTCCAGCCGTGGTAGCGGCAGCGCAGCTGGGTGTCGAGACAACCGCTCTTGGCGTCGACCAGCGGGCCACCGCGGTGGCGGCAGGCATTGAAGAAGGCTCGTGGCTCGCCGTCCGGGTGGCGCAACAGGATCACCGGTGCGCCGAGACGATCCCAGACGAGAAAGCTGCCGGGCGCCGGCAACTCGTCGGCGTGGCCGGCATAGAGCCAGCCGCCACGCCACAGGGCGTCGCGTTCCAGCGCGAGGAAGGCGGGATCGCGGTAACGCCCGGCCGGCAACGGCGGCAAGGCGGGAAAATCGGCCGGCGGCGCGCGACGCTCGCGTTCGGCGCCGATTGCCTGCAGCAGGCGCTGGCTGAAAGAGTCGGGCATGGCTGTGGGTCAGTATAGAGTTCAGTCCCGAGCGAATAAACAGGATTGACTGTTTTTTTTCGCCGCAGCGACGCATACTGCCGGGCAGACCTGCCGACGCCGCGGCCCGATGCCCGACATCATCCTCCATCACTTCGACGCCTCGCCGTTTGCGGAGAAGATCCGCCTCGCGCTGGGGCTCAAGGGGCTGGCCTGGTGCTCGGTGCAGATCCCGATGATCATGCCGAAGCCGGAGCTGACGGCGCTGACCGGCGGTTACCGGAAGACGCCGGTCATGCAGATCGGGGCCGAGATCTTCTGCGACACGCGGCGGATCGCCGTGGAGCTCGAGCGCCGCTGGCCGGAGCCGAGCCTGTTTCCGGCCGGTTCGGCCGGGCTCGCGCTGGCGCTCGCGAACTGGAGCGACCGGGCCTTCTTCGAGCCGGGCGCGGGGCTGTCGATGGGCAGCAACCCGGAGATCCCGGAGCCGGTCCTCGAAGATCGTAAGAAGTTTTTTAATTTCATGGATTTCAGCAGGCTTTCTGAAGAACTTCCACACCTCGCTGGCCAGTTCCGTGCCCAGGCGGCGCTGGTCGAACGCCAGCTGGCCGACGGGCGCGACTGGCTGCTGGGTGATTCACCGGGCTGGGTCGACATCCTCGCGTATTTCCCGCTGTGGATGGCACGCGCCAACGTCCCCGGTGCCGCCGACCTGCTGGCACCGTTTTCGCGCTTGCCCGCGTGGGAGGCGCGGGTCGCCGGTATCGGCCACGGCCGGCCGGAGGCGCTGACGGCGGCCGCCGCGATCGAGATCGCCGCGAACGCAGAGCCGGCCGGTGAGCCGGCGGTCGACCCTGACGATCCACTCGGTCTCGCGCCGCTGAGCCCGGTCGAGGTCGCGGCCGACGACTATGGCAAGGAGCCGGTCGCCGGCGAGCTGTGGCGGCTCGATACGGACGAGATCTGTATTCGCCGCGTGGATCGGCGTGCCGGCGCCCTGCTGGTGCATTTCCCGCGGGCCGGCTATCGCGTGAGTCCGCGCTGAGGCCGATGCTGGAGCTGTATTTCTTTCCGTCGCCGAACGGCCTGAAGGTCGCGATCATGCTCGAGGAGTGCGGCCTCGA
>RFHQ01000033.1 GCA_003695765.1 Gammaproteobacteria bacterium
AGGCGGGCGCTGACCTGCTGTTGATAGACCGGATCCTCCAGCACCCACTGCTTCTGCGTATGGCCGGCCACGTAACGGGCCAGCAGAATCAGGCCGAAGGTCACGCCGACGAGTATGCCCAGCACGAGCATGAACACGTCGAAAAAATTCTGGTCCTGGTCACTCACGTCTGTGCCTCGTCGGCGCCCGGCGGGCGGCGTGGCGCGGGATTATAAAGACTCGGCCGCAGTGCGGAAAGCGCGCGGCCTCAGCCCGGCCGGCGCGCCGGTGAGGCGAAGTCGAGCACGCCGGCCAGCCGCCTGAGGCCCTCGATGTCGAGCAGTTGCAAGGCGTGGCGGCGATCCCGCCGCAGCAGGCCCGCGCGCTCGAGTTCGGCCAGGCCGCGGCTGACCGTCTCCTTCTTCAGGCCGAGGAAATCGGCGATGTCCTGCCGGCTCATCGGGATCTCCAGACGCCGCATGGCCGCATCGTCGTCGACTGGCAAACCGGCGCTCAGCAGGTAGCGGTGCCGCAGGTATAGCAGGAACACGGCCAGGCGTTCGCGGGCGCTGCGCTGTCCGAGGCTGAAGGCGAGGTCGACGAGGTTCTCCAGCACGCGGTAGGTCATCGCAAGAAAGGCGCGCTCGGCCGCGGGATCGCGCGCCAGGCGCCGCTCCAGCGCCGCACGCGGGGCCACGGCGACGGTCGCGCCGGTGACGGCCTCGACCGTGAAGCTGTAACGCCCGGACGCGGTGAGGCCGACGAAATTGTCCGGGAACAGGAAGCTCAGGACCTGCCGCCGGCCGTCCAGGCCGGGCCGGCTGACCATCAGCATGCCGGTGTCGATATTGAAGACCTGGGTCGCCGCATCGCCGGCGTGGATCAGGACTTCGCCGGGCGCCAGCGCGCGGCGCGGCGCCCGCGCGAAGACGTCGAGAAAGGCGTCGTCCGCCGCTTCGTTCATGCCGACAGCATGGCGCCGGCGTTTTGAGACTGCAACGGCATGGCGGTATGCTAGCCGGCCCGCCGGGGCCCGGCCGCGGCGGGATCACGGGGCGCCCGTAGCTCAGCTGGATAGAGCGCTGCCCTCCGGAGGCAGAGGTCTGGGGTTCGAATCCCTACGGGCGCGCCATCCCCCCAAGGGTCCATTCCGGTCACATGGTTTACACCTTATTCCGGACAGATGGTCGACACCTTGTCCGGGACACAGGGGTTCGCCGGGCGGGCCCCGGCTGCCGCTGCCGTCAGTCTTCGGGCCGCTCGCGCCCGTGCTTGTCGCGCTGCGCCTCGGACAACAGCAGCGAGCGGCGTCGCGACGGGCTGCGGTCGCGCGGTGCGCGGCGGCGTTCCTTGCGGAAGGCGCGGCGCGGATCGCTCAGCAGATCGGAGATGTAGGGATCCCAGCCGGCCGTGGCTTCGTTCAGGCCCGCGTAATCGTCTGCCTGCGGGGGCTTCCCTGTCTTCTTGCGATCGTCCATGTTCGCGGTGCCTGGTGCAGCGAATGTGTCGATGATAGCGCGAAAAACACCATTGCCTGTGACGGGCATCACAGGCGGGTGGGCAAGCGCGGCTTAAAAAAAAGCCCCGCAACGGGCATCATCGGCCGATGGACGATGCCGAATCATTGCGCCGACGGGTCGAGCGCCTGCTGCCGGGCTGGGAGTCGTGGTACCCGAGCGTCTTCGATGCTGCGCTGGATCTGGGCCTGATCCGGGCCCGCGTCTGCGAGCCGTCCAGCCTGCTGCTGTCCCGGCGGCATGCATCGGTGCAGAACCAGGCGGAACAGGCGCACCGCGAGCAATGGGGCGGCGAGTTTTCCGATCAGGAGCCGGCCGGCGGAAAGCGCCGGCGGCGCCGCAAGCGCAAGGGGAAAGCCGGATGAACGGAATGCAGCGGGTGGCCAGCGCGGCCGAGGTCGAGACAGGCAAGCTGACGGTGGTGACGGCCGGCGGCCGCTCTGCGTTGCTGACGCGGATCGACGGTCGGATCGTGGCCTTCGCCAACTGGTGCCCGCACCTGGGACTGCCGCTGGCGCGTGGCCAGCTCGATGGCAAGGTTCTGCGCTGTCCCTGGCACGGCTCGCGCTTCGATGTCTGCAGCGGCGAGAACCTCGACTGGGCGAATGCTTTCATCGGCATCCCGATGCCGGGCTGGACGCACAAGCTGCTGGCCATGGGCAAGGCGCCGGCGCCGCTGGAAACGCTGGCGGTCGAGGAACGGGACGGCGAGGTCTATGTCGCCCCGCCGACCAGGGGCAAGCAGCGCTCGTGACCAGGCGGCGCCAGCGTTGCCCGAGGCGCCGCGTTGCGAGTCCGGGGATTCTCGCTAGACTAGCGCCCATGCTCAGAGCCTGGCTCGCATCCAGCCTGCTGCTCGCCTATTGCAGCGCCGTTCCGGCCGGCGAGTGCAGGGCCTTGCTGCGGCCGCTGCTGCTCAGCCGCGAGCCGCCGGCGGCCGAGCTGCAGGCGGTGCGCGAACGTTGCCGCGCCGAGCAGGCGGACGGTGACCCCGACGCCGGCTATCAGCTGGCCCTGCTGCACCTGGGCCTGCTGGATTGGGATCCGGAACGGGCCCTGCCGCTGATCGAAGCTGCGGCGGAGGCCGGGATCCCGGAGGCCGAGTACTGGCTCGCCTGGCAGTTGGAAACCGGGCCACTGCTGCCCAACGATCCGCCGGCCGCGCTACGTTGGTACGAGGCCGCCGCCGAACACGAACACCGGCTGGCGCTGCAGCGGCTGGCCGAGGCCTACGCGGCCGGCGAACTGGGCCTGCCGCGGGACCCGCGCCGGGCGGCGACCCTGCGCGCGCGCGCGCAGCACTGCGCCCGCCGTCAGGGTGGCTGACGGATGGACGAGCTGCGCCAGCTGCTGGCCAACAACCGGGACTGGGCCGAGCGGATCCGCGCCAGCGATCCGGCGTTTTTCAGCCGGCTAGCGAAGCAGCAGACGCCGCGTTTTCTCTGGATCGGCTGTTCCGACAGCCGGGTGCCGGCGAACCAGATCACCGGTTTGCAGCCAGGCGAGGTCTTCGTGCATCGCAATGTGGCGAACCTCGTCCCGGGCGAGGACCTCAACAGCCATTCGGTCATTCAATACGCCGTCGATGCGCTCGGCGTCCGGCATGTCATCGTCTGCGGGCATTACGGCTGCGGCGGTGTGCTGGCCTCGCTGCGCGGCGAGCGGGTCGGTCTCGTGGATTACTGGCTCAGCAGCGTCCATGCACTGCGTGACCGGCATGCGAGCGAGCTCGCGGCGCTGCCGGATGAGACCAGCCGGCACGCGCGCTTGTGCGAACTGAACGTGGTCGAGCAGGTCGGCAAGCTGAGCCGCACGCTGGTAGTCCGGCGCGCCTGGGAACAGGGCCGGCCGCTGTTCCTGCACGGCTGGATCTACGACGTGGCCGACGGCCTGCTGCGAGATCTCGGCGTCACGGTCGATGCGCCGCCGGCCGGCGGCGACTGACGCCGGCGACGGCGCGGCGCGAAGCAATGGAAACGGCGCTACTGCTCCTGCTGGGCGCCTTGCTGGTGCTGGCCGGCCTGGCCGGACTCCTGTTCCCTGCGATTCCCGGTGCGCCGCTGCTGTTCCTTGGCTTGGTGCTCGCCGCCTGGGCCGAGGACTTCGCGTACGTCGGCACCGGCACGCTGAGCGTCCTCGCCGTGCTCGCGCTGTCGACCTACGCGGTCGATCTCGCCGCCGGTGCCTTCGGCGCCCGCCGCTTCGGTGCTTCGCCGCGGGCGATGCTCGGTGCGGCGATCGGCGCCCTGCTCGGGATCTTTTTCGGCCTGCCGGGCGTGGTCCTCGGTCCCTTCGCCGGGGCCTGCGCCGGTGAGCTGACCGCGGTCGCCGACCTGCGGGCCGCGACCCGGGCCGGCCTTGGCGCCACGTTGGGCCTCGTGCTCGGCGCCGCGCTGAAGATCGCGCTGGCCTTCGTGATGCTCGGCCTGTTCGCGTTCATGCGCCTGGCCGGAGGCTGAGCCATGTCGGAGTACGCCGCCTATGCCGAAGCGCTCATTCGCGGCATCGCCGCGCGCATGGTCGACCCGCACCGCGGTTTCGAGCAGCGGATGCTGGGGGAGCTGC
>RFHQ01000186.1 GCA_003695765.1 Gammaproteobacteria bacterium
GTGCTGCTCCGCCGCCAGCGTTAGTCAGTCGCCGGTCAGCCGGCGGGCCAGTTCGCGCATCGCGAGCTGGGTTTCCTCGCTGAACCAATAGTCCGTCGCCAGTTCGACGTCACCGGCGGCATCCAGCAGGTCCAGGATCGGCCGCTTGAGTTCGAGCCGGGTCAGGTTCATCGCCCGCGGCGGCCTGGCCACCAGTTCCGCGGCCCGCGCCAGGGCAACGGGCACCACGTCCGGCGGCGCCACCAGCTCGTCGAGCAGGCCGAGTTCCAGCGCTCGCTGCATATCCACCAGTTCGCCGCTGACGGTCAGCAGGCGCGCGGCACGATAGCCGAGCGTGGCGCGCATGACGCCGAGAATCGCCGCCGGGATCGGCAAGCCGACTTCCACCTCGTTGAAGCCGATGCGGAAATCGCCGGCGGCGCCGATCCGGTAGTCGCAATGCAGGGCCAGCACCGCGCCACCGGCCGGGCTGTGGCCGGTCAAGGCCGCCAGCACCGGCACCGCACAGCCGGCGACGTCGCGCAACAGGCCGAAATAGGCGCTCCAGAAGGCCCGGATGCCGTCGCGGTCCAGCGCCAGCAGCGCGGGCACATCGAGTCCAGCGCTGAACAGGCCCGGACTGCCGGAGATCACCAGCGCCCGCGCGCCGGCGCCCGGCAGCGTTGCGATCGCGGCCCTCAGGGCGCCGACCAGGGCCATATCGAAGGCGTTGGCCGGCGGCCGGTCGAGACGCAGCTCGACGAGCTGCCCGTGCCAGTCAGTCTGCAACATCGCTGCCTCCTCCGCCCGCGGCGGCATCCTCGAAATCACCGGCTTCCCGGAGCAGGCTGGTCGCGAAGGCGCCGCGCGGCAGGCCGAAGGACAGCTCCGCCTCACTGCCCGCGAGTTCCCAGTGGAACGCCACCGGCCGTACCCGCAACACCCGCCGCAGCATGCGATTGCCCGCGGCCTCCAGCAAGCGGCGGCTGGCCGGATAATCCTCGAACCAGGCGCGCTCGCTGTCCAGCGCTGCGCCGCTGGCCCGGCTCTGCCCGCCACCCCACAGCAGGCCGGTCGGCTCGCCCTCGGCGTCGCGCGGCGTGATTTCCCCGTCCAGCCGCCGCGTCCAGCTGCCATCGGTGATCCGCATCGCAAGATAGCCGTTGAACAACGCGGCGCGCAGCGCCGACAGGCCGAAGGCCCGCAATCCGCGGTTCAGGCGCCGGCCGGTGGTCAGCAGCTCGAGGTTGGCCCCGTCGCGGCCGAAACGCTGCGGCCCGAAATAATTCGGCACGCCGGCGACGGCGAGTCTTGCGAAACGGGTCCGCAGCGCCACCGGATCGCTGTCCAGCGCCCGCAGCCGCAGTCGGAAACGGTTCCCGCGGTGCATGCCCGGGCGCAGCTTGCTGCGGTGTCTGACCGACTGCAGCAGCTCGACGCCGTCGATCTCGAGACCGGCCGGCTCGGACCGACTGCCCAGCGGCAGGCTGAACCATTGCACGGCCACCGCATGGCGGTCCTTGAGCCCGGCGTAACCGACCGCGGCCGGCTCGACACCGGCGATCTCGGCAAGGCGCCGGGCCACCCAGCGCGTGTTCTGACCGCGCTTGCGCAACTGCAACAGCAAATGCTCGCCGTCCCGACTCGGTTCGAACCCGAGTTCCTCGTGAACTTCGAAGTCCTCCGGGGAACAGCGCAAGCGCCCTCTGGCGACCGGCGCGCCGTGCGCGCGGGGCAGCAGCGAGAAGTCCGCCGCCGCCCGCAGCCGCTGGAGCTCGGCGCGCAACGCGACGTCAGCGCTGCGAGTCGTCGGCAAGGTCCTGGCCGTCGCCGAGCTGGTAGAAAGTCTCACCGGGGGCGATCAGGCCGAGGTCGGCGCGCGCGCGTTCCTCCAGCGCCGCGAAACCCTTCTTCAGATCCCGCAGGTCGGCCGCGAGCCGCTCGTTGCGTTCGGCCAGCCGCCGGTTCTCGTCGCGCTGGACGGCGATGCGCTGGCGCAGCTCGCGCACGGCGCGCAGGCCGTCGTCTGCGACCCACAGGCGCAGCTGCAGGCCCAGCAGCAACAGCAGCAGACTCGCGACCAGCGCGCGCAGCCCCCAGCTTCGCCCTGAATGCGCCATCGTTCAGAGGCCGACCGGGAAGGCTTCGCGGCCGGCGTACCGGGCCGCATCGCCGAGCAGTTCCTCGATCCGCAACAGCTGGTTGTACTTCGCCATGCGGTCGGAACGGCACAGCGAACCGGTCTTGATCTGCGTGGCCGGCGTGCCGACGGCGATATCCGCGATGGTCGCATCCTCGGTCTCCCCGGAACGATGCGATATGACCGCGCTGTAGCCGGCCGCGACCGCCATGTCGATCGCGGCAAGGGTCTCGGTCAAGGTGCCGATCTGGTTCGGCTTGATCAGGATCGAGTTGGCGACGCCGCGCTCGATGCCCTGGGACAGGATCGCCGTGTTGGTCACGAACAGATCGTCGCCGACCAGTTGCACTCGCCGGCCGAGCCGCTCCGTCAGCGTCCGCCAGCCGTCCCAGTCGTCTTCCGCCATCCCGTCCTCGACACTGACGATCGGGTAGGCGTCGACCAGGGACTCGAGGTAGGCCGCGAAGCCGGCCGCGTCGAACTGCTGTCCTTCGGAAGCCAGTTCATAGCGGCCGTCGTGGTATAGCTCCGAGCTGGCCACGTCCAGCGCCAGCCAGACGTCCTGGCCTGGACGGTAGCCGGCCTGCTCGATGGCCGCGAGGATCGTGTCCAGGGCCGCGGCATTCGACGGCAGGTCGGGGGCAAAGCCGCCCTCGTCACCGACCGCGGTGTTAAGGCCCTGCCGGCGCAGAACCGATTTCAGGGCATGGAAGATCTCGGCCCCGGCGCGCAGTGCCTCGGCGAAAGACGCGGCACCGATCGGCAGGATCATGAATTCCTGGATGTCGACGCTGTTGTCGGCGTGCGCGCCGCCGTTGATGATGTTCATCATCGGCACGGGCAGCAGACTGGATTCCGGCGCCAGACGGCGGAACAGCGGTTGCTGCTGCTCGGCGGCCGCCGCGTGCGCCGTCGCGAGCGAGACCGCGAGAATGGCATTCGCCCCCAGCCGCGCCTTGTTGTCGGTTCCGTCCAGTTCGCAGAGCAGCCGGTCCAGCCCGGCCTGATCGAGACCGTCGTGGCCGGTGACTGCGGCGCGAATCTCGCCGTTGACGTTGGCCACCGCCTTGCGCGTGCCCTTGCCCTGGTAGCGCTGCGGATCACCGTCGCGCAGCTCGACCGCCTCGCGGGTGCCGGTCGAAGCGCCGGAGGGCACGGCCGCGCGGCCCCAGGCCCCGCTGCGCAGGCGCACATCGGCCTCCACCGTCGGATTGCCGCGCGAGTCCAGGATCTCGCGTCCCTGTACCTCGACGATTTCGCTCATCGGTTGACAGACTCCTTTCGGGGACCGGCCCCTGTCAGGCTAACAGGTCGGCCTCTTCGTAGGGCCGCCCCTTGACCGCTGCATCCAGCACCCGCAGCGTCTCCAGCAAGGACCGCATGCGGTCCAGCGGCCAGGCATTCGGCCCGTCGCTCAGCGCCTCGTCGGGCCGCGGATGCGTCTCCATGAACAGGCCGCTGACGCCGGCTGCAATCGCCGCGCGGGCCAGCACCGGCACGAACTCGCGCTGCCCTCCGGACGCGGTCCCGCGGCCGCCCGGCAGCTGCACCGAGTGCGTGGCGTCGAACACCACCGGGCAACCGGTGGCGCGCATGATCGCCAGCGAGCGCATGTCGGCCACGAGATTATGGTAGCCGAAACTGAAGCCGCGCTCACAGACCAGCAA
>RFHQ01000187.1 GCA_003695765.1 Gammaproteobacteria bacterium
CCCACTCGCGCCAGGCTTCAGGCATGCACGGGCTGCCGGCGGGTCACGATGATCGCCAGCACGATCGCCGGGATGCCCATGATGCCGGCATACAGGAAGAACCCGACCCAATCGACCTGCTCGACGATCGCCCCGGACCAGCCGCTGATGAACTTGCCCGGCAACGTCATCAGCGACGAGAACAGCGCGTACTGCGTCGCCGTGTAGGCGACATTCGTCAGGCCGGACAGGTAGGCGATGAACACGGTGCCGGTGAATCCCGCCGCGAGGTTGTCGGCGCTGATCGTGATCACGAGGAACCACAGTTCCGGTCCGACGACGGCCATCGCCGCGAAGAACAGGTTCGTGACTGCGAGCAGCACTGCGCCGAAGACCAGCGGGCCGTTCAGGCCGTAACGCGCGACGGCCAGGCCGCCCAGCGCGGCGCCGGTCAGCGTCACGGCGACGCCGAAGACCTTGGTGATGGTCGCGATTTCGGTCAGCGTGAAACCCAGCTTCACGTAGAACGGGTTCGCGACCACACCCAGCACCATGTCGCTGATCCGGTAGCAGCCGATGAACAGCAGCAGCAGCAGCGCCGCGCGGCCATGGCGCCGGAAGAACTCCAGCACCGGTCCGACGACCGCATCGCTGAACCACTGCGCCAGCTGACGATGCAGGGCACCGCGGCCGGACAGGCCGATCTCCACGGCATCGGTTTCCGGCTCGGCGATCGCGAGCACGGTCACGACACCGACGGCCATCAGCGCGGCCATGACGCGGTAGGCCAGTTCCCAGCTCGCGAAATCGGCGATCAGCAGCGCGCCGGCGCCGGCGGCCAGTACCGCGATCCGGTAACCGGTCTGGTAGCTGGCGGCCATCGCGCCCTGCAAGCGCAACTCCACGGCCTCGATCCGATAGGCGTCGACGGCGATGTCCTGGGTCGCGGACGCGAACGCGGCCAGCACTGCGAAAGCGGCCACCCGGCCGAGTTCGACCGCGGGGTCGCTGGCAGCGATGCCGAGGAGCCCCGCGATCACGCCGAACTGGGCCAGCAGCATCCAGGCGCGCCGGCGGCCGAGCCGGCCGGTCAGCCCCGGCAAGGGCAAGTGGTCGACCAGCGGGGCCCAGAGGAATTTCAGCGAGTAGGCGATGCCGACCCAGGCGAACATGCCGATCTCGGTCATGCTGACATCGGCCAGCGCCAGCCAGGCGGTCAGCGTGCCGGCGACCAGCAGGAACGGCAGCCCGGCCGAAAAGCCGAGGAACAGCATGGCGATGACCCGCGGATGCAGGTAGACCCTGGCGCTGGCCAGCCAGCCGCGCTCAGAAATCATAGTCCATGATCAGCGGCGCATGGTCCGAGAACCGCCGGTCCTTGTAGATGCGCGCCCGCCGGGCGCTGCCGGCCAGCCCGGCGGACAATACCTGGTAGTCGATGCGCCAGCCGACGTTCTTCTCCCAGGCGCGGCCACGGTTCGACCACCAGGTGTACTGCTCCGGCGACGGGTTCACCTCGCGGAAGGCGTCGACGAATCCGGCCTCGCCGAACAGCCGGTCCATCCACGCGCGCTCCTCGGGCAGAAAGCCGGAGTTCTTCTGATTCGCGCGCCAGTTCTTCAGGTCGATCGGCTTGTGCGCGATGTTCCAGTCGCCACAGATCACGTAATCGCGGCCGCTGGCCTGCAACGCTTCGAGATAAGGCATGAAGACATCCATGAAGCGGAACTTGGCCTGCTGACGCTCTTCGCTGGACGAGCCCGACGGCACGTAGAGCGAGACGACGCTGAGCCGGCCGAAACGCATTTCCAGGTAGCGCCCTTCGGCGTCGAATTCCGGCTCGCCGAAGCCGCGCAGCACGGCGTCGGGCTCGCGGCGGCTGTACAGCGCCACGCCGCTGTAGCCTTTGCGCTCGGCATCTTCGTAGACGCAATGCCAGCCGCGGGGATAGAACAGGCGGTCCTGCAGCTGGTGGCGCTGAGCCTTCGTCTCCTGAATGCAGACCACGTCCGCCCGCTGGCGCACGAGCCAGGCGAACAGGCCCTTGCGGGCCGCAGCGCGAATACCATTCGCGTTCAGGGTGACGATACGCACGGGAGTTGCCGATCCTGACGGGTCCGCGGGCTGTGCGATACTCTAACAAAAGCCAGGCCGACTGCCGCCGTCATCGGATGTCCGACTACAAGCAGGAATTCATCGAACTGTCGCTGGCGCTCGGCGCGTTGCGCTTCGGCGAGTTTCAGCTGAAATCCGGCCGCGTCAGCCCGTATTTCTTCAATGCCGGGCTGTTCAACACCGGCGCCACCGCGGCCAGCCTCGGGCGTGCCTATGCGGCCGCGGCGCTGGCTTCGGGAATCGCGTTCGACATGCTGTTCGGACCGGCCTACAAGGGCATCCCGCTGGTCACGCTGACCGCCGCGGCGCTGGCCGAGCAGCACGGCCGCGACCTGCCCTTCGCCTTCAACCGCAAGGAATCCAAGGACCATGGCGAGGGCGGCCGCATTGTCGGCGCGCCGCTGCGCGGCCGGGTTTTGATCGTCGACGACGTGATCACGGCCGGCACCGCGATCCGCGAGAGTGTCGACATCATCCTGTCCGAGGG
>RFHQ01000188.1 GCA_003695765.1 Gammaproteobacteria bacterium
GACGAAGCGGCCCCCTGCGGCCGTCGCCTGGTACACCGTGATCCTCTGCATGCTGGCCTACGTATTGTCGTTCGTCGACCGCCAGATCATCGCGTTGCTGATCGAGCCGATCCAGGCCGACCTGCAGATCTCCGACACCCAGTTCAGCCTGCTGACCGGACTGGCCTTTTCGCTGTTCTACGCCACGATGGGCCTGCCGATCGCGCGCTGGGCCGATCGTGGCTCGCGGCCGCTGATCATCTCGGCCGGCATCGTGGTCTGGAGCTTCGCGACGGCCGTCTGCGGTCTCAGCCGCAATTACTGGCAGCTGTTCCTGGCTCGCATGGGCGTCGGCGTCGGCGAGGCGGCGCTGTCGCCGGCCGCCTATTCGATCATCACGGACTCTTTCCCGAAGCAGCAACTGGGCCTGGCGCTGGGCGTGTACTCGATCGGCGTGTTTCTGGGCTCCGGCCTGGCCTTCCTCGTCGGGGGCACCGTGATCGAGCTGGTCACGGCCTACGGCGAGATCCATCTGCCGCTGATCGGCGAGATCCGGCCCTGGCAGGCGACTTTCTTCATCGTCGGCCTGCCGGGCATCGTCATCGGCCTGCTGTTCTACCTGACGATCCGCGACCCGGCGCGCACCGGCATCCCGGACGGCGGCCAGCCGGGCGGCTACCCGCTGCGCGTGGTTGGTGAATACATCGGCCGCCATGGCCGCAGCTTCACGGCCCATTACCTCGGCTTCGGCCTGCTGGCGCTGGCGATGTTCGCGCTGCTGACCTGGGCGCCGGCCTACCTGATCAGGGTCTACGAGATGAGCGCCCGCGACGCCGGTATCTACCTCGGCGTGACCGTGCTGATCGGCAACTCGGCCGGGACCCTGGCCAGCGGCTGGCTGACCGACTGGTTCACCGCGCGCGGCCATGCGAATGCACCGCTGCGCTCCGGCATCGTCGGCGGGCTCGGGGTCATCCTGCCGGCCGCCGCGTTTCCCTTCATGCCGAGTTTTGCGCTGTCGCTGGGGATGCTGGCCGTGGCCTTTTTCTTCGCCAGCTTCCCGGTCGCCACGTCGGCGACGGGCCTGCAGGTGATGGCGCCGAACCAGATGCGGGCCCAGGTCACGGCCCTGTTCTTCCTCGCGATGAACCTGTTCGGCATCACCGGCGGTTCGTCGCTGGTCGCGCTGGCCACCGACTACCTGTTTCAGGATCCGCTGGCGGTCGGCTATTCGATGTCGCTGACTTGCGTCAGCGCCGGGCTGGCCGGTGCCGCGGTGCTCTACTGGGGGCTCAGGCCGTTCGCTGCAACGGCCCGCGCCCTGGCCGCCGCCGGCGGCTGAGGAGGCGAGACATGGAACTTGGCAGGCGACATTTCCTGTTCCGCGCGGCGCTGGCGTTATCCGCCGCCACGGCCGCACTGGCACGCTGGCCGGCAGCGCTTGCCCGGACCGTGGCCGCGGGCCTGGAGACGCTCCGTGGACTGGTCGTTTCGCGCAGCGACCCGGACTACGAACTGTGGCGCCGCAGCATGGTCTGGTATCTGCACAAGCCGGCGCGCTATCCGGACCTGATCGTGAGGCCCGAGACGGAAGACGATGCCGTCACGGCCGTCCGCTATGCCGCGGAGCAGGGCCGGCGTGTGATCACGCGGGCGACCGGCCACAACCCGGCCCGCGGCTGCCTGCGCAACGGTGGCGTGCTGCTGGACCTGTCGCGCTTGCGCCGCGCAGAAATCGATGCCGAAGCCGGCACGGCCTGGGTGCAGCCCGGCCTGCGCAGCGAAGATTTCGTGGCCCGTCTGGTGCCGCACGGCTGGTCCTTCCCGGCGGCGCACACCGGAATCGTCGGTCTCGGCGGCTATCTGATCGGCGGCGGCCTGGGCTGGAACATGCCGGCCTGGGACATCGCCTGCCGTTCGATCATCGCGGCCGACATCGTGCTGGCCGACGGCCGCCGGGTGACCGCCACGGCCAACGACCACCCGGATCTGCTCTGGGCGGTGCGCGGCGCCGGCCCCGGTTTCTTCGGCGCCGTCCTGCGCTACAAGCTGCGGCTGTTCCGGGCGCCGGGCGCGATCGTCAAGAGCAAATTCCTGGTCCCGGTCGCGAAACTGGACGCCCTGCTCGAGGCATTGCAGGCGGTCAGCGGCTCCCCGCGGCGCCGCCGCGAACTGGAGATCCTCGCGGTCCTCGGGCGCTTCGGGCCGGCCGATGTGCCGCGGGCGCGGCGCGAACTGGTCGCCGCGGTCAGTTTCGTGGCCTTCGGCCGCGATCGTGACGACGCAATGGCGATGCTGCAGCCGGTGCGCGACAGCCGGATCCCGGCGCTGGCGAAACTCTCGCACGAGGACGCGGAACTGAGCTACGCGCAGCTGTATACCGGCAACGAGACCGACTACACGAGCCCGTACCGGACCGCGATCCACAACATCTGGACCAACGACATCGGCGCGGCCTTCCGGGCGCTGGCCGAGCGCTGGCAGGAACAGCCGCCGCGCTCGCCGAAGTCCTTCATGCTGTCGGCCTGGGGGGTCGACCCGTCGCCGGACGATGCCGACTCCAGTTTCACTTACACCGGGGATCACTACCTGTCCTGGTATTTGATGGCCGACGAGGAAGCCGATGTCCCGGCCAACGATGCCTGGATGGACGCGGCCGTCGAGCGCCTGCAGCCATGGACGGCCGGGCATTATCCGAACGAGATCGATCCCGGCCGTTACCCGGCGGCCCTGCGCGAGTGTTTCTCGGCGCAGAAATGGCAGCGCCTCGCTGAACTGCGCAGGCGCTACGATCCGGACGGCTTGTTCTTTCCCTGGCTGGGGTATGCCTGACACGGACGATGAGCAAAATGCTGGACAGGATCGCGATCGCCGGCGCCGGGCGCATGGGGCGGGGCATCGCACTGGCTTTCGCCTGGGCCGGCCGGCCGGTGACCCTGGTCGACAGCGAAGCGCGCAGTGCCGCCGACTTCGCGGCGCTGGCCGCTGAGGTCGACGCCGGGCTCGCCGATGAGGCCAGGCAGCTGGCCGCGGCCGGGCTGCTCACCGAGCTGGAGCTGCCTGCCCTGCTGGACCGGATCGAGCTGGCCGCACGCGCGGACGCCGCCGAGCCGCTGGCTGCGGCGGACGTGGTCTTCGAGGCGGTGCTGGAAGTGCTCGACGTCAAGCGCGACACCTACGCCTGGCTGAGCGAAGCCTGCAGCGAGACCGCGATCTTCGCCTCCACGACCTCGACGATGCTGGCCGACACGCTCGCGGGATTCGTCAGCCACCCGGAACGCTACATCAACGCGCACTGGCTGAACCCGGCCTACCTGATGCCGTTGGTCGAGATCTCACCCTGCGCACAGGCGCAGCCCGCCAACGTCGAGTCGCTGCGCGCCCTGCTGGAGTCCGCCGGCAAGGTACCGGTGGTCTGCAAGGCATCGCCGGGCTACATCGTCTCGCGCGTACAGGCGCTGCTGTTGAACGAGGCGGCGCGCATGGTCGCCGAAGGGGTCGCCACGCCGGAGGACATCGACCGCGCGATCCGTTGCGGTTTCGGGCCGCGCTACAGTGTCTTCGGCGCGCTGGAATTCATCGACTGGGGCGGCGGCGATATTCTTTATTA
>RFHQ01000189.1 GCA_003695765.1 Gammaproteobacteria bacterium
CATTTCCAGCTGGCCCTTGAAGATGCCGGTATTGGGGTCATGTCCGATGGCGATGAAGACACCCGCCACCTCCAGCTCCCGTTCGCTTTCGTCCAGCGTACTGCGCAGGCGCAGGCCGGTCACGCCCTGATCGTTGCCCAGTACCTCGTCGACGACATGGTTCCAGAGGATCTCGACGTTGCCGGCCGGCGCGAGCCTGGCGAACAGCTGCGATTGCAGCATCTTTTCCGCCCGCAGTTTGTCGCGGCGATGGATCAGCGTGACCTTGCTGGCCAGATTGGCAAGGTACAGGGCTTCCTCGACCGCGGTGTTGCCGCCGCCGACGACGGCAACCGGCTGGCCCCGATAAAAGAACCCGTCGCAGGTCGCGCAGGCCGAAACGCCGCGACCCTTGTAGTGCTCCTCGCTGGGCAGCCCCAGGTACCGCGCCGTCGCCCCGGTGGCGATGATCAGAGCATCGCAGCGGTATTCGCCCTGGCTGCCCCAGAGCCGGAACGGCCGCTGCCCGAGCTCGACCCGCTCGATGTGGTCGTTGACCAGCCGGGTGTTCAGGCGTTCGGCGTGCTGTCGCAGGCGGTCCATCAGCTCCGGGCCCTGCAGGCCCGCTTCGCCGCCGGGCCAGTTGTCGACCTCGGTCGTGGTCATCAATTGGCCGCCCATGTCCAGGCCGGTGACCAGCGTCGGCTCCAGATTGGCGCGCGCCGCATAGACCGCGGCGGAGTAGCCGGCCGGTCCGGAACCGAGTATCAGAACGCGGCTGTGCCCCGCAGAGGCCATGCTGTCAGTGTCCTTGATCCATGTACCGGGAAGCCCGCCGTGCGCGCCGGGCTGCGTGAGACGACCCGCTAGTGTAGGCCATCGCCCAAGGCGCGCAAAGCCCGCGCTGGCGCGCGGGGCTTGCAACGAGGGCCGGCTTCGCCGATATTAGGCAAGTCGCTAACTGCTTTAATATTGAAGCAGATAGCAAAGGTTGTTGTTGCGAAGCCTGAGTTGTCCAAGGTAGCCCCGCTGCAGGCCCGGGCACCGGTGCAGGTGTCCATCACCCGCGCGCTCCGCGAGGCGGCGCTGTGGGTCTTTGCTGCGCTGGCGCTGATCATGCTGGTCGCGCTGCTCAGCTATGACCCGCGCGACCCCGGCTTCAGTCGCACCGGCGAGCCGGGGGCCATTCATAACGAGATCGGCGCCGCCGGTGCCTGGTTCGCCGATGTCAGCTATGCGCTCTTCGGCCTCCCGGCTTATCTGTTCCCCTTGATGCTGCTGCTGCTGGGCTGGCTGATCTTTTCGGCGCGCGCCAGTGTCGAGGCGCTGGACCGGGCGCTGCTGGGCACCCGGCTCGGTGGCTTCCTGCTCGCGCTGGCCAGCAGCTGCGGGCTGGCGACCCTGCATTTCGACAACGCGATGATGCCGCAGTCCGCCGGTGGCGCGTTCGGCGAACTCATCGGCGGCTCTCTGGCCGGTGTCATGGGCCTGCTGGGCGCCACCGTGCTGCTGCTGGCGCTGTGGCTCGCGTCGGTGTCGCTGTTCACGGGCTTGTCCTGGCTGACGGTCATGGACCGTATCGGCCACGCGGTGCTCGGTGGCGCGGAAGATCTGCACGGCCTCTACCGCCAGTTGCGCGAGCGGCTGGCGGCGCGCCGGGCACAGGAGCAGCGCCACGAAGTGGTACGCGAGGAACGGCGCAAGGTGTCGACACGGCGCAAGCCGCGGATCGAGCCCGTGATCCCGGCGCCGGAGCCGGGCCTGCGCGCGCAGAAGGAACGCCAGGTGCCGCTGTTCGATCCGCCGGCCAGCGGCGAACTCCCGCCGCTCGCGCTGCTCGACGACCCGCCGGCGCAGGGGCCCGGTTATTCGGAGGAAGCGCTGGAAGCGATGTCGCGGCTGGTGGAGCTGAAGCTGCGCGACTTCGGCGTCGAGGTCGAGGTCGTGTCCGTGCATCCGGGCCCGGTGGTGACCCGCTTCGAACTGGCGCCGGCGCCCGGGGTCAAGGTCAGCCAGATCAGCAACCTGGCCAAGGACCTGGCCCGCTCACTATCGGCCATCAGCGTCCGCGTGGTCGAGGTCATCCCCGGCAAGCCGACCGTCGGCCTGGAGATTCCGAACGAGACCCGCGAGTTGGTGACACTCGGCGAGATCCTGCGTTCCAAGGCCTACGAGGACATGAATTCGCCGCTGTCGCTGGCGCTGGGCAAGGACATCAGCGGCAAGTCGGTCGTGGCCGACCTCGGCCGGATGCCGCACCTGCTGATCGCCGGCACCACCGGCTCGGGCAAGAGCGTGGGCATCAATGCGATGGTCCTGAGCCTGCTGTACAAGTCCACGCCGGAGCAGGTGCGGCTGATCATGATCGATCCGAAGATGCTGGAGCTGTCGGTCTACGAGGGCATCCCGCATCTGCTGGCGCCGGTGGTGACGGACATGAAGGACGCGGCCAATGCGCTGCGCTGGTGCGTTGCCGAGATGGAGCGGCGTTACCGGCTGATGGCCGCGCTCGGCGTACGCAACATCGGCGGCTTCAACCGCAAGGTCAAGGCCGCGATCGATGCCGGCCAGCCGATTCCCGACCCGCTGTACCAGCCGCTGGTACCGGACGCTCCCGAAGAGGATCCCGGCGCGCCGGGCCTGAACCCGCTGCCGCAGATCGTGGTCGTGATCGACGAACTGGCCGACATGATGATGATCGTCGGCAAGAAGGTCGAGGAGTTGATCGCACGCCTGGCACAGAAAGCGCGCGCCGCCGGCATCCACATGATCATCGCCACGCAGCGGCCGTCCGTGGATGTCATTACCGGCCTGATCAAGGCCAACATTCCCTGCCGCATCGCTTTCCAGGTATCCGCCAAGGTCGATTCACGGACGATCCTCGATCAGGGCGGGGCCGAGGCGCTGCTCGGTCACGGCGACATGCTTTTCCTGCCGCCCGGCTCGTCGCTGCCGCAGCGCGTGCACGGTGCTTTCGTATCGGACCAGGAAGTCCATCGCGTGGTCGCGCGCCTGCGCGGCGGCGGCGAGCCGAATTATATCGACGCGATCACGGAAGGGCCGGCCGAGCCGATCCCGGGCCTCAGCAAGGAGGCGGCCGGCGCCGCGGTCGAAGTGGATGATGAGTCCGATCCCCTCTATGATCAGGCCGTGAGAATCGTCACCGAAACGCGGCGGGCCTCGGTGTCTGGTATCCAGCGGCGTCTGAAGATCGGCTACAACCGGGCCGCGCGCATGGTCGAAGCCATGGAAGCGGCCGGGATAGTCAGCGAACTGCAGCCCAACGGATCACGCGAAGTCATCGCGCCACCGCCGCCCGACGCCGACTGAAGCCGTGAGACGGCGCTGCAGCCTCGACCGGCTGGCAACGGTCTTCACCTTGTTGCTGTGCCTGCCGGCAGCCGCCGATGACGGGCTGCAGCGGCTTGAGGCCTTCATCGACGGCACGCAGTCGCTGCGCGCTGCCTTCACCCAGGAAGTCATCGACCGCGACCAGGCGGTGGTCGAGCGTGCCAGCGGGCACTTCTTCCTGGCCCGGCCGGGCCGGTTTCGCTGGCAATACGAACAGCCCTTCGAGCGCCTGATCGTGTCCGACGGAGAACGCGTCTGGCTGTACGAGGCCGACCTCGAACAGGTCACGGTCCGGCGCATCGGTGCGGCGCTGGGCAGCACGCCGGCGGCGCTGCTCAGTGGCAGCCGCGACGTCCTCGACGCCTTCGAGGTCCTCGGCACGGACGCGAGCGATGGGCTGGCCTGGGTTACGTTGGGCCCGCGCGACAGCAGCGCCGATTTCGCCAGCATGCGGCTGGGCTTTGCCGGAGCCGATCCGGCCGTGTTCGTGCTGACGGACCGGCTTGGCCAGCAGACGCGGATCCGTTTCGAGCAGGTGGAACGCAACCCGGCTTTGCCGGCAGCGTTGTTCACCTTCGCAGTGCCCGCCGGCGCGGACGTCATCGACGAGTCCGAGCTGTAGGTCGATGTATCAGGCCCTGCGTTTCGCCCGGCTCTGGCTCCTCGGCGGGCTGCTGCTGATGCTGCTGGTGCTGCTGCTGATGCTCCTGCCGCTCGGCGAACTGCCGGTCGACGAGCTGCTGGATGACAAGGATGCGCACCTGCTCGTGTTCGGGCTGCTGATGCTCTGGTTCGGTGGCGTCTTCCGGCCCCGCACACTGCCGGCTGTGGCCGCGGGCCTGCTGGCCTTCGGCGCGCTGATCGAGGTCCTGCAAGGGCTGCTGCCGTATCGCTCGGCCGAATTCGCCGACCTGCTGTTCGACGCTGGCGGTATCGTGCTCGGCTGGGCGTTGGCCGTCGCCGGGCTGCGGCACTGGACCCGCTGGATCGAGGCCGGGCTGGCGGCCGGGGAGAGCTGATGAACGGCGCGGCCGGTGACTGGCGGCCGCTGGCGGACCGGATGCGCCCGCGCAGCCTCGACGAAATGGCCGGGCAGGAACAGCTTCTGGCCCAGGGCCGCAGCCTGCGACGCCTGGTCGAGGCCCGGCCGCTGCACTCGGCGATCCTCTGGGGACCGCCGGGGACGGGCAAGACCACGCTGGCGCGGCTCGTGGCCCAGCAGGCCGGCGCGCGCTTCGTGGCCCTGTCCGCGGTCATGGCCGGCGTGAAGGACATACGCGCGGCCGTCGCCGACGCGGCGCAGCACCCGGAGCAGCCGACGGTGCTGTTTCTGGACGAAGTCCACCGCTTCAACAAGGCGCAGCAGGATGCCTTCCTGCCGTGGGTCGAGGACGGCAGCATCACCTTCATCGGCGCGACAACCGAGAATCCGTCCTTTGCGCTGAACAACGCACTGCTGTCGCGCGCCCGTGTCTACGTCCTCAAGCCGCTGTCACGCGAGGCCTTGCTCACGGTCATGCGGCGGGCGCTCGAAGATCGCGAGCGCGGCCTTGGCAATAGCGGGCTGGCGTTGACCGAGGAACAGCTCGAGCAGATCGCGCTGGCGTCCGACGGTGACGCGCGCCGGGCGCTGAACCTGCTGGAGCTGGCGGCCGGGCTGGCCGATCCGTCGGGCCGGCTCGACGAATCGGCGATGGCGGACCTGCTCGGCGGCCGTGTCCGGCGCTTCGATCGGCAGGGCGATGCGTTCTACGACCTGATCTCGGCGCTGCACAAGTCGGTGCGCGGCTCCGATCCCGATGCAGCGCTCTACTGGCTGGCGCGCATGCTGGATGGCGGCTGCGATCCCCGCTATATTGCGCGCCGCGTCTTGCGCATGGCCAGCGAGGA
>RFHQ01000190.1 GCA_003695765.1 Gammaproteobacteria bacterium
GACCCGCATGGATTTCGGCACCGCGGAGATCGAGATCCCGGACAGTGTCAGCGGCATGCGCCGGCTGATCGCCGGCTTCGATATCGGCGACAGCGGCAGTTTCACGCGCTACAACGGCGAACGCATCGCCTGGTAGCCGTTCAGTCCTCGTCGCCGACGTGGCGGAAGTCGACGCCCAGGGAGCGTAGCTTGCGATACAGGTGCGTACGCTCCATGCCGACGCGCTTTGCCAGCTGACCGACCTTGCCGTTGCTGAGCTTGAGCTGCTCGGTCAGGTAGGCGCGCTCGAAGGCTTCCCGCGCTTCGCGCAACGGCATCGCCAGCAGGTCCTGCTGCACCAGCGCTTCGCCGGCGGCCGTCGGCGATTCCTGCAGCAGCGACTCCAGCTCCTGCAAGCCGATTTCTTCCGGCCCGCCGGCCTGCAGCAGGCGCCTGACCAGGCGACGCAGCTCCTGCACGTTACCGGGCCAGGGGTAATTGCGCAGGCGGTTCTGCGCCGGCAGGCCGAATCGGCGAAACGGCAGCTGTTCCCGTTCGACGAGATCGTCGACGGTCCGCCGGAGCATTTCCGACACGTCTTCCGGGTACTCGCGCAGCGGCGGCACGCGGATCTCGCGTAACTGGAACTGCCGGCGCAGCGCGTCGCCGAGGGCATCGTCTCCGGCGGTCGCGTCCACCGACAGGATCAGTCGGCAGGCCAGCGCCTGCTGCGTGGCCTCGCCGGGCCGCGACCAGGCCTGCTGCTCCAGGATGCCGGCCAGCAAGCGGCGCGCGTCGTCCGGCAGGTTCTCGGCGCCGCTGATGAACAGGCTGCCACCCGCCGCGCGCGCCAGCAGGCCCGCAGCCGCCGCGTCGCCCAGCAGCGCCGTGGCCACGCTCCCGACCGGCAGCGCCGCCGCCACCTGTTTCACGAAAGGAGCCTCACGGCCGGCCGACACGCCATGCAGGTAGCGAGCCGTCGCCTCGCGGCCCGAGCCCGGCTCGCCGACGACCAGCACCGGACCCGGCAACGCGGCCAGTTCCCGCGCCCGCGCGCGCAATTCCTGCATCGGGCGGCTCTTGCCGATCAGTTCCTCGCGTTCCGGCAACAGCCCGCTGGGCGGCCGCTTCGGCGGCCGGCCCCGGTTCTCCAGTGCGCGCTCCACGGTGCGCAGCAGCTTCTGCAACGACAGTGGCTTCTCGACGAAATCGGCCGCGCCCAGCCGTGTCGCCTCGACCGCCGTCTCCACGGTGCCGTGCCCCGACATCATTACGACGGGGCAGGCCGGCCGGCCCTCCTGCGACCATTCGTTCAGCAGCGTGATGCCGTCGACGTCGGGCATCCAGATGTCCAGCAGGACCAGGTCCGGCCTGCCGGCATTCATCCGCTGCCGCGCTTCGGCCGCATCGGCGGCCGTCTCGACGCGGTAGCCCTCGTCGGAAAGGATCTCGTCGATCAAAGTCCGTATGTCGGCCTCGTCGTCGACGACGAGTATCTGTGGCGCGGTCATGCGCGTTCCCTCCGCAGTTCCTGCTGTCGCCCGGCATGGCGGATGCCGTCATCGCGCTGCGTCGAACGCAATGGCAGCCTGACGCGCACTCGCGCGCCGCCGCTCGGGCGGTTTTCGGCGGCGACGGTGCCGCCGTGTTCTTCGATCAGTCGCTTGACGATCGCCAGTCCCAGCCCCGTGCCCTTGCTCTTGGTCGTCACGTAGGGTTCGAAGGCGTGGTCCAGCGTCGCTTCGTCGAAACCCGGGCCGTTGTCCTCGACCAGCAGCTCCGCCGCCTGCTCTTCGTCCAGCCGCCGCGTGCGAATGACCAGCTCCGGTTCCGGGCGGCCGTCCAGCGCTTCCAGCGCGTTCCGGATCAGATTATGCAGCAGCTGGCGCAGGCGCACCGCATCCGCGGGCAGCGGCTCCAGCGACGGGTCCAGCTCGAGTTGCAGCAGCGAGCGGGCATCGCGCGTCTGGTACAGGAACGCGACCTCGCGCACGAGCTGGTTCAGGTCCACCTGAGACAGCGTCAGCTCCGGCGCCCGCGCGTACTCGCTGAAGGCATTGACCATGTCCCGCATGGCCTCGACCTGCTGCACGATCGTGTGGGTCGCCCGGTCCAGGATCTCCGCCTCCATGTCCTGCATGCTGCCGAGGTAACGCCGCCGGATGCGCTCGGCCGCGAGCTGTATCGGCGTCAACGGGTTCTTGATTTCATGCGCGAGCCGCCGCGCGACTTCGCCCCAGGCGGCGTCCCGCTGGGCCTGCAGCAAGGTCGTGATGTCGTCGAACACCAGCAGGCGGCCGGGCGGCGCGCCTTCTTCCGCCGGCAGGCCCGTGCTGGCACAGACCAGCACCCGCCGTCCGCTGTCGGTGCGCAGCACCAGCTGCTCGCGCCATTCCGGCTGCCCTTGCGCCGCGGCGTCCGCGGCCTGCACCGCGACGACGAACTGCGCCAGCCGCGGCTCGCCGCGGGCGAGGGCGGGCAGCGACTCCCCCTGGTGCTCGCGCAGGTCGCAACCGAGGATCGCACCGGCTGCATCATTGGCGATCCGGATGCTGCCATCCGCGTTGACGACGATGACACCGGTGGACAGCCGTGCCAGCAGCACGGCGAGCTGGGCGCGCTCCCGCTCGACCTGCTGCGCGCTGCTGCGCGCCGCCTCGCGCGCCTCGGCCAGCCGCTCGATCATGTCGTTGAAGGAATCGATCAGGAAGCCGACATCGTCGTGGGAGGCGCCGGGCAGGCGCGTCTCCAGGTCGCCGGCGGCGACCGCGCGGGTGCCGGCCGCCAGCGACTGCAGCGGTGCGACCAGCCGGCGCGCGAAAAAGAACGCGCCGTACAGCGCCGCCAGGAAGGACAGCAGCACGACCAGGGACAGCGTGAAGATGAAGCTGTAACGCAAGGGCTCGCGCAGGAACGCCAGCTCCTCGTAGCGGCTGTAACTGCGCTCCACCGACTCGGCCAGCAGCCCGATCCGCTCGTTCAGCGGATAGATCGCGTGCAGCGCCAGCAGCTGAGCGCCGGGGCGCAGCCGGGGCATCAGCACCGCGGCGCGCACCTGATAACGGCCGTCCGGCGCCGGGTCCAGGCCCACGTAGTAACCGGACTGGCGCAGCCGCAGCAGCACATCGTCCGGGATCACCATCGGCAACTGCGTCGCCGGATCGCGCACGCTGGTCGCGACGATCCGCGACGCGCTGCCGTAGATGGTCACCTCGGAGGCGCCCGCCTGGCGGCGGAACTCTCCGAGCATCGCGACCATCACCGGCGGCGCGACGCCGCTGAGCGCCCGGGCCATTTCGCGGGTCTTCTCCAGGTCGCTGCGCAGGCGCAGGTCCAGCGCATCGCGGCTCAATTCCAGCGCATCCGACAGGCCGTGCTCGACCCGCAGATCGAACCAGTTGTCGATGCCGCTCTGGAGGAACTGCACGGCGAACCACCAGACGATCGCCAGCGGCATCACGGCCAGCGCGACGAAGGCGCCGACCATGCGGGCCCTGAGTGCGGCACCGGGCCGCCGCGCGCGGTAATCGCGAACCAGCCGCCAGAGGTTGCCGGCGATCAGCAGCAGCAGGGCCAGCGCACAGGCGACGTTGAGCAGCAGCAGCAGGTCGTTCAGCCGCCCGAAGGACTCCGAGTCCTGCGAGGTCCGCCCGAGCAGCACCAGCGCGACGATGCCCAGCAGCAGCGCCGCGCCGCTGAGACCGGCCGTCAGCAAGCGTCTTACTCTTTTAGCGTCCACGCGTACCAATCGCTCTCCAGGCGGAAGCTGTCGCCCCAGAAGGCAAACAGGCGCAATGGCCCGGGCAGGGTGTTCTGGTCCAGCACGGCCCGCAGCCGGATCTCGTAGCTCGCGTCCGGCTCCAGCAGGGCCGCATCGATGACCGGCAGGTCGATGACCCGGCCGAGGCTGTTCAGCGCGGAGAACAGTGTCGCATACGACGATTGCTCACCGCTGTTGAGGTTCCGGACCACGTAGCGCTGGCTCAAGGGCTGATAACTGAGCAGATAGGCCTGGCGCAGAGAGGCCACCGTGCTGTCCGGCAGGAAGGCCCGCCGCCGTTCCACTTCGATCTGCAGTTCGATCGTCAGTTCCACGCCGCTGCGCAGGGCCTGCAGCGCCTTCTCGCTGAGCCGGTAGTCGATGCGGGCGTTCAGGTAATAGACGCCGTCCTTCAGGCCGGTCGATGCGCTGCGCACATCGAAACGCCCCGGCTGCGCCGCCACGGCCGCGGACAGCAGCAAGGCCACGCCGAGCAGGGCCGCCCGGCCGCGGCGGCGCCGCGCTTGCGGCTGTATCAGGCTAGACTGCATCGGTCGTGCTTCCGGAGGCCGGCCCCTGCGGCTGGATTCCGCTGCTCGCTCAGGCCGGGCGTTTTTCGATTAAAGCATAATAGAAGCCGTCGGTACCGCCGTCGGCCGGCAGCAGTTGCCAGCCCGGCCCCGGGCCGCGCAGCGCGCTGCCGGACGGGACGGCCGGCTCGTCGCATTCGCGCGCGTCCGCCCGCGCGGCGAGGAATTCGCTCAGCACGGCCTGGTTCTCGGCCCGCAGCACCGAGCAGCTCGCGTACAGCAGTCGCCCGCCCGGCGCCAGCAGGGACCAGGCCGCGTCCAGCAGCCGCCGTTGCCGCCGCGCGAATCGCGGGATGTCGCTCGCGCGCCGCAGGAAGCGGATGTCCGGCTGGCGGCGGAGCACGCCGCTGGCCGAGCAGGGCAGATCCAGCAGGATGCGGTCGAAGCGCTGCCCGTCCCACCAGTCGTCCGGCGCCAGCAGGTCGCCGGCACGCAGCGTCGCCCGCAGCGCCAGGCGGGACAGGTTCTCGGCAACCCGCGCGAGGCGCTGCGCATCGATGTCCAGCGCCAGCAAGTCGATGTCGCCGGCGGCGCATTCGAGCAGATGCGCCGTCTTGCCGCCGGGTGCCGCACAGGCGTCCAGCACGCGCATGCCGGGCGCCGGCGCCAGCAGCCCGGCCGCGAGTTGCGCGCCGGCATCCTGCACGCTGACCAGGCCGTCGGCGAATCCCGGCACATCCTCGACCGGCCGCGGCTCGATCAGGCGCAGCGCCTGCGGGTAGTCAACCGGCGCCTCGCAGGCCAATCCCGCGGCCGCCAGCCGCCGGCTCACGGCTTCGCGCGTGGTCTTCGCGACGTTGACCCGCAGCCACATCGGCGGGTGCTGCTGGTTCGCGGCCAGTATCGCTTCCCAATGCCGCGGCCAGTCGGCGCGCAGCGCGTCGATCAACCAGCGCGGATGCGCCCAGCGGGCTTCCGGGTCCGCCGTGACCGCCGCCATCAAGGACTCGCGCTCGCGCAGGTAGCGGCGCAGCGCGGCGTTGACCAAGCCGGCCGCGCGACCGAGGCCCAGCAGCCGGCTGGCCGCGACCGCCGCCGAGACGGCCGCATAGTCCGGCGCGCGGCCGACCTCGAGTTCCGCCAGCGCGACCGACAGCAGCGCCGCCAGCACCCGGTCGCGCCGGCGCAAGCGCCGCGTCAGCAAGCGGTCGACGATCGCGCGATGACGGCAGTGCCAGCGCGTCGCTTCCCAGGCCAGCGCCATCGCCTGTGCGCGCGCCGGGGCCGGGTATTCCGCGGCGAACTCCGCCAGCGCCTGGTCGAGCCGGCGGCCCGCATGCAGTACGGCATCGAGGCTGCGGGCCGCGACGGCGCGCGGCCCGGCGCCGGTGGCTGGCCCGTTCATCGGCCGAGCACGGTGCCGGTCAGGCGCCGCGCGCGCACGAATTCCGCGGCCGTGACCGGCTTGCGGCCCGGCAGCTGCAGGCGCAGCAACTGCAGTGCCCCGGCCCCGGTCTGTACCCGCAATTCGCCGGCGTCGACGGCCAGCACCTGGCCCGGCACGGCGCCCGCATCCGCCCCGCCTGCCGGCCGCGCCTGCCAGATCCGCAGGCGCTGGCCGTCGAGCAGGGTCTCGGCCACCGGCCACGGGTTGTAGGCGCGCACCTGCCGCGCGATCAGCTCGGCGGGCTGCGACCAGTCGATGCGCGCGTCCGACTTGCGGATCTTCGGCGCGTGACTCACGCCTTCGACCGGCTGCGGCCGGGCCTCCAGCCGGCCGGACAGCAGGCCATCCAGCTGTTCGAGCAGCAGTTCGGCCGCCAGCGCCGCCAGCCGCTCGGCCAGCTCGCCGGCGGTCTCTTCCGGCCCGATCGCCACGCGCTTCGCCGCGTACACCGGCCCGCTGTCCAGCCCCGCATCCATCTGCATCAGGCTGACACCGGTCTCGGCGTCGCCGGCCAGGATCGCCGCCTGGACCGGCGACGCGCCGCGCCAGCGCGGCAGCAGCGAGGCGTGCAGATTCACGCAACCGCGCCGCGGCAGCGACAGGATCGACGGTGGCAACAGCAGGCCATAGGCGACCACGACCATGAGATCCGGCGCCAGCGCGCGCAGTGCCGCTTCGGCAGCCGCATCCAGCCGTTCCGGCTGCAGCAGCGGCAGTCCCAGGGACTCGGCCGCCTGCTTGACCGCGCTCGGCCTCGGCTGGCGGCCACGTCCGGCCGGCCTGTCCGGCTGGGTCAGCACCGCGCAGGGCGGCACAGACCCGGCGGCCAGCGCCCGCAGGCTGGGCACGGCGAAGGCCGGCGAACCGGCGAAGACGATGCGCGGCCCGCTCCCGCTCATGGCTGTGCCCCGGGCGACGGCCGGCCGTTCAGATCACGGGGGCGGCGGCCCGCGCCGGCGTCTCGCGCCGCCGTGATTTCTCCAGGCGCTTGCGCAGGCGCTGGCGCTTCAGTTCCGACAGGTAGTCGACGAACAGCTTGCCCTCGAGATGGTCCATCTCGTGCTGAATGCAGACGGCCAGCAGGCCATCGGCCTCGATCTCGCGGGACTCGCCGTCGAGGTCCAGCGCACGCACGCGGATCTGCGCGGCGCGCTCCACCGTCTCCGTGTAGCCGGGCACCGACAGGCAGCCCTCTTCACCGGCCGCGCAGCCGTCGGCCTCGAGGATCTCCGGGTTGATCAGGCACAGCGGCTGGCTGCGATCCTCGGAGATGTCGAGCACCAGCAGCCGCTTGTGGACATCCACCTGGGTGGCGGCGAGGCCGATGCCCGGCGCCGCATACATCGTCTCCAGCATGTCGGCCGCCAGCCGCCGGATGTCCTCGTCCACGGCCTCCACCGGCGCGGCGCGGGTGCGCAGCCGGGGATCCGGGTACTCGAGGATCTTCAGGATCGCCATGTCGCTTCCTTCACAGTTTCGGGTTCGGCGCTATCAATATGCGCTAATTTTATGATATATCGAACATAGACAGCCGGTTTTCCACCGGGTTTCAGGGGCCCGGGACAGGATCCGGCGCGTTGTTGTCGCCCGCTGCGGGGTGCGACCGGCGAGTATAGCAATCGCTGACCGCCGGCCCGGGGCGGACCAGAATGGGGATGGAGCATCCATGAACAGCTTCCCGTCCGCGCGCCGCGCCCTGCGCCAGGCCGCGCTCGTCCTGCTCAGCAGCAGCCTGATCCTGCTCGCCGCCGGCCCGGCGCCGGTGCTCAGCGCCGACGACGGCGTGCCGCTGCGCGCCGACCACCCGGAACGTTATGTCGTCAAGCGCGGCGACACGCTCTGGGACATCGCCGCGATGTTCCTGCGCGATCCCTGGTACTGGCCCGAGATCTGGTACGTCAATCCGCAGATCGAGAACCC
>RFHQ01000191.1 GCA_003695765.1 Gammaproteobacteria bacterium
CAGGAAATAGCGGTACAGCGGGCCCTTGTGGCGTTCGTAAAGCCGACCGAATGCCACCGTGTCACCGGCCCGGTAGCGCAGCATCAGCGCATTGTCGTCGGGCTCCCCCGCCATGGCCGGCAGCATAAGCCAGCCGGCCATGACGGGGAAACGGCATCACGAGCCTGGCCGACCGGAATCAGCGGAGGCTGGCCGGGCGCTCGCCGGGCCAAGACTCTCCGCCAGGCGCACGAGCCCGAGGAACTCACCGCGATCGTCATGCGGATCGGAGCCGCGGGCCGCGGCTGCCAATGTCACGACGTCGCCATAGCCGAACTCGCCCAGGTATTCGCCGCCGCGAAGCAGTTGCCCGAACGCGGCCACGGCCGCCGCGAAACGCAACCTGTCGCTGGCCGGCGGCAGTGCGCCGCGCGGGGCCGGGACCGCCCGCTCCAGCAGCCGGCTGCCGCCACCCGCCGGCGGCTTGTAGCGCAGCCTGAGGAAAGCCAGCTCCGCGGCCGCCCGGCCACTGCGCTGCCCGGGCGCGTAACGCAGCGGATCGATCAGCCGCGCCGGGCTGCCCACGAGGCTCAGCTCGTACAGGGCCGTCACCGTGTGGCCGGCACCGATTTCGCCGGCATCGACCCGGTCGTTGTTGAAGTCCTCGCGGCGCAGGATCCGGTTCTCGTAGCCGATCAGCCGGTACTCCGCGACCACTGCCGGATTGAATTCCACCTGGATCTTCACGTCGCGGGCAATCGTCTGCAGCGTGCCGGTCAGTTGTTCGACCAGTACCTTGCGAGCTTCGGACAGCCGGTCGATATAGGCGTGATTGCCGTCACCGGCATCGGCGAGCTGCTCCATCAAATGGTCGTTGTAATTGCCGCTGCCGAAGCCCAGCGTGGTCAGCGAGATGCCGTCGGCGCGCTCGCGTTTGACGAGATCGACGAGGCTGTCGAAATCGACAGTGCCGACGTTGAAGTCGCCATCGGTGGCCAGCAGAATCCGGTTGATACCGTCCGGCAGAAACGCCTGCCGGGCCATCGCATAGGCCGTGCGAATGCCCCCGGCGCCGTTGGTCGAGCCGCCGGCCGTCAAGCGCTCCAGCGCCGCCGTGATGCGCGCATGCCGATCGCCGGGCGTCGGCTCCAGCACCACGCCGGCGGCGCCGGCGTAGACGACCAGCGAGACCCGGTCGGCTGCGCTGAGCTGGCGGGTCAGCAGCGCCAGCGCGCGTTTCAGCAGCGGCAGCTTGGCCGCCGAATCCATCGAGCCGGACACATCGACCAGGAACACCAGGTTCGCCGCTTTCCGTTCGCTGTTCGGCACCGGACGGCCGCGGATGCCGATCTGCAACAGCAGCCGGTCCGGGTTCCACGGGGCCGCGGCGAGTTCCGTGCTGACGCTGAACGGCGGCCCATCGGCCGGCGGCACCGGATAGTCGTAGTCGAAATAGTTGATCAGCTCCTCCACCCGGACCGCGTCGGCCGGTGGCAGACGCCCGGCATTCAGCATGCGCCGGACGTTGCTGTAGGCGCCGGTATCGACGTCGATGCCGAAGGTCGACACCGGCTGCTCGGCTGCGAGGCGCAGCGGGTTGGTCACGATCGGCCCGTAGTTTTCCCGGTCCAGGGGTTCGCCGGCCTGGCGCCAGCGGCCGGGGCAGCAGGTCCCCGTCAACGGTTCCTCGAGCTTGCCGCTGCCGGCCATCGGGGGTTGTATCTGCAGAAATTGCAGCATCGCGCCGGCATCGCTCGCGGTCCCCGGCGCGGGTGGCTGGGCCGGCTCAGCGGTGGACTCGGCCGAGGGCAGCGGCCGGACCGGGGCAGGCGCCGTCCCGGACGCTGAGCCGTCGCCGCGGTCCGGTGCGGCACAGGCGGCCAGCAGCAGGCCCATCAGGGCCAGGATATTCAGGCGTTGCATGGGTCTGTCTCCGTATTGGTCTACGGAAACGGTTAACGCCGGCCGGCGGCGAACGGGGTTAAGTGCCGGCGACCGACTGCAGGCTATGGCTCAGCCGCGCGTGCAGCGGGCTGGAACGCGGGATGTGCGCGAGCAGGAATTCCATCTGATCGGCGAGTACCCGCCGGCCCTTCAGGTAGATGTACTCCGCGTAGGTCGGGGTGAACGGCACGGCAATCAGTTCCATGCCCGCCTGCTCCGGCGTCCGGCCGCCCTTGTGGTTGTTGCAGCGCCGGCAGGCGGTGACGACGTTCTGCCAGGCATCACTGCCACCCTGACTCAGCGGCCGAACGTGATCGCGGGTCAGATCCCGCGCGAGAAAGCGCTGGCCGCAGTACAGGCACAGGTCGCCATCGCGCCTGAACAGCGTCTTGTTGTTCAGCGGCGGCGTGTAGCGGTCGCGCAGCTCCGCGATGCCATGGGTGCGCCCGTGAGTCGCGATGATCGAATGGACCTCGATCCGGCTGCGCAGCCCGGTGACTGCGTTCGTGCCGCCGTAGATGCGAAACAGCGGCGTGCCGCAGGTGTAGGCCACCTGCTCCGTGTGGTACAGGCGCACCGCGTCACGGTAGTCGATCCATTCCAGCGGCATGCCGGCGACGTCCGTCCGCAGCACCTGCTGGGACAAGTCCTGACTGCCGAACTCGGCCAGTTCTGACATTGGCGCAGTCATCAGCCGCTTATATCCCAGACTCCCGCGAATAAATCAACGCTTTTGCGCCCAATCCGGCGGCCGGGCGCCGGCGTTCGTGAACCGCAACCTGCCAGCGGACGACCGCATGGTTTAATATCGCGCCACCCGCCGCAGCGCGGCCGGCGAAACAGGGCGCCAGCAACCAGAGCAGGGAGGACCCATGGGATTGTGCATCGGTGTGGTCGTCGAGACCGCGCCCGGCGAGCGGCGCGTGGCGCTGACGCCGGAAGTGCTGGGCAAGCTGCTCGCGGCCGGCGCCCGGGTCCTGTTGCAGCGGGGAGCGGGCGAGCCGGCCGGCCTGCCCGACGAACTCTACCAGGGGGCCGACTTCCGCGACTCGGGCACTGCGGTACTCGGCGAAGCCGGCCTGCTGCTGAAGGTCGCACCGCCGTCGCCCGAGCAGGTTGCCGCAATGCAGCCCGGCAGCGTCGTCGTCGGCTTCCTGCAGCCGCACCGCCACCTCGACATGGTCCGCGCCCTGCTCGACCGGCGGATCACCAGCCTGGCGATGGAGCTGGTGCCGCGAATCTCCCGCGCCCAGTCGATGGATGCGCTGTCCTCGCAGGCCGCCGTGGCCGGCTACAAGGCGGTGCTGGTCGGCGCCGCGACGCTGGACAAGTTCATGCCGATGCTGACGACCGCGGCCGGCACGATCCGGCCAGCCCAGGCGCTGGTCGTCGGCGCCGGGGTGGCCGGCCTGCAGGCCATCGCAACCGCGCGCCGCCTCGGCGCCATCGTCGAGGCCTTCGACGTGCGCAGCGAGACGCGCGAGCAGATCGAGTCGCTGGGGGCGCGCTTCATCGACACGGGGGTGACAGCCGAGGGCGAGGGCGGTTACGCGCGCGAGCTGACGGCCGAGGAACAGCAGCAGCAACGCGAAGCGCTGGCTAGCCGGATCGCGAAGGCCGATCTGGTCGTCACGACCGCCGCCGTGCCCGGGCGTCCGGCCCCGCGGATCATCGACCGGGCCACGGTCGAACGCATGCCGGCCGGCGCCGTGATCGTCGATCTGGCGGCCGAGAGCGGCGGCAACTGCGAACTGACCCGGCCGGGGGAGACGGTGCAGCACGGCGGGGTCCGGATCATCGGCCCGGTCAACCTCGCAGCGACCGTCGCAAGGCATGCCAGCGAGATGTACGCGCGCAATCTCTACAACCTGCTGCAGCCGGCGCTGCGCGACGGCGAACTGGCGATCGACTGGGAAGACGAGGTCTTCGCCGGCACGGTGCTGACCCGCGATGGCGAGCTGCTGCACGCCCCGACGCGCGCCTTGCTCGAGGAGGGCAGCCAATGATCGAACTGAGCGCCTTTGCCGCGCTTTACATCTTCATGCTGGCCGCGTTCACCGGTTACGAGGTGATCGCGCGCGTGCCGGCGATTCTGCACACGCCGCTGATGTCCGGATCGAACTTCGTCCATGGCATCGTGCTGGTCGGTGCCATGGTGGCGCTGGGCCAGGCCGACTCGGTGCTGACTCAATGCATCGGCTTCGCCGGCGTCGTGCTCGCCGCCGGCAACGCGGTCGGCGGGTATGTCGTCACCGAGCGCATGCTGGAGATGTTCCGCAGCAGCAAGGAGCCAGGCTCGTGAGCGCGGCCGCCGCCGGCAACCTGGCCATACAGGTCAGCTACTACGTCGCCGCGTTCCTGTTCATCATGGGGCTCAAGCGCATGAGCTCACCGGTCACGGCGGCCAGCGGCATCCGCTGGGCGGGCCTCGGCATGCTGGTCGCTACGCTGATCACCTTCGCCTACCCGGGCATGGGCAACTACCTGCTGATGACCACCGCGATCTTTATCGGCGGCGTACTGGCCTGGTGGACCGGCAAGCGGGTGCCGATGACCGACATGCCGCAGATGATCGCGCTGTACAACGGCATGGGCGGCGGCGCCGCGGCGACGATCTCGGCGATCGAGCTGCTCAAGGGCGGCGGGCACTCAGAGGTCTTCGTCGCACTGGCCGTGCTCGGCGGGCTGATCGGTTCGGTGTCTTTCTCCGGCAGCCTGATCGCCTTCGGCAAGCTGCAGGGCCTGATCCGGCGATCGATCCGCTTCCGCGGGCAGAACATCGTGAACCTGCTGATCCTGCTGGCGGCCGCCGGCATCGGCGCGAGCCTGATCGCCGGGAATGGCGGCCAGCAGTCGATCGTGGCGATGTTCCTGCTGGCGCTGCTGCTGGGGCTGACGATGACGCTGCCGATCGGCGGGGCCGACATGCCGGTCGTGATCTCCCTGTACAACGCGCTGACCGGCCTGGCGGTCGGTTTCGAGGGCTTCGTGCTGAACAACGCGGCGATGATCATCGCCGGCACGGTCGTCGGATCCGCCGGCTCGCTGCTGACCCAGCTGATGGCGAAAGCGATGAACCGCTCGCTGGCGAACGTGCTGTTCAGCGGCTTCGGCGAAACCGCGGTCGCCGGTGGCGAAGCGCGCGGCAGCCTGAAGCCGATCGAGGCGGCCGATGCCGCGATCATGATGGCCTTCGCGCAGAAGGTCATCATCGTCCCCGGCTATGGCATGGCGGTCGCTCAGGCCCAGCACAAGGTCTGGGAGCTGACACAGCTGCTGACCGAGCGCGGCGTGCAGGTCAAGTTCGCGATCCACCCCGTCGCCGGCCGCATGCCGGGCCATATGAACGTGCTGCTGGCCGAGGCCGGCGTGCCCTATGACCTGATCTACGACCTCGACGAGATCAACGCGGAGTTCGAAACGGCAGACGTGGCGCTGGTGATCGGCGCCAACGACGTGGTCAACCCGGTCGCCCGCAGCGACCCGTCCAGCCCGATTTACGGCATGCCGATCCTGAATGCCGACAAGGCGAAGAACTGCATCGTGATCAAGCGCGGCCAGGGTGCCGGCTTCTCAGGCATCGAGAACGAGCTGTTCTATCTGGACAACACCCGAATGCTCTACGGCGACGGCCAGGCCATGGTCAACGAGCTGATCCAGACGATCAAGGAACTCTGAGCAGCGGCAGCTCCGGCTGCTTCAATGCCCCGGCTGCTGGCGCGCCCGCTCCCGTTCCTCCGGCGCCATGTCGCGCCAGCGGCGCATGCGCTCGCGCGCCTGCTCGCGTTGTTCCGGGGTCATCCGCTGCCAGCGCCGGCGCAGGCGCTGCCGCTGCTCCGGTGACAGGTTCCGCCAGCGCTCCCTGAGCTGGCGGCGCTGTTCCGGCGGTAACTGCCGAAACCGCCGGAACTGTCGCCGGACCCGCTCGCGCTGCTCGGGTGGCAGGCTGCGGTAGCGGCGGAACTGCTCGCGGATGCGCTTGCGCTGCTCGGGCGTGAGCTGCCGCCAGCGCTCGAAGCGTCGCCGGGCGCGTTCGCGCTGTTCCGGATCCATCGCCGCCCAGCGACGGGCGCCGGCCGCCAGCCGCCGCCGTTGCGCCTCGGGCAGTTCGTCCCACTTCTCGCGTAGCCCGTCCAGCAGTTCCCGCTGTTCGGCCGACAGCTCGTCCCAGTCGGTCCTCGCGTCGTCGGCCCCCTGCTCGTCGGCCAAGGCCGCCGCCGGCAACAGGCCGCCGAGCGCGAATCCGATCAGCTCCCGTCTAGTCCTGTTCATCGCTTGCCTCTTCATCGGGCGGTGGCATCCCGCCGTCACCTGCCGCCTCCGGCGGCAGTTCATCGAAAAACTCGTCCCAGCCTTCCTCCTCACTGAAGCCGAGGAACTCGAGGAACTCCGTGTCCGGCGCGTCGCGCCCGGCCGCGAAAGCCGGCAGGGCGACCAGGCAGGCGAGCAACACGCGGCGTGGCTCGGCAGTCATCCGACGCGCTCTCCGCCCGCGTCGGCCTCGGCGAGCCACAGATAGAAATCGAAGTCCTCGATCATCTCCATGCTGTCCTCTGCCAGCAGCAGTTCCAGTTCCGTGGCCGCGTCGTCCTCGACCGGCAGTCGGCGGGGCGCCTGCCCGGTCTGTGTGCGCCAGAGCCCGAATGCCAGGCCGGCGACCGATGCCGCGGCGAGCGCGGTCCACAGACGAGCGCGCTGCGGCGCCGGTTCCAGCTCGGCCAGCGCTGCCTGGCGCGCACGATTGAGCCGCGACCGGGTGGCCGCGTCGAGCCCGTCGGCGCTGGCGCGCAGCCGGGCCGCGACCCGTGCCTCGAAATCCTTGCTGTCACTGCGCTTGGTCACTGCCAATGCTCTCCGAGCGTCGCGCGCAGACTGTGCACTGCGCGCGAGTAATGAGTCTTCACACTCCCCGCCGAACAGCCCATCGCGGCGGCGGTGTCGGCCACGTTCAGGCCTTCCAGCGCCCGCAACAGGAAGGCCTGTCGCTGGCGTTCCGGCAGGGCCGCGATCGCGCTGTCCAGCGCCTGCATCGCGCCATCGAGCCGCTGGCGATGTTCCGGCTCCATCGCCGGGCCGTCGGCCGCCCGGTCCATCGGGTCGGGCAACGGGTCGCCGTCGTCGTCGCGCCGGTCCAGCCAGCCGAAGATCCGGCGCCTGACCTGAGCACGGCGCTGATGGTCGCGGATCCGGTTCTGCAGGATCCGGTAGAACAGCGGCGCCCATTCCGCCTGCGGCCGCCGGGCATAGTGGCGTACCAGGCGGATCATCGCGTCCTGCACGATGTCCAGCGCGTCGTCGCGGTCGCGGACCGCGATCTCCGCGATGCGCAGCGCCCGGCACTCGACGCCCGCCAGAAAGCGATCCATGGCTGCGCGCTGGTCCAGCTCGGCTTGCTCCCTCGTCGCGGTGTCGGGCGGCCGGTCGGCCGCCGGGCTGAGTGCGTGACCATCCATAGCATATATCGCTGCCCGCCTCGTCCGGGACCGCAGCGCCCTGGCACCGGGCAGCGCGGCTTTCAGGCAATATAACGTCGCCGGCGGCGGCCGGTTGACAGGCCTGCGGCCGCCGATCGCCCCGCTTATTCACATGCGTCGATAAGCGACCGGGGCTTAGCGCCGGTTTGCAGCATTGCTTTCATTAAGAAACCTCAAGCCACTGTTTCTAGTGAATTTATCGTGGTCGATCATTTTTTGCCCAATCTGGCACGGCGCCTGACGGCCCGCGGCGTCCGGCGCCTTTGCCCCACGCTTTCCACAGTTTTATCCACAGGAACTGTGGAAAACGGCGCACCGGCGGGGCCGCATGGCTGACAGCTGCCTGAAAGTCGCGCTGCCGGCGCCGTTGATGCGGCTGTTCGACTACCGGCGGCCGGCCGGCTGGCCGGCGCTGCGGCCCGGCCAGCGGCTGCGCGTGCCCTTCGGCGGCCGCGAACTGATCGGCATCGTGATCGAAACGGACGCGGCGCCGGCCGTGCCGGCTTCGAAGCTGCGCGAACCCAGCCGCCTGATCGACACCGAACCCTTGCTGCCGGCGGACCTGCTGGCTTTGCTGAACTGGGCCTCGGCCTATTACCAGCATCCGCCGGGCGAGGTCTGCGCTACGGCCTTGCCCGCTGCACTGCGCCGCGGCGACCCGCTGCCCGAAGCCCCGTCGCGCTGGTGGCCGGCCGCCGGTGGCGATGCCAAGCGGCCGGCCGGCATCGAACGGCGCGCGCCCGCCCAGGCAGCGGCGCTGGCGGCCCTGGACGCAGCCGACGGCGGCCTCGCCGACCCGGAGGACGAACGCCTGCGCCGCGCGCTGCGCGCGCTCGAAAAGAAGGGCCTGGCGGTCCGCCGTCCCGGACCCTGGTGGCCCAACGGGCAACGGTCCCCGGCGCCGGGCCCCGTGCTGAGCGATGACCAGCAACGCGCGGCCGACGCAATCGCCGCGGCCGACGGCTTCAGCCCGTTCCTGCTCGAAGGCGTGACCGGCAGCGGCAAGACCGAGGTCTACCTCGCCGCCGCGGCCCGATGCCTGGCCGCCGGGCGCCAGTGCCTCGTCCTGGTCCCGGAGATCGGCCTGACACCGCAGTTGCTGGCGCGCTTCGAGTCGCGCCTCGGGCTGCCCGTCGCGACCCTGCACTCGGGCCTCGCCGACGGCGAGCGGCTGCGCGCCTGGCTGGCAGCGGCGCGCGGCGATGCGCGGGTGATCATCGGCACGCGCTCGGCCGTCTTCACGCCACTGGCCCGGCCGGGCCTGATCATCGTCGACGAGGAGCACGACGCTTCGTACAAGCAGCAGGACGGATTCCGTTATTCCGCGCGCGACCTCGCCGTGCGCCGCGCGCAGCAGCTGGGCCTGCCGGTCGTGCTCGGGTCGGCGACGCCGGCCCTGGAAAGCCTGGAGAATGCGCGCAGCGGCCGCTATCGGAGCCTGACGCTGCCAGAGCGCGCCGGCAGCGCACAGCCGCCGCGTGTCCGGCTGATCGACCTGCGCCGCCACCCGCCGCAGGACGGCCTGAGCGCGCCGCTGCTGGACCGGATCACGCGGCATCTCCGGGACGAAGGCCAGGTGCTGGTCTACCTGAACCGCCGCGGTTTTGCGCCGGTGCTGGTCTGCACCGGCTGCGGCGGCGTGGTCGAGTGCCGGCGTTGCGACGCGCGCCTGGTCCTGCACCGCGGGCGCGCGCAGCTGGCCTGTCACCATTGCGGCGCCCGCCGGCCGGCGCCGGCCGCCTGCGCCGACTGCGGCGCGGAACTGCTGCCGGTCGGCCTGGGCACGGAGCGGATCGAACAGGCGCTGCAGGCGCATTTCCCGGACGCCGGCCTGGTTCGGATCGATCGCGATACGACCCGCCGCCGCGGCGCGATCGAAGCCCATCTGGCTGCGGTCCGCCGCGGCGAGGTGCGCATCCTGCTCGGCACGCAGATGCTGGCCAAGGGCCACGACTTCCCGAACGTGACTTTGGTCGCGATCGTCGATGCCGACCAGGGCCTGTTCGGTACCGATTTCCGGGCCGGCGAGCGGCTCGCCCAGGCCTTCGTGCAGGTGGCCGGCCGCGCCGGCCGCGCCGAGCGCAGCGGCGAAGTCTGCATTCAGACCCTGCACCCGGAGCATGCTCTGCTGCAGCGCCTGCTCGATGGCGGCTATCGCGCTTTCGCAGAGCAGGCGCTGGCCGAGCGCCGCGAGGCCGGCTGGCCGCCGTTCGCATTCCTGGCCTTGCTGCGGGCCGAGGCCGTGCGTCGCGAACGCGCTTTCGCCTTCCTGGACGAGGCCGCGGCTTGCGCCCGCGACCTGGGGCTGGAAGGCGTCGAGCTGCTCGGTCCGGCCCCGGCGCCGATGCCGCGCCGGCAGGGCCGCGAGCGCGGCCAGCTCCTGCTCCGCGCCGCCCGGCGAGGCCCGCTGCAAGCCTTCCTCGCCGCCTGGCGCCCGGCGCTGGAGGCGCTGCCGGCTGCGCGCTTCGCGCGCTGGTCCCTGGACGTCGACCCGGTCGAACTGTTCTGAGGCCCGCCCGCCGCATTCACGCTAGAATGCGCCGTTTTCCCGGACCCGCCCGTGAAGCAACAGATCGAATCCCTGCTCGCCGCGGCGCTGCGCCGCGTGCCGGAGATCGCCGCCCACCCCGAGCTCGAGGGCCTGCGGCCGGAGGTCGAGCGCGCCCGGGATCCGCGTCACGGCGATTACGCCAGCAACATCGCGATGCAGCTCGCGAGACCCCTGCGCCGCAAGCCACGGGAGATCGCCGCAGGCATCGTCAGCGCCATCGGCGAGACGCCGCTGCTGGCGGAGATCGGCATCGCCGGTCCCGGGTTCATCAACTTCCGGCTCGCCGACGGCGCCTACAACGAGGAACTCC
>RFHQ01000034.1 GCA_003695765.1 Gammaproteobacteria bacterium
CGGCAGCGGCGGCAACGCGGCCAGCGCATCCTTGACCGCCAGCGGCATGGTCAGCACGACGGGCGACGATGCGCAGGCGGCACTGGTCCAGTCCGTCGGTGGTGGCGGCGGCAGTGGTGGCATCAACGTCTCCGGGAGCATCGGCCTGACACAGTCGGCCGGCGGCGCACTGGCCGTGGGCATCGGTGGCGCCGGTGGCAGCGGCGGCAGCGCCGGCGCCGTCAGCGGTGATTTCACCGGCAGCTACGGCACGACCGGCGAGCGCTCGACCGTGATCACCGCGCAGTCGATCGGCGGTGGCGGCGGCAACGGCGGCCTGAACGTCTCGGGCAGCATCAATGCGGCGCTGACCGGCCTCGGCGGCTCTGTCAGCGCCGGCGTCGGCGGCTTCGGTGGCGGCGGCGGCAATGCCGCCGATGTCAGCCTGACTCGCAGCAACGGCCCGACCAGCGCCAGCGGGCTGGCCTCGCACGGCATTGTCGCGCAGTCGGTCGGCGGTGGCGGCGGCAGCGGCGGCTTGAACGTCTCCGGTGCGATCAACGTCACCGGCACCAGCACCGGCATCGCAGCCGGTCTCGGCGTCGGCGGCTTCGGCGGCGGCAGCGGCAGCGCCGGCAACGTGAGCGCGACGGTCGGCGGCGATGTCAGCGCGACCGGCGCCAGCGACCTGCTCGTGGACCTCTCCCCCACCGGTTTCCCGGAAAATCTCGCGCTCCGGCTGCAGGCACAGGGCAGCAGCGGGGTAATAACACAAAGCATCGGCGGCTCCGGCGGGGCCGGGGGTACCAATGTCAGCGGCGCGATCAGCGTTGGCACGCCAGGTGCCAGCCGCTCCTTCGGGATCAGCGCCGGCGTGGGCGGCTTCGGCGGTGGCGGCGGTGACGCCGGCCGCGTGAACCTGACGACCACCGGTACCCTGATCCAAAGTCGCGGCGACGATCAGTCCGCCGTGCTGGCGCAGTCGGTCGGCGGCTCGGGTGGCAGCGGCGGCATCAATGTCAGCGGCGGCATCGCGATCGACGGCACCGTCGCACTCGGCGTCGGTGGCTTCGGCGGCGATGCCGGACGCGCCGACGATGTCACCGTCAGTATCGGCAGTAACCTCGAGGCCGACGGAATGTCGGCCACCGGCCTCACCGCCCAGTCGATCGGCGGCGGTGGCGGCAATGGCGGCATCAACATCAGCGGCGGAATTTCCGCGAACACCATCGGCAAGGTGCCGTCGCTGGTCTACGGCATGGGCGGTTTCGGGGGCGCCGGAAGCAGCAGCGGCGACGTGAACGTGACCCAGACCGGCTCGATCACGGTCGTCGGCTCGGGCAGCACCGGGCTGCTGGCGCAAAGCCTGGCCGGCGGCGGCGGCAACGGCGCACTGAACGTCGCCGCGAACATCGGCGTGAATCGTGCTTTCTCGCTGGTCGGCGGTGTCGGTGGCTTCGGTGGCATCGGCGCGCAGGCCGGCACCGTCACGGTGATCAGCAACGGCGCGATCACCGCGGACGGCGGCCCGACCAGCGACCCGCGTGCGCCGGCCGCGATCCTGCTGCAACCGCAGACCAGCCGCGGCATCGTCGCGCAGTCGATCGGCGGCGGCGGCGGCAATGGCGGCATGAACATCGCCGGCAACATCAGCTTCCGCGGCAGCCCGATGGCCGTCGGCGTCGGCGGCTTCGGCGCCGGCGGTGGCGATGGCGGGGCGGTCAGCGTGACGCGCGGCGATCAGGCGCAGGCGCTGCTGCGGACGATTGGCGACTTCTCCAACGGCATCACGGCGCAGTCGATCGGCGGCGGCGGCGGCAATGCCGGCATGAACTTCATCGGTACCGCGTCGCTGGGTAGCGGCAGCGGCGGCGGCAGCGACGGCAGCGGCCGCTGCGACGGCTGGGATCCGCGTCTGCTGGCCTCGACCTGTGCGAACTGGGCGAACGTGATCAGCGAGCTCAGTGGCCGCAACAACGGCGGACAACAGTCCAAGGCCGGCACATTGCTGGTCGGCGTTGGCGGCAACGGCGGCGCGGCGGGCACCGGCGCGAATGCCAGCGTGACTCATAGCGGCGACATCGAGACCGGCGGCCGTCTGAGCAACGGCATCTTCGCGCAGTCGGTCGGCGGCGGCGGCGGCAATGCCGCGATCAATCTCGGCCTGTCCGGCATCAAGGGCCTCGGCGCCAACATCGGCGTCGGCGGCGCACCGGCGGACGGCGGCGATGCCGGCGAAGTCGCGGTCAACCACGACGGCGGCAGCATCACGACCGCCGGTGACGATGCGGCGGCGATCTACGCGCAATCGGTCGGTGGCGGCGGCGGCAACGCCGAACTGAGCCTGGTCAACGGCTACAATTCAGCCGGCAAGATCGCGATCGGCATCGGCCGTGAGGGGGGCACCGGCGGCCGTGGCAGCAGCGTCACGGTCGACGCGAGCGGCACGCTGACAACCGCGGGCGATCGCGCCAACGGCATCTTCGCCCAAAGCGTCGGCAACGGCGGCGGCAAGAGCGGTGCGCACTCCGTCAGCGCCCAGTCCAGCGACAAGGCCAGCCTCGGCCTCTCCCTCGGCCTCGAAGGGGGTGCCGGGGGCACCGGTGGGCTGGTCGACGTGACGGCCAATGGCGCGATCACGACCAGCGGCAGCGAGTCCCATGCGATCCACGCGCAATCGGTTGGCGGCGGTGGCGGTGTCGGCGGCATGGCCACGGCGCCGGTGATCCTGACTGCGGCCGCGACCATGGGGCTTGGCGGGGCCGGTGGCACCGGCGGCGTATCGGGCACGGTGCTGGTGGACAACCATGCGAACCTGACGACCACCGGCGACGACGCGCATGGGATCTACGCGCAGTCCATCGGTGGCGGTGGCGGCACGGGCGGCATGGCACTGGGCGGCGGCCTGTTGACCGGCAAGGGCGCCGCCGTGATCACGGTCGGCGGCAGCGGTGGCACCGGGGCCCAGGGCAACCGCGTCACCGTCAGCAACGATGCGCTCATCCAGACCGGCGGCGAGGAAGCCTACGGCATCTACGCGCAGTCGGTCGGCGGCGGCGGCGGCAACGGTGGCCTGGTTGTCAACGGCCTGATGACCGCCGGCAGCGATCCGGCGACGTCGCTGTCGCTGGCGATCGGTGGCGAAGGCGGCACCGGCGGCACCGGCCGCGAAGTCGACGTGACGAACAACGGCCTGCTGCACACGACCGGCGACAAGGGTTATGGCATCTATGCGCAGTCGGTCGGCGGTGGCGGTGGCAACGGCGGCATGGTGATCAATCTCGATGTCGCCACCAGCGAAGGGGGCCAGCAGATCGGCGTGAACCTTGGCGCCAGCGGCGGCCAGGGCGGCACCGGCGGCGCGGTGACGGTGAACAACCAGCCGGCACCGGATGGCAGCGGTGGCGAGATCCTGACCGAAGGCGAGCAGGCCTACGGCATTTTCGCGCAGTCGATCGGCGGTGGCGGCGGCAATGGCAGCAGTGTCATCGCGGCCAATTTCACGCAGGGCGAAGGCAACCTGCAGGTCGGTTTCAATCTCGGCGGCGACGGTGGCCTCGGCGGCACCGGTGGTCTGGTCACCGTCAACAACGCGGGGCTGCTCGAGACCCGGGCGAACGGCGCCCATGGCATCTACGCACAGTCGATCGGCGGCGGTGGCGGTAATGGCGGGCTCAGCATCGCGGCCAATGCCGTGTTGAGCAAGCAGCAGACCGCGTCATTCTCACCGTTGATCGCGCTCGGTGGCGCCGGCGGTGATGGCAATGACGGCGGCGAAGTCATCGTGAACAACAGCGGCAATATCATCATCGGCGGTGATGACGCGCACGGCATCGTGGCCGAGAGCATCGGCGGTGGCGGCGGCGACGGCACGATCGGTATCGGCACCGGCACCAGCGTGGAGTCGAACATTTCCATGGTCGGCGCGCTGGCCACCGTGCTCGGTGGCAATGGCGGCACCGGCGGTCTCGGCGGACCGGTGACGGTCAATCACAGCGGCAACATCACGCTGCTCGGCGCACGGTCCGAGGCCATCGTCGCGCAAAGCATCAATGGCGGCGGCGGCAACGTGGTGCTGAACTTCGCCAGCATCGTCGACAGCGATGCCGACAGCGATTCCGATGCCGCACTGATCCTGCGCAACGGCAGCGACCAGGTCACCAGCAGCAGGCCCGGACTCGTGACCGTGAACAGCACGGGCACGATCAACGTCGGCGGGGACAACTCCGCCGGCCTCAGTGCGCAGGCCATCGGCGGCGGGGGCGGGCGTTCAGTGCTGGACGCCGATCTCAGCGGGCTGGCCGGTGGCAGCACGATGCCACCGGCGTTTCTTGCGAGCTGGGGTGCGACCGGCAGCAGCGATGCAGGCGGCAGCGACGTGACCGCAGATCACGCCGGCGATATCCAGACGGTGGGACTGAATTCCGACGGCGTTTCCCTGCAGTCGATCGGCGGCGGCGGCGGCCGCGGCCTGCTGCAACTGACGACCGCCGACGGCGAGATTGGTTCGATCGACCTGCTCCTCGGTGGCGAGAACAATGCCAATGCGGCCGGCGGTAATCTCGCGCACAGCCGCAGCGGCCTGGTCATGGCCAGCGGCGACCGCGCCTACGGCGTACTGGCACAGAGCCTCGGCGGCGGTGGCGGCAGCGTGAACTTCTCGCTGACGGACCAGCCGGCAGCGGTGGTGACGTCCGCGGGAGCGCCCGTGCTCGCCGCCCACACGCCGCCGCCCGGCAGTGTGGTGCTCGGCGCCAGCGGCGGCAGCGGTCTGGACGGTGGCCTGGTGGACCTGGACCTCGACGGCAATGTCCTGACCACCGGCGACCGCGCGCATGGCCTGCTACTGCAGTCGATCGGCGGCGGCGGCGGCGAGGTCCGGCTCGACGGGCTGGGCCAGCTCGCTGTGACCATCGGCGGCAGCGGCGGCGCGAGCGGCAATGGCGGCAATATCAGCGTGTTCAACAACGGCGATGTCAACGTGCTCGGCCAGCAGTCGCAGGGCATCTTCCTGCAGAGCATCGGTGGTGGCGGTGGCGCCGTGTTTGCCGCCACCACGAACATCGATCTCACGCTGTCGAGTGACAACAGCGGCGACGGCGGCGACATCGACCTGGCCCAGGCCGGTGATGTCATGACCGCCGGGGACGGCACTTTCGGCATCTTCCTGCAGAGCCTTGGCGGCGGCGGCGGATTCGTCGACGGCGGCTTACTCGCCGGGCCGGCCGGCGGCGCCGGCAGCGGCGGAAACGTGGCGCTCACGCTCGACGGCGATGTGCTGGCACCGGCGGCGGGCGCGGTCGCGATTTTCCTGCAGAGCGACGGCGCCGACGGTGCCGGCAATATCACCGCTGCCATGCCCACGGGTCACGATGTCATCGGTGGCCTTGGCGGCGAGGCACTGCGGCTGCGCGGTGGTGCGGACAACGTCATCAGCAATGCCGCGAGGCTGGCGACGGCGGGCGGCATTGTCGATACGGTCATCAGCGGCAGCAGCGGCAACGACCGGATCGAGAATTTCGGCCGCATCACCGGCGACCTGCGCCTGGGTGACGGCGCCAACAGCGTGCTGAATGCGGCCGACGCCTTGCTGGAGGCGGGCGCGGTCATGGACCTGGGCGCGCCGGCGAATCTGCTCGAGAACGCCGGCACGCTGTCGCCAGGCGGCAGCGGGCTGGCACTGCAGAGCAGGCTGTCGGGCAGCTATCTGCAGGGCAGCGATGCGTTGGCCTTGATGGAGCTCGATTTCGCGGTGGACACGCTGGACGCGGTGCTCGCGACCGGCACAGCCAGCGTCGCCGGCACGGCCGATATCGGGCTCGCCAATGTGCACAAGATCCGTGAAGGCTTTTTCCGCAAGCCGCTGTTCGCTGCCGAGCAGGGACTGACCGATGCGGGCTTGCAGCTGGTGACGGTACCGTCCGTGGTCATCAATTATCGGCTCAGTTTCCCGGACGCGAATACGGCGGCACTCGCGTATGTCGTCGATTTCACCCCGCCCGGACTCGGCCACAGTCAGGAAGAAGTTGGTCACTACATCGGCCGCATCCAGTCGCTCGGTGGTACCACAGCGCTGGCCGACCTGGTGACCGCGCTGGTCGGCATCCCGACGCTGCCGGTCTATGCCGATGCGCTGACGCAGCTCACGCCGGACTTCTACGCGGCCCAGCAAAGCTTCCTGCTGCGCGACTCGCAGCAGTTCTCGCGCGCGCTGCTGAACTGCCGTGCACGCGGCAATGTGACCCGCAAGCTGACGGCCGAGGGCTGTGCCTGGTTGCAGGCCGATTCCGGCTCGATCGATCTCGATCCCTTCGACCAGGTGCCGGGCATCGGGCATGATGCCAAGCGCCTGGCGGCCGGCTTCGAGACTGGTCGCGGCGACTGGCGCTGGGGCCTGGGCATCGGCGTCGACGACAGCTCGGCCGATGGTTTCGACGGACGCTGGTTCAGCGACGGGCGCAGTGTCTACGTCGGCGGCATGGTCGGGCGGCGAGTCGGCCGCACCTTGTGGGCCGGTACCCTGGGCTATAGCCGCGCCGACTTCGACACCGAGCGACTGATCACGATACTCGGTACGCAGCGGGCCAGCAGCAATCGCGACGTCGAGTATCTCGGCGCCACCTTCGGTCTCTGGCAGGATCTCGGCAGCGGTGGCTTTTCCGTGCGGCCCGGCCTGGAATTCGGGGCCGGACGCCTGACCGGCCACAGCGCCGATGAGACCGGTGCCGCCGGTCTCGGCCTCGCATTGCAGAAACACAGCGACGAACTGAGCTGGATCCGCCCGGAACTCGAGCTCGGCTATAACTGGCTGCTCGCGGATGGCATGCGCGTGCGTCCGTTCCTGCGCGCGGGCTTCCTGCGCTACCTGTCCAGCGATCAGACCGAGGTCCGCGCGGGGCTGACCGGTGGGCTCGGCCCGGTGACGCCGATGGTCGTCGGTTCTCCGCTGGGCAAGACCAACGAGCTCTACGAGGCCGGCATCGATGTCATTGGCGCGGGCGGCTTCGGCCTGCAGCTCTACTACCAGCGCCGGCAGGACAAGCTCTTCGACGCCGACAACGCCAGCCTGCGCTTCTCGATCCCACTGCGCTGAAAAATGGTGTCAGACACCAAAAATTGGTGTCTGACACCTAATGCAGTGCAGCATCGTCAGTAGGCGACCTGGAAGCGGAGCTGGACAACCGATGGTGACTCGTCGATACCCTTGCGATTCGGCGAGGCATCGATGTCGACGTAGTTCAGCTTCAGTGCGAAGTTGCGGTTGATGAACCAGTTGAGCCCGACAGTGATGTTCGATTCCTTACCCCCGTCGATGTCCTGGTCGTTCAGATCGATCGTGCTGTAGCGGGCCGCGATTTGCCAGGCATTCGTTTTGCCGCCGGCGAAGCGCCCGAAAGAGCCGCTGCTGCGGCGATAGCCACGCCGGTGATCGGTCAGGAAGAAACCGGCAGAAACATAGCCGCCGGAAAAATCCGTATCGGGGCCGGCTTTCCGGCTGACAGTGGTCATCGCGTACTCGCCCTGCACCGACAGTCGCTGATAGCGCCAGGCAAACTCCAGCCCTAAGGTCATCAGATCTTCGGCATCGCGAATCGTGCCGGTGTCCACCAGCTTGGTGCTGGTCACGAAGGTTTCCGGCCGGGCGCGGAAGCGTACGATCCCATCGCTGAGATCGCGAAATTCCGCGGCAATGCCGAGGTGCACGAGATGACCGCGTCCGCTGCGCACCGGGTTGAAGGTCAAACGCCCGGCGACACTCGTGCCGTCACCCTTGCGGCGCTGCCGGTCGTCCAGTTCGTCGCCGAACACGCCCGCCGTCAGACTCCACTTGTCACCCCAGGCCCGCGCCGACAGGCCGACGAGAAAGCCCGGCGAAAAGGCAGTCATCAGAGACCGCTCCAGGAACATGATGTTGTTCGAACTCGTGGATTCTTCCAGGCTGAATGGCGCCACCTGATTGCCGAAAGTGATGTGCGTGCGCCGAAACCCGCTATAACGCAGCCAGGCATTCTTGAAGCCGTCGACTTCGCCGAAGTCGTAATCCAGCGCAAACCGCCAGTCGTTGTGATAACGACCGCTGAGATGCACGCGGGCGCGGCGGGCAATCACGTCATCGCTGAGTGGCGTCACATCGTCGTCGAAGGATCCAGCGTCGACGTGCAGCCTCGCGCCCAGTCTCAGGAACGTGTTTTCGTCCTCGCTGGCGATTTTGATCCCGTGCTCATTCGTAAAATCGACGTCGGCCGCATGCAGCGGCAGCGGCCCCAAGGCCCAGCAGCCCGCCAGCGCCACGACAACGACGCCTCTGTTCAGTCTTTCGATCATTGCTTCTCGTCTCCTCGTCGATCGCGTACTGGGCTCGCCGCACCGATCAGCGCGACCTCGTCTCCATACAGAAAATCGAAGGTTTTCTCACCCAAGCCGCCCGTCCGCATGCACTGCTCGAAGTCGTGGCGGCAGCCCTCCAGCAGCATGAATTCGATCGGCGTCTCCAGCCCCAGCGCCCAGGCTTCGCGGCGCATCGCGGCCACCCAGCGGCGCGCCCGCTCGATGCGCGTCTGCCCCTGGCGGCGATCCACTCTACCCGATTGTCTCAGGCTGGCGTCGCGGAGGCGGTCCTTTTCGCCGACCATGACCCGCACCGGTACCCGAAGGAAGCGGCGCGGATCGGGTTTCAGATCCTGCAGGCCATCGAGCCTGGCGATGCCCCATGGGTAACGCTGCCGCCGGTCCGGAAAGGTGAACCAGCCGGGCGCGACCAGTACCTGGCGATGCACCCGTTCCGGCCAGGCCATCGTGTAGCGATGCACGAACTGGGCGCCGCCGGAAAAGCCGAACAGGCAGACCGGCGCCGCGGCGCGCTGCAACTGTCCTTCGATGTCGGTCAGCATGGCGTTGAACGCCAGGTCGGCACGTTCACCGAGACCGGGCCGCCCGAGGCGCTGGTAGTCGCCGAATATCTCCGGCTCGAACTGTGGCGCAACGAGTACCGCGCCCACCGCCTCCGCCCAGGGTGCGAACAGCCGGGCCTGTGCCCGTGCGTTGATCGAGATGCCGTGGACTGCGATGAACAAGGGCAGGTCGGGCCGCGGATCCCGCGGCAAGTACAGGTAGTAGCGCAAGGCCTTGCGGTTGCCCGCGTTGCGCAGGACGACCCGCCCCACCGGCAGGCTGTCACCCGTCGGCCAGAGCCGTTTCCGCTCAATCGCCACGACGTTTCGCCTCGGCCAGCTGCCGGTGATCGCCCAGCGACAGAATCACGGCGGCGGCCCGCTGCTCTTCGGGCGCCTGCAGCTGCAGCCGGCCGTCCCGCATCAGCCAGCTCTGATCCGCCATCGCGATCCTCGCCGGATCGTGGGTCGCCAGCAGGATGGTTCCCGAGAATGTCCGCAGCACGCGGTCCAGTGCCCGCCGCGCCGTCGCATCGAGACCGGTCTCCGGTTCGTCCAGCAGCAGCACCCTCGGTCGGCCCAGCAGCGCGCGCGCCAGCGCGATCCGCTGACGCTGTCCGAGCGACAGATTGCGACCGTCCTCTGCGACGCGGGCACGCAAGCCGCCAGGAATTTCTGCGAGCAATTCGTCGACCCCGCAAAGTTCGATGATTCGTTGCAACTCCGCGTCGCTCGCGCGCGGATTCCGGTAACGCAGGTTGCGCTCGATACTGCCGCGTAACAGGCCGAAGTCCGGGCTGACGACACCCACGGCCTGCCGCAGATCGTCCAGCGCCAGCTCGCGAATCGGCTGGCCGTCGAGCAGTATTTCACCGGCGTCCGGGTCGAGCAGCCGTGCGACCAGCCACAGCAGAGTCGACTTGCCGCTGCCATTGTCACCGACGATGGCCGTGCAGCGCCCGGGCTCGGCACAGGCATTGACACCACTGAACAGGCCGGTGACGGCGACATCGCGGAATTCGACCCGGCCCGGCCCGTCCGCAAGCGTTGCCGGGCGGCGTCGTTCGCGGATGATCCTGGGGTCGCCGAGAAAACCACTGATCTTCTCCCGCGAGACCGTCGCTGCCTGCCAGTACTCGAAGACCCGGCCGAGATCGCGCAGCGGACCGGCGAGAAAGGCAACGATGCTCATCGCGGCGACCACGTCACCGGGACTCACCATGCCGGCACGCACCTCCAGCGCCCCGACGACCAGCGCCAGCGCGATCGCCAGCCGGGTGGCGCCTTCCGAGACCGCGCGCATGACCCCGATCAGCTTCGCGCGGTGCACCATCGCCGCGGCCAGTGCGCGGCTCTGGCGATGTGCGCGGCGGGTCTCCCGGCGCCGCTGACCCAGCGCCTGCACCGCCGGCAGTGCGGCGATCTTCTCGCTGACGTTGGCCGCGAGCCAGGATCGCCGCCGGCGGCTCTCGCGCACCGCCACCTCCAGGCTTGGGCCGATCAGGAGCGTCCCGGCCACGCCGGCGAGCAAGGGCAGCAGCACCGCGATTGCGAGCCTCGGATTCAGCAGCAGGAGCACGACGCTGGTGGCCACGACCAGCAGACCCGCGACCACCAGACGCGCGAGACCCATGGTCAGCCAGCGGCGCAGCGCGCCGAGGTCGCCGACGAAACGCAGCAGCAGTTCGCCGCGGCGCCGGCGGCTGTGTTCGCGGGGCGCCAACCGCATCAGCTGACGGAATAGCCGGCGGCGAAGCCGGTCGACATAGGCTTGGCCGAGCCGCTCCGCGGCGACGCGCTCATGCGCGCGCAGCGCAGCGGCCAGCAGGGCCGCAGCGAGCAGGGCCAGGGCCGTCGGCGCCAGTCCGCCCGACCCGGCGCCGGACACGAAGTGCCGGTCGACGATCTGCTGGATCAGCCAGGCCGACCCGAGCACGGCTGCCGCCTGACCGAAGCCGTTCAGGACCAGGGCCAGGAACAGCCGCCAGCGGCGGCCGCCCAGCGGGCGAGGCAGCGTCATTGCCGGGCGACGCGGCGGGTGGCCGACGGCCCGCTGACCGGGCTCACCAGACGGCCGTCTGCCAGTGGCTCGGCGATGTCCGGATCGTTGAGCTGGGCTCGCGTCAGCACCGGCAGCCGGGAGGCCGATACTGCTTCACGCACCGCCAGCGGCGCCGCGGTCAGGCTGCCGGCGATGCCGCAGACCTCCAGGCCTTCCTGCTCCAGCCAGTCGACACCGCTGACGGCGCCGATCGCATCCGGCGCGCAGAACAGCACCCGGTCGACGCGTTCCGCAAAGACGTCAGAGCCAATCAAGGCACGGGTCTCGGCCTGCAACAGGCCGTCGGCGAGTTCCAGCACGATGGTTTCCGCGCCGGCCTGTTCCAGGCGCGCGATCAGCTGCAGCGTGATCGCTTCCAGGACCGGCAAACCGAGACCGCAGGTCGAGCCGTGGCCGAGGTCGGTGAAATCCAGCACCTCGATGGCGCCGGCGTCACGCAGATGAAAGAAATCGCCGCAAGCGCCGGTACCGGTGACCTTGGCGGCCCCGACCTGCCGGCCCGCACGCACGAGGCCGTTGATCAGGTCGGCGGCGGCCGTCGTCTTGCCGGCGTCCATCGCGGTGCCGGCGACCGCGATCACGGTCGCGGCCCCAGTCGGCCCGTCGATCCGCGGCAGGGCGTGGTCGGCAAGATTGATCACGACCCCGTTGCTGTCCGCGAGCAGGCCCAATGGTGTGATCTGTGTCGGCCGCTTGATCCGGCGATGTTTCGACAGCACCCGGGAGGCCATGCCACCGGCAGCGACCAGGTGGCAGGGCTCGAGATCGTCCGGCAGCGCAGACTCGAACTGATTCGGCGCGTACCGGGCGCCATAGGCCACGATGATCTCGTCGCCCACGAACAGCTTGGCGCGGCGACCGTCGACCAATTGCAAGCCGGTGTGCTGGCCCAGCCGCTCGACGCGGGCCAGCACGAGGTCGCCGCTGCGTGGTGAGCGGCCGTGCACCATCGCCGCCAGTCGCCACCCCGGCACCCTCCGCGTCACGAAGGCGCGCTTCGCGCGCTGGACCCGCGCTGGATCGAGATCCTCCAGGCTATGGTCCGCCCTGGCCCGCAGTGCTTCGGTCAATTCGATCAGTTCCATCGGTCAGCCCCTTGTTGTTGGCGGTTCCGCGTCCGCTGGTCTCGATATGTGGGTAAAAATAACCCATATATAATTCATGTCAAGTCCCTTGGGGCAAACGAGCTCATATATGTGAGGCAGGTCGCGCGACGAATGCGGCATTGCAATATCCCGCCCGGCGCATGGGCAGGGCCGGCGGCGCCGCTGGCCCGGCCAGTGCCGCCATGGCATCGTACCGGCGCCCGGGCCCGGCGGGGGGCAGCGAAGTGACCGATCCAATGAGCGCCGACGATTGTTCCAGTCCGGTGGACCCGCATCGCGCGCTGTCCCGCCTGCTGGCGCATCCCGACGGCCGAGGCCCGGTCTACACCTGGTTCGGCGGGCATGGCTTCGCCGTGCGCGGTGATGTCGAGCCCTTGCAGTTGCTGTTTCACGTCGAAGGACTGGAGGTCACGGCTCCGGCCGTCCCCGCCAGGCGACTCCTGCTCGTCCGTGATCCCGCCAGCGAGGCCCTGCTCGAACGCCGGCGCAATCCCTGGACCGGCCGGCACTGTAACGTCGAGCTGCAGATACAGACTGTGACGCCGCTCCCGCTCTCGCCACTGATGCCCATCTTCGTGACGCGGGATAAGGTCATCGCGCTGCTGGAGCAGCACCTTCCGGGGCGCGACAGCAGTGCCCGGCAACTGGTCGCCTCGCGAGCGGCGCTCGAAAACGAGCGCATCGCCGCCGTGGACTATGTCGGCACCTGGCAGACGTCGACGGCATGGTGGCCCTGGATGCAGATGGAGGATGAAAGCGGTTACCTGTTCACGCGGATGTTTCTGCGCAAGTACGCACGGCCCGGCGAGTTGCCGCCGAGGCTCAAGGCCGACATCGATGAGCGATTTCCTGAACTGCTGGAGTAGGCGATGTTCCTCGACTGCTGGACGCAGGGTCCCTTTCTGCCCTCGCGGCGCCGGCTGCTGCAGGCA
>RFHQ01000035.1 GCA_003695765.1 Gammaproteobacteria bacterium
GATCGTGCCCTTGACCCGATCGCCGCGGTTGTAGTTCGCCGCGAATTCGGCCCATGGGTTCGGCTTGCACTGCTTCAGGCCCAGCGAAATGCGCCGCCGATCCTCGTCGATGTCCAGCACCATGACCTCGACCTCGTCGCCGATCTGCACGACCTTGGCCGGATTGACATTCTTGTTGGTCCAGTCCATCTCGGAGACGTGGACCAGCCCTTCGACGCCGTCCTCGATTTCGACGAAGCAGCCGTAGTCGGCAATGTTCGTGACCTTGCCGAACAGGCGCGTGCCCGGCGGGTAGCGGCGGGCGATCGCCTCCCAGGGATCGGCGCCGAGCTGTTTGATGCCCAGCGACACGCGGCTCTTCTCGCGATCGAAGCGCAGCACCTTGACCTCGATCTCGTCGCCGACATTGACGACCTCGGACGGGTGCTTCACCCGTTTCCAGGCCATGTCGGTGATGTGCAGCAGGCCGTCGATGCCACCGAGATCGACGAAAGCCCCGTAATCGGTGAGGTTCTTGACGATGCCCTTCATCACTGCGCCTTCGCGCAGCGTGTTCAGCAGGCTCTCGCGCTCGGCGCTGTACTCTTCCTCGACCACGGCACGCCGCGAGACCACGACGTTGTTGCGCTTGCGGTCCAGCTTGATGACCTTGAACTCGAGATCCTTACCCTCCAGGTAGGTCGGATCGCGCACCGGCCGCATGTCGACCAGCGAGCCGGGCAGGAAGGCGCGCACGAAGTCGATATCGACGGTAAAGCCGCCCTTGACGCGGCCGTTGATCACGCCGGTGACGACCTTGCCCTCCTTATAGGCTTCCTCGAGGCGCTCCCAGGTCCGCGCCCGCTTGGCACGCTCGCGCGACAGCCGGGTCTCACCGGAACCGTCCTCGACCGCGTCCAGCGCGACTTCGACTTCGTCGCCGACCTGGACCTCGATCTCGCCCTTCTCGTTGCGGAACTGGCTGGCGGGGATCACCGCCTCGGACTTGAGGCCGGCGCTGACGATGACGACCTCTGGGGATACGTCGATCACGCGGCCGGTCAGGATTTCGCCAGGCTTGATGCGCTGGCTGGCAAGGCTCTCTTCGAATAACTCGGCAAAACTTTCGGTCATGGTCCTGGCCGCATGGGGGCGGCGTCTCTCCGTTGCATGGCGTTTCGCGGATCCTTCCGGGAAACGGTGTTCATCGTTCCGGCCGCGTTCCGTCGCCGCCGGTCCCTGTTCCGGCCGCAGCCGGATAAGCGGTTGCCGCCCACTCGAGTATCCGGGCGACGACCGCATCGATCGTCATCTGCGTCGTGTCGAGCACCCGAGCATCGGGACTCGGCCTCAGGGGCGCGACCTCTCGCTCGGCATCTCGCCGATCCCGCTCGGCCAGTTCCCGCGAAAGGGCCGGCAGGCTAACATCAATGCCCTTTTCTTTCAACTGCTTATAGCGCCTCCGGGCACGTTCCTCGACGCTGGCCGTGAGGAAGACCTTGAGGCCCGCATCGGGGAAGATCACGGTGCCCATGTCGCGGCCGTCGGCGACCAGGCCCGGTGGCCGCCGGAAGGCCCGCTGGCGTTCGGCGAGCGCCGACCGGACCGCCGGAATCGCAGCCACCTGCGACGCGGCCTGACTGCAGGCCTCGTCGCGGATCGCGGCCGTGACGTCCTCGCCGGCGAGCAGCACCCGATCGTCGGCAGTCAGGAACTCGATGTCCAGGCCGCGGGCCAGCGCCGCGAGCCGCCCCGGATCGTCCAGCGGGACGCCGGCGCGCAGCGCCGCCAGCGCGACCAGGCGGTACAGCGCGCCGCTGTCGAGCAGGTGCCAGCCGAGGCGTCCGGCCACGAGGCGGCTGGCGGTGCCCTTGCCGGCGCCGCCGGGACCGTCGATCGCGATCACCGGCGCCGGCTCAGTCATCGACCGCAGACGCCGCTGCCGCGAGGCGCAGGCCGGCGGCGCTCGCCAGATCCAGGAAATTCGGGAAGGACGTGGCCACGTTCGCGGTATCGGCGATCTCCAGCGGCCCGCCGGCGACCGCCGAGGCAGCGGCGAAGGCCATCGCGACGCGATGATCGCCGGCGCTGTCGACGCGGCCGGCCGCCAGCCGCCCGCCACGAATCACCGCACCGTCCGGCCGCTCCTCGGCCGCGACGCCGAGCGCGCGCAGCCCGCGCAGGACGACGGCGATGCGGTCGCTCTCCTTGTGGCGCAATTCTTCCGCGCCGCGGATCGTGGTCACGCCGTCGGCCAGCGCGGCGGCCACGAAGACCACCGGGAACTCGTCGATCGCCAGCGGGACCAGCGCCGCCGGCACGTCGATGCCGCGCAGGCGCGCATGCCGCACCCGCAGGTTGCCGACCGGCTCGCCGCCGGGCGGCGCCGGCAGCGTTTCCGTCTCGATGTCGGCGCCCATGCGCCGCAGGATCTCGAGCAGCCCGGTGCGGGTCGGGTTCAGGCCGACGCGTTCGATCAGCAGGTCGCTGCCCGGGGTCACGGTCGCCGCCAGCAGGAAGAAAGCGGCCGACGAGAAGTCGCCGGGAACCTGGACCTCAGCCGCGCTCAGTTCGCCTCCTCCCCGGATGCCGGCGCTGCGGTCGCTGCGCGCCAGCGGGGCGCCGAACTGCAACAGCATCCGTTCCGTATGGTCCCGCGTCACGGCCGGCTCCCGGACCCGGGTCTCACCGCTGGCATAGAGCCCGGCCAGCAGGATGGCCGACTTCACCTGCGCGCTGGCCACGGGCAAGCGGTAATCGATGCCATGCAGCCGTCGCCCGCCATGGATGGTCAGCGGTGCACAGCCCGCGCGCGTGTCGATCACCGCTCCCATCAGGCGCAACGGTTCGGCCAGGCGCTCCATCGGCCGGCGGCGCAGCGACTCGTCGCCGGTGAGCACGGAATCGAAACGCTGGCCGGCCAGCAAACCGGCCAGCAAGCGGATCGCCGTACCGGAGTTGCCCATGTCCAGCGGCCCGGCCGGCGGCTGCAGTCCCTGCAGGCCGACGCCATCGACCAGCACCCGATCTCCCGACGGCTGCTCCACGCGCACACCCAGCGCGCGGACCGCCGCGAGCGTCGCCAGGCAGTCCTGCCCGGGCAGGAAGCCGTCGATCTCGGTGCGACCGCGCGCGATCGCTCCCAGCAGCAAGGCACGGTGCGAGATCGACTTGTCGCCGGGCACGCGCAGCCGGCCGCTGATCGGTCCGGCCGGTTCGCTGGTCCAGTGTGCGCTCATCGGGCCCGGCGCCGGCGGGCCGCCAGGCTGGCCAGCAGGCGCTCGTTCTGGTCCGGCAGGCCGACCGTGATCCGCAGGTGGTTCGGCAGGCCGTAGTTGCCGACCGGCCGGACGATGATCCCGTCGCGCAACAGCGCCTCGTACCAGGGCAACGCCGGCTCGCCAAGGTCGACCAGCAGGAAATTGCCAGCCGACGGCAGCGGCCGGAAGCCCAGTTCCGCAAGCCCCTCGCCCAGTTGCCGCAGGCCGGCCGCATTCAACTCGCGCGAGCGCCGCAGAAACGCCCGCTCGCCCAATGCCGCCAGCGCAGCGGCCTGCGCGACCGTGCTGGTGTTGAAAGGCTGGCGGATCCGGTTCAGCAGTTCGCAGACCTCTGCCCCGGCAATCGCGTAGCCGATGCGCAGCCCCGCGAGTCCATAGGCCTTGGAAAAGGTGCGCGTGATCACGAGGTTCGGGTAGCGCTCCAGCCAGTCGACGCTGGGCGGGTAGCCGGGCTGCGCGACGTATTCCGCGTAGGCCTCGTCGACGACGACCAGTGTCGTCTCCGGGACGCAGTCGAGCAGCCCCTGCAGGGCTGCAGCGTCCAGCCAGCTGCCCGTCGGGTTGTTCGGGTTGGCGATGAACAGCAGCCGGGTCTTGTCGCTGACGCAGTCTGCCAGCGCCTCGGGATCGTGCCCCAGCGGCTGCTCCGGGTGTTCGGCCGGCAGCGCCGGCGCGACCCGCGCCCGTGCGCCGGTCGCCTGCACCGCCAGCGGGTAGACGAGGAAAGCGTATTCCGAATACACCGCCTCGTCGCCGGGCGTGAGGAAGGCCTCGGCCAGCAGCACGAGCACATCGTTCGAACCATTGCCGAGGACCAGCTGTTCGGCTGCCAGGCCAAGCTCGCGCGCCAGGGCCTGTCGCAGATAATGACCGCTGCCGTCCGGGTAGAGGGCCACGGACGCGGCCGCGTTCCGTATCGCCGCCAGCGCCGCCGGCGGCGGTCCCAGCGGGTTCTCGTTGGACGCGAGCTTGATCGCGTCGGCGATACCGTATTCCCGCTCCAGCTCCTCGACCGGCTTGCCCGGCTGGTAAGGAGAAATCTGCCGCACCCACGGTGCTGCTCCTGCCGCCAGCCGCCCTGCTCTGCCCATCGGCTCGCCCCAGCCGTCCCTCAAAGGATCGCCTTGGGATAGGCGCCCAGCACGCGGAACAGCTGGGCACGCTGTTCCAGTTGCGCCAGCGCCTGAGCCACGGCAGGGTCTTCGGCGTGTCCGTCGACATCGATGAAAAACACGTAGTGCCATTTCCGCCGGCGCGACGGGCGGGATTCGATGCGCGTCATGTTGACGCGGTTCTCGGCCAGCGGTTCCAGCAGCCGCTGCAAGGCGCCGGCATCGTCGGTGTCCGCGGTGGACAACAGCAAGGTGGTCTTGTCGTCACCGCTGGGCGGGAACAGTTCGCGGCCGATCACCAGGAAGCGCGTGGTGTTGTCCGGCCGGTCCTCGATATCGGCCACCAACTTGTCCAGGCCGTAGACCTCGGCCGCGGCGTCGCCGGCGATCGCGGCCGTGCCGGCCTCGTCGCGCGCCCGCCGCGCGCCCTCGGCATTGCTGCTGACGGCTTCCAGCTCGGCATCCGGGAGGTATTCCTTCAGCCAGGCGCGGCACTGGGCCAGCGATTGCGGGTGGGCACAGACGCGCAGGATCTTGTCCAATCCGTCGACATTGCCGAGCAGGTGCTGGCGGATGCGTAACTCGACTTCGCCGCAGATCTTCAGCGGCGAACTGAGGAAATTGTCCAGCGTGTGATTGACCGAGCCGGCGGTCGAGTTCTCGATCGGCACGACGCCGAAATCGGCGGCGCCGGACTCGACCTCGTGGAAGACTTCGTCGATCGTCGCCAGCGGCAGGCCGCGGACCGAGTGCCCGAAGTGCTTGTGCACCGCAGCCTGCGAGAACGTCCCCTCGGGGCCGAGGTAAGCCACCTTCAGCGGTTCTTCCTGCGCGAGACAGGCGGACATGATCTCGCGAAACAGCCGCAGCATCTCTTCGTCGCTGAGCGGCCCCGTGTTGCGCTCGACGACCTGCCGCAGCACCTGCGCCTCGCGCTCGGGCCGGAAGTAGGCCATCGGACCCCGTCCCTCGCCCTTCGCCAGCGCCACCTGCTGGGCACAGCGGGCACGCGCGTTGATCAGCTCCTGGATCTGCGCATCGATCTCGTCGATGCGCTGCCGGAGTTCCGCCAGCGTCGGGCCGTCTGCCTGCCGTTGCCTGCTCATCTCGCCACCGCTCTGGCCTCAGCCGGCAGGCCGCCCGAGGTCACGGACACGCAGTACACCCTTGATGCTGCGGATCGCGTCCAGCGTGTCTTCGGGCACCGGCCCGTCGAGGTCGACGATGGTATAGGCCACGTCGCCGCGGGACTTGTTCAGCAGATCAGCGATGTTCAAGCCGGCCTCGGCCAGCGCGGTCGAGATCTGCCCGACCATGTTCGGCACGTTGGCGTTGGAAATCGTGATCCGGTAGGCGTCCATCCGCGGCAGGTCGGCCTCGGGAAAATTCACCGACTTGCGAATGATGCCGTCTTCCAGGTAGGCGCGCAGGTTTTCGGCCACCATGACGGCGCAGTTCTCCTCCGCCTCGCGGGTCGAGGCGCCGAGATGTGGCAGCGCGATTACCTTCGCGTGGTCGATGTTCCGGCGCGACGGGAAATCCGTGACGTACCAGGCCAGCCGGCCCTCGTCCAGCGCGGCCAGCACCGCGTCTTCGTCGACGATCGCGCCGCGCGAGAAGTTCAGCAGCACCGTACCCTCCGGCACCAGTTTCAGGTGGTGAGCGCCGACCAGGCCGCGGGTCTCGTCGACCAGCGGCACGTGCAGCGTCAGCATGTCCGCCCGGCTGATCAGATCGTCCAGATTGCGCGCCTGTTCGACCCCGGAGGACAGCTCCCAGGCCCGCTCCACCGTGATCTGCGGATCGTAGCCCACCACCCGCATGCCCAGCGCCAGCGCGGTATTCGCCACCTGCACGCCGATCGCACCCAGGCCGACGACGCCGAGCGTCCGGCTCGGCAGTTCGAAGCCGACGAACTGTTTCTTGCCGGCTTCTACGGCCTTGTTCAGCGCCTCGCCTTCGGCGTCCAGTGAGCGCAGGTACTGCCAGGCCGGGCAGAGGTTGCGCGCGGCCAGCAGCATGCCGGCGATCACCAGCTCCTTGACGGCGTTGGCATTGGCCCCCGGGGCATTGAAGACCGGCACGCCCCGCTTCGACATCTGCTCGACCGGGATGTTGTTCACCCCGGCGCCGGCGCGCGCGATCGCCTGCACCGTCTCCGGGATGTCCATCTCGTGCATGTTGTAGGAGCGCAGGATAATCGCGTCCGGGTGGCCGATTTCCGAGGCCACCTCGTAGCGTTCGCGCGGCAGGCGGCGCAGGCCCGCGACTGCGATGTTGTTCAGCGTCAGGATCTTGTACATCTCGTTGTTCCCCTGTGCCTGTCAGCCGTGCCGGCGTTCGAAGTCGCGCATGAAGTCGATCAGCGCCGTGACCGCGGCCTCCGGCACCGCGTTGTAGATGCTGGCGCGCATGCCGCCGACCGAGCGATGCCCCTTGAGGTTGGTCAGGCCGGCCGCCGTGGCTTCGGCGAGAAACTCGCCGTCGAGTTCGGGGCGCGCCAGCGTGAACGGCACGTTCATCCATGAACGCCAGGCCGGGTTGACCGGGTTGCTGTAGAAATCCGAGGCATCGATGGCGGCATACAGCGATTCCGCCTTGCGCCGATTGATCTGGGCCATTGCCGCCAGGCCACCTTGGCGTTTCAGCCAGGCGAATACCAGGCCGGCCATGTACCAGGCGAAGGTCGGCGGCGTGTTCAGCATCGATCCCGCATCGGCATGTGCCGCATAGCGCAGGATGTCCGGCAGATCGGCCTGGCTGCTGGCCAGCAGGTCCCGGCGGATGATCATGATGCCGATGCCTGCCGGGCCGATGTTCTTCTGCGCACCGGCATAGATCACGCCGAAACGGCTGACATCGATCGGCCGCGACAGGATGGTCGAGGACATATCCGCCACCAGCGTGGCACCGTCGACCTCCGGCGGTTCGTGGATCTCCAGGCCATGGATGGTCTCATTCGGGCAGTAATGAAAGTAGGCCGAGCGCCCATCGAGTTGCCAGCTCTCGCGCGGCGGCACATCGGTGAAATGACTCGCCTCGCCGCTGGCGACGATATTGACCGGGCGCACCGCGGCCGCCTGTTTCGCGGCCTTCTTCGACCAGGCACCGGTCACGAGCTGGTCGACGCTCTGCCCGGGCGCCGCCAGGTTCATCGGCAGCAGGGCGAACTGCTGCGTCGCGCCGCCCTGCTGAAACAGCACGGCATAGTCGTCCGGCACCTCGAGCAGTTCCCGCAGATCCGCCTCGGCCTGCTCGGCAACCGCGATGAACTCCTTCGAGCGGTGGCTCAGCTCCATCACCGACATCCCGGTGCCGGCCCAGTCAGGGATATCCGCCTTGGCCTGCTCCAGGACCTCCAGCGGCAGCGCCGCCGGACCCGCACTGAAATTGAATACTCTCGCCATGTCCCCTGCTTCCAGGCCCCGTGGGCCAATGCCAATTGCCACAAGTATCAGTCGCCGGCTTCCCCGTCGAGGGAGATGATCCGGTCCAGTCCGACGAGCCGGTCACCGGGATCGAGACGGATCAGGCGCACGCCCTGCGTATTGCGCCCCTGCACCGAGATCTCGGCGACGCTGGTGCGAACCAGGGTGCCCGAGGAGCTGATCAGCATGACCTCGTCGTCTTCCTGCACCTGCACCGCGCCGATCAGGCGGCCGTTCCGCTCGGTGGTCTGGATCGCGATCACTCCCTGTCCGCCGCGGTGATGGACCGGGAACTCGCGCACCGGCGTGCGCTTGCCGTAACCGTTCTCGGTCGCGGTCAGGATGTCGCCCTCACCGACGATCTCCAGCGCGATGACCTCGTGGCCGGGCGCCAGCCGGATGCCGCGCACGCCGGCGGCACTGCGCCCCATCGGCCGGACGTCCGACTCGCGGAAGCGCATGGCCTTGCCGGAACTGGCGAACAGGATGATGTCGCGCTCACCGTCGGTGATCGCCACGTCGACGAGCTGGTCGCCGTCCCGCAGTTCGACGGCGCGGATCCCGCTGCTGCGCGGGCGCGAAAATGCCTGCAGGCTGGTCTTCTTGACCGTGCCGCGGCTGGTCGCCATGAACACATAGTTGTCCGGTTCGAACTCGCGCACCGGCAGCACCGCGTTGATCCGCTCGTCGGCCTCCAGCGGCAGCAGGTTGACGATCGGCCGCCCGCGCGAGCCCCGGGTGCCGCGGGGCACCTGGTAGACCTTCAGCCAGTAGACCTTGCCGAGGCTGCTGAAGCACAGCAGCGTATCGTGGCTGTTGGCGACGAACAGCTTGTCGATGAAGTCTTCGTCCTTGACCTTGGCGGCGGCCCGCCCGCGGCCGCCCCGCCGCTGCGGCTGGTACACGTCCAGCCCCTGGGACTTGACGTAGCCGCCATGGGACATCGTGACCACGAGATCTTCTTCCGGGATCAGGTCCTCGATGGTCAGCTGGTCGTGGGTCTCGACGATCTCCGTGCGCCGGTCGTCGCCGTAGCGTTCGCGGATCTCGAGCAGCTCTTCGCGGATCACGTCGAGCAGCCGCTCCGGCTGCTCGAGTATGTCAATGAAATTCTGAATTTTATCCAGTATTTCCTTGTATTCATTGACTATTTTTTCTTGTTCCAACCCCGTCAGCCGATGCAGGCGAAGATCCAGGATCGCCTGCGCCTGCGCCGGCGACAGGCGATAGCCCTGCTCGCCGGCCCCGTAGTCGCCCTCGAGATCGTCCGGCCGCGTGCGCAGTTCGCCGGCGCGCTCGAGCATCGCCGTGACCGCCCCGGGCGCCCAGGGACGGGCCACCAGGGCCTCGCGGGCCTGTGCCGGCGACGGGGAAGCCTTGATCAGCGCGATCACCGGATCGATATTGGCCAGCGCGACGGCCAGCCCTTCCAGGATGTGGGCGCGCTCCCGTGCCTTGCGCAGTTCGAAGATCGTGCGGCGGGTCACCACCTCGCGACGGTGCTGAACGAAGGCCTCCAGCAGTTCCTTGAGGTTCATCAGCCGCGGCTGGCCGTTGCGCAGCGCGACCATGTTGATGCCGAACACGCTCTCCAGCGGCGTGTGCTTGTAGAGGTTGTTCAGCACGACGTCCGGCAGCTCGCCCCGGCGCAGTTCGATGACGATGCGCATGCCGTCCTTGTCGGACTCGTCTCGCAGTTCGCTGATTCCACCCAGCCGCTTGTCGCGCACCAGCTCGGCGATCTTCTCGATCAGCCGCGCCTTGTTCACCTGGTAGGGGATCTCCGTGACCACGATGGCCTCGCGCCCGCGGCCCTCGATCTCCTCCACATGGGTGCGACCGCGCAGGTGGATGCGCCCGCGGCCGGTCATGTAGGCCGCGTAGACGCCCTGCACGCCGTTGATCAGCCCGGCGGTCGGAAAGTCCGGCCCGGGCAGCCGGTGCATCAGGTCCGGGATCGAGATGTCCGGATCGTCGATCAGCGCCAGCGTGGCATCGATGACCTCGCGCAGGTTGTGCGGCGGGATGTTCGTCGCCATGCCGACGGCGATGCCCGCCGAGCCGTTGATCAGCAGGTTCGGCACCCGTGTCGGCAGCACCGACGGCTCCATCTCCGAGCCGTCGTAGTTCGGCACGAAATCGACCGTTTCCTTGTCGATGTCGGCCAGCAGCTCGCCGGCCAGGCGCGTCATGCGCACCTCGGTGTAGCGCATGGCTGCCGGTGCATCGCCGTCGACCGAGCCGAAGTTGCCCTGGCCGTCGATCAGCAGGTAACGCATCGAGAAGGGCTGAGCCAGCCGCACGATCGTGTCGTAGACCGCGGTGTCGCCGTGCGGGTGATACTTGCCGATCACGTCGCCGACGACCCGCGCGGATTTCTTGTACGGCTTGTTGTACTCGTTGCCGAGTTCGCGCATCGCGTAGAGCACGCGACGATGCACCGGCTTCAGCCCGTCGCGGACGTCGGGCAGGGCGCGGCCGACGATTACGCTCATCGCGTAATCCAGGTAGGACTGTCGCATCTCGTCTTCGAGATTGACAGGCAATACTTCCTGCGCCACTTCAGCCATCGGTGGATGCGGTCCGGGGGATCAGGGTGCTCGACTCAGGCCGCCACGGCCGGCCCTGCAGGCGGCCCGTCGACGACCCGGATCGGTTGTTCTTGCGACTCGACAAGGGACAAAAAACAGCTGGGAATCATAGCACAAGGCCCTGCCCGGCCACAGTCCCGCGGCTATCATCGGGGCCGGGGATCAGGCATTATCGGCGCGGCTCGGACTGCGCATACCGGACTGATGGAACAGGTCGATTTGCTGGTGACGGCGCGCTGGGTTGTCCCGGTGGAGCCGGCCGGCCGGATACTCGAGGATTACGCGATCGCGGTCAGCGGCGGCCGCATCCTGGCGCTGCTGCCGGCGGCCGACGCGCGCGCCCGCTATCGGGCGGCGCGCTGCGTCGAACGGCCCCGTCACGTGCTGCTTCCCGGTCTGGTCAACGCCCACACCCACGCGGCGATGAGCCTGTTCCGCGGCCTCGCGGACGACCTGCCGCTGGAACAATGGCTGCAGCAGCACATCTGGCCCGCGGAGGCCCGCTGGGCGAGTGCCGATTTCGTTCGCGACGGGGTCGCCCTCGCGCTGCTGGAAATGCTCGGTAGCGGCACCACCTGCTTCAACGACATGTACTTCTTCCCGGAGGTCACGGCCCAGGTGGCGGCCGACCATGGCCTGCGCGCGACCGTCGGCATGATCCTGATCGAGCAGCCCACGGCCTGGGCGAGCAAGGTCGAGGAATACTTCGAAAAGGGCCTCGCGGTGCACGACCAGTTCCGGGGCCATCCGCTGATCCGGACCGCGTTCGCGCCGCACGCGCCCTACACGGTCAGCGATGCTTCCTTGCAGCACCTGCGGGTGCTGGCCGACGAACTCGACGTGCCCGTGCACATGCACCTGCACGAAACGGCCGCCGAAGTCGTCGCGGCGACCGCGGACGGAGGGCCGCGCCCGCTGGCCCGCCTGGACGCACTGGGGCTGGTCAACGGGCAGCTGATCGCGGTGCACATGACCCAGCTGCTCGACGCGGAAATCGAGTTGCTGGCTGAGCGCGGCGCCAGCGTCGTCCACTGCCCCGAGTCGAACCTCAAGCTCGCCAGCGGCTTCTGCCCGGTCGCACGGCTGGCCGCGGCCGGCGTCAACCTGGCGCTGGGCACCGACGGCGCGGCCAGCAACAACGACCTGGACCTGTTCGGCGAGATGCGCAGCGCCGCGCTGCTGGGCAAGGCGGTTGCCGGCGACGCCGCGGCGGTCAGCGCGTTCAGCGTTCTGGAAATGGCGACCCTCGGCGGCGCGCGGGCGCTGGGCCTGGCCGATGAGATCGGGTCGCTGGCGCCGGGCAAGGCGGCGGACATGATCTGCGTGGATCTCGACCACCCGGCGACCACGCCGGTCTATCACGCCGTCTCGCAACTCGTCTACGCGGCCGGCCGCGAGCAACTCAGCGACGCCTGGGTCGCGGGCCGGGCATTGCTGGAGGACGGGGTCCCGCTGCTTTGCGACGGCGCCGCCATCCGCGCGCGCGCCGCTGCCTGGGGACGGCGGATCGGGGCGGCCGATGACTGAGTCGGCGGCGCCGCGAGCCAATGCCGATCCGGCGGAACTGGACAAGTTCGCCGCGCTGGCCAGCCGCTGGTGGGATCCGCAGGGCGAGATGCGGGCGCTGCACCAGCTCAACCCCCTGCGACTCGACTGGATCGAGCAGCAGGCGGGCATCGCCGGACAACGCTGCCTCGATTGCGGCTGCGGCGGCGGCCTGCTGGCGGAAGGTCTCGCGCAGCGCGGCGCCGCCCGGGTGCTCGGCATCGACCTGACCGACGAGGCGCTGACGGTCGCGCGCCTGCACGCCGGCGAGGCCGGCCTCGATGGGCTCGATTACCGGCTGGCCTCGGCGGCCGAGCTGGCGGCCGAGCAGGAAGCCGCCTGGGATCTGGTCTGCTGCATGGAGGTCCTGGAACACGTCCCCGAGCCGGCGACGCTGGTCGCGGACCTCGCCCGGCTGGTCCGCCCCGGCGGCAGCGTCCTGCTGTCGACGCTGAACCGCAACCTGAAATCCTTCGCGCTGGCCATCGTCGGCGCGGAGTATCTGCTGCGCCTGCTGCCGCCCGGCACTCACGAATACGCGCGCTTCATCCGGCCGTCCGAGCTGGACGACTGGGCCGGCGACGCCGGACTCGTGCTGCAGGCGTTGTGCGGGATCGTCTACGACCCCTTGCGGCGGGACTTCCGGCTCGACGAGCAGGACGTGGCCGTCAACTACCTCGCGCATTTCCGCCGGCCGGCCAGCCCGTGAGCGCCGCCCTCGAGGCCGTGCTGTTCGACCTCGACGGCACCTTGCTGGACACCGCACCGGACATGGTGGCCGCACTGAATACGCTGCTGCTCGAACGCGGGCGTGAGCCGGTGCCGTTCGAGCGCGCGCGCATGCAGGTTTCCAACGGCGCGCTGGGTCTGCTGCGCCTCGGCTTCCCGGAGCTCGGCGAGGCCCAGCTGGAAGCGCTGCGCAACCGCTATCTCGAGATCTACGCACGCGGCCTCGACCGCGGCACGCGGCTGTTTCCCGGCCTGGCCGAGGTGCTCGCCGCGCTGGAAGCACGCGGCCTGCCCTGGGGCATCGTCACCAACAAACCGGCCGCACTGACCGAGCCGCTGCTGCGCTCGCTGAACCTGGCCGCGCGCTGCGCCTGTGTCGTCAGCGGTGACAGCCTCGCCCGCCGCAAGCCGCATCCGGATCCCTTGCTGCATGCGGCGGCGTCCCTCGGCATTCCGCCGTCCGGTGCGGTCTACCTCGGCGACGCCCCGCGCGACATCCGGGCCGGCCGCGCCGCCGGCATGCGCACGGCGGCGGTCGCCTGGGGTTACCTTGAGGCGGGGGAAGACCCGGCCCGCTGGGGGGCGGATCACCTGTTGAGCCACCCGGAGGAGATAATGACGCTGGTATTCTCGGGGCGGACCGGACGTTGAGCCCGGTCGCGGGGATCAGGTGCTACCGATGTCCGAATTCACCCAGTGGCTGAATCAGATTGCACCAGGCGGCGGCATCTTGGTGCTGGGCGCTGTGTTCGGCGCCGGCCTGCTGCTCGGACTGGCGCTCTGCTGGCTGCTGGCCGGGAGGCGCCTGAAACGGCAGCTGCGGGCGCTGACCGAACAGGCCGCGGCGCTCGAGGCCCAGCTCAAGACCGAGGCCGCGCTCGCGGCGGAGCGCGAGGCCGCGCTGGCCAGGGCCGAAGAGCGGCTGGCCGACAAGTTCAGCAAGCTCGCGCACGAATCGCTGTCGCGCCACAGCGAGAGTTTCCTGCGGCTGGCGCGGGAGAATCTCGGCAAGCAGCAGCAACAGGCCGCCGCCAGTCTCAGCGAGCGGGAACAGGCGGTCGCGCAGCTGATCAAGCCGATTCAGCAGGCGCTGGAGAAGACGCATGAGCAGATCAGCGCGATCGAGAAGGAACGGCACGTGGCCTTCGGCAGCATCCGCGCGCAGCTCGAGAACATGGCGCAGAACCAGCAGAGCCTGCGGGCCGAGACCCAGCGCCTGGTCAAGGCGCTGCGCAGGCCGGAAGTCCGCGGCCAGTGGGGCGAGATCACGCTCCGGCGGCTGGTCGAACTGGCCGGCATGGTTCAGCACTGCGACTTCACCGAACAGGCTCACACCCGAGGCCGGGACGGCGCGCTGCGGCCGGACATGGTCGTGCATCTGCCGGACCGGGGCGAGATCGTGGTCGACGTGAAGACACCGCTGGACGCCTACCTGGAAGCGGTGGAAGCGCCCGACGACGAAGCCCGCGCGAGCGCGCTGCAACGCCATGCACGCAATGTCGCTCATCGTGTCCGCGAATTGTCGTCGAAAGCCTACTGGGCGCAATTCGAGCGCAGCCCGGAATTCGTCATCCTGTTCATACCGGGCGACCAGTTCCTGACCGCGGCGCTGAACGAAGACCCGGCCCTGCTGGACCAGGCCATGCAGCAGAAGGTCATTCTCGCCACGCCGACCAGCCTGATGGCGCTGTTGAAAGCCGTTGCCTACGGCTGGCGCCAGCTGGCCCTGGCCGACAACGCCGAGGAAATCCGGCGACTAGCGGTCGAACTGTACACCCGGCTCGGTACCTTCACCGAACACATGGTCAAGCTGGGCAAACAGCTCGGCAACGGCGTAGACGCTTACAACAAGGCGATCGGCTCTCTGGAGCGGATGGTGCTGCCGGGCGCGCGCAAGTTTACCGAACTCGGAATCCACGCGAAGAAAGACATTCCGCAAACGACGACGGTCGACACCGCGGTCAGGGCAGCCGCCAACGGGCCGGAGTTACCCAAGCTGGAGAACCAGGACGATGACGAAGACAGCGACCGGAACGCGGCCTACTGAGACCGTTCCGAACCAGCCGCCGCAAGCGGCATGGCGGATTGCGAGGGACGGGCGCGAGCGGTGAGCAGCGACTTCGACCCAGGCAGCTACCGGCCCCGGCCCGAGCTGCTGGCCGATCGGGTGATCCTGATCACCGGTGCCGGCAGCGGCATCGGGCGGGCTGCAGCCCTCGCCTGCGCGGCGTACGGTGCCCGCGTGATCCTGCACGGCCGCACCATCAGCAAGCTGGAGGCCGTCTATGACGAAATCCTCGCCTCCGGCGGGCAACGTCCGGCCATCGCGCCACTGAACCTGCTCAAGGCACAGGGGCCGGATTATTTCCAGTTGCGCGACAGCATCGCCGACGAATACGGCCGTCTCGACGGGCTGCTGCACAACGCCGGCATCCTCGGCGACCGGACGCCGATTGAGCAGTACGAGATCGGCACCTGGACCGAAGTCATGCACGTGAACCTGACGGTGCCGTTCGTCCTGACGCAGCTGCTGATGCCCTTGCTGAACGCCTCCGGCGACGCCTCCGTGGTGTTCACCAGCAGCGGCGTCGGGCGCCGCGGACGCGCCTACTGGGGCGCCTACGCGGTGTCGAAATTCGGCATCGAGGGGCTCGCGCAGGTGCTCGCCGATGAGACCGCGACGGCCGGCCGCATCCGCGTCAACTGCATCAATCCCGGCGCTACCCGGACCGCAATGCGCGCGGCCGCCTATCCGGCCGAGGATCCGAACAGCTTGCCGGCCCCGGAAGACATCATGCCGGCCTACCTCTACCTGCTGGGCCCGGACAGCCGCGGCCTGACCGGCGCCAGCCTCGACGCTCAGGCCTGAGCTTCAGCGGCCGCTGCGCCGCCGCCGGGCCGGGTAGCGCCGGCTCCGGCTCAACTTCATCTCCCGCAGCCCAGCGGCTTCGTAGAGTCGCTCGCGCTCGGCGGGCGCCAGTTCGCGAAATTCGCCCCGCGGCAAATCGCGGGGCAGGCGCACCGGCCCGTAACGCACGCGGATCAGGCGGCTGACACGGCCACCGAGCCGTTCGATCAGGCGCCGCACGACCCGGTTCCGACCCTCTGCCAGGACGATCCGATACCAGCGATTGCCACCGTCGCCGCCGGTGAATTCGACCTGCAGGCAACGCGCCGGACCGTCTTCCAGTTCGACGCCGGCGCGCAAGCGGGCGAGAGCCGCGTCATCCAGTCCGCCCTGCACACGGACGGCGTATTCCCTCGCCAGACCGGCGGCCGGGTGCATCAGGCGGTTGGCCAGTTCACCGTCGGTCGTAAACAGCAGCAGGCCGCTGGTCTGCACATCGAGCCGGCCGACGCTGATCCAGCGCGCGCCACGGAGCTTCGGCAACCGCTCGAACACTGTCGGCCGCCCCTGCGGATCCCGCCGCGTGCAGATCTCGCCGGCCGGTTTGTGGTACAGCAGGACACGGCCTTGCGCGTCCTCCCTGCGCCTCAGGCGCAGCGGCCGGCCATCGAGCCGAATCCGTTCACCGCCGCTGACCGTCGTTCCCAGCACGGCCGGCCGGCCGTCGATCGTGATGCGCCCGGCGCTGATCCACTGTTCGACCTGGCGACGCGACGCCACGCCTCGGGCGGCCAGCCACTTCTGCAGGCGCTCTGCCACGCCCGGCGGACCTCAGCGCCCTTTCAACGGCACCACGTTGTCCACTGGCGGCGCCTGCCCGCCTTCGGCCACGTCGGCGGCCCGGCCGCCGGCCGCCGGCGGTTCGCCGGCAACGGCCAGGGCCTCGTCCAGCGAGGCCACGTCGGTGGTGTCTTCGCCGGCCAGCGCATGGGCTTCGCCCGCCAGTTCCGCCGCCGCCGTCGCCACGTCGGGCAGCTCGAGCTGCGGGTTCAGCGAGGCCAGTTCCTTGAGCTCTGCCAGCGGCGGCAAATCGTCGAGTTTTTTCAGGCCGAAATAATCCAGAAAATCCCGCGTGGTCCCGAACATCTCCGGCTTGCCCGGGACGTCACGATGGCCGACCACTCGGATCCAGCCCCGCTCGAGCAAGGTCCGGACGATATTGCTGGACACGCTGACGCCGCGGATCTCTTCGATTTCACCGCGCGTGACCGGCTGGCGGTAGGCAATGATCGCCAGAGTCTCCATCAAGGCGCGCGAATACCGCGGCGGACGTTCTTCCCAGAGTTTCATCAGCCAGCGCGACATCGACGGCTCGATCTGCACGCGGAAGCCGCTCGCGACTTCTTTCACCGCGATCCCTCGCCCGGCATAGTCCGATTGCAGAGCCATGATCGCGGCGCGCAGTTCCTGGCGGGGCGGCGCCTCACTATCGGCGCCGAAAAGGCTGCGCAATTCGTCCAGAGACAAGGGCCGGCCGGCTGCGAGCAGGGCCGCTTCGACGATGTGCTTGAGTTCCGTGTTGTCCATACTCTCCCCGCTAGTCACTGCTGCCGGCAGCGTCCCCGCCCTGCGCCTCGGCGTGTGCCGCTGCCGCCGCCCGAACGTGTATCGGTGAATATGGTTCTGTCTGCACGAGTTCCAGCAGGCCCTCGCGCAGCAGTTCCAGCAAGGCGACAAAGGTCACGACCACACCCATCCGCCCTTCGGCCGGATCGAACAGTTCGCCGAAACCAACGAAACCGCCCTCGCGCAGGCATCCCAGCACTTCCGACATCCGCTGCCGCACCGACAGGGGCTCGCGCCGCACGTGCAGATGCGCGAAATTCTCGGCCCGCTGGAGCACATCCTTGAAGGCCACCAGCAATTCCTTCAGCGTCAGTTCCGGCAGCTTGCGAATGGTTTGGCGATCCGTGACTTCGGCACCAGCCTGATGGACGTCACGATCGAGGCGATCGAGTCCATCGATGTTCTCAGCGGCCAGCTTGTAGCGTTCGTATTCGAGCAGCCGGCGCACCAGTTCCGCACGCGGGTCTTCCTCGTCCTCCTCCGCCTCCACCGGTCGCGGCAACAGCATGCGTGATTTGATCTCCGCCAGCATTGCCGCCATCAGCAGGTACTCACCGGCCAGCTCGAGTTCGAGCTCCTTCATCATCCCGATGTAGTCGACGTACTGGCGCGTGATATCGGCGATCGGGATATCGAGAATGTCGAGATTCTGCCGGCGGATCAGGTACAGCAGCAGGTCCAGCGGCCCTTCGAAGGCTTCCAGGAAGACCCGCAGCGCGTGCGGCGGGATGTAGAGATCCTGCGGGAGCTGAGTGACCGGCTCGCCTGCGACCACGGCAAACGGCATCTCGCCCTGCGTCGGTTTACCGCCGGCAGCGGCTTCGGGCAGGAGAGGCTCCTTATCGGGCGGCTGAACGATGTGCAACCGGGCACGCTCGTTGCCAGTCTTCTCGCTCATCAGCTTCCCCCAGCGCCGGCCAGCGCGAACATCAGCAGCTGCGCGGAGCGGATCACGGGCGCCAGCAGCGGCCAGACCGGCCCCACCCACAACAACAACAGGATGATTATAAGGCCGAACGGCTCGATTCGATCGAGGTAATAGCCGATGGCCTCCGGAACCAGCCCGCGCAGCACGCGGCCACCGTCGAGCGGCGGTAGCGGAATCAGATTAAATACCGCCAGTATCGCGTTGAATAACACGCCTATTTGACCGGCACTGAACAGGAACTGCGCGAGGCCGCTGCTCTCCGGCAGCAGGCGCTGCGACCAGATGGCGATCGCCGCCCAGCAGGCGCCCATCGCGAGATTGGCCGCCGGTCCGGCCGCGGCGACCAGCACCATGCCCTGCTTAGGCCAGCGCAGGCTGCGCGGGTTGACCGGTACCGGCCGCGCCCAGCCGAACAGGAAAGAAAAGCCGGACAGCACGTAGACCAGCAACGGGACCAGCACCGTGCCGACCGGATCGACGTGCCGCAGCGGATTCAGAGACAGCCGGCCAAGCATTTCCGCCGTCCGGTCACCGAGGGCACGAGCGGCCCAGCCATGCGCCACTTCGTGCAGCGTGATGGCAAACAGCACCGGAATCGCACCGGCAGCGACGCCGCGGAAAGCAACGGCAAGATCAAATTCTGGCATCGCCGCAGTATACCGGGCGGCCTACTGGAACGCCGCCGGATCACCCTTGCCGACTCGCAGGACGACCGGGTAATCACCGGTCAGGTCGACGACCGTGGTCGGCTCCAGCCCGCAACTGCCGCTGTCGATGATGAGGTCCACGCGGCCCTGCAGGCGGTCGAGAATCTCCCTGCCATCGTTCAAGGGATGATCATCGTCAGGCAACAATAGCGTGGAACTGAGCATGGCCTGCCCGAGATCGTCCAGCAGAGCCATCGGTACGGCATGGTCCGGAATGCGGATGCCGACCGTTTTGCGCTTCGGATTCTGCAAGCGCCGCGGCACGTCGCGGGTCGCCGGCATGATGAAGGTATAGGGTCCCGGCGTATGCGCCCGGACCAGCCGATACGCCCAATTCGGCAAGCGCGCGTAGGCGGACACCTCGGCCAGATCACGACAGATCAGGGTGAAGTTGTGCGACTTGTCGACCTTGCGGATCCGGCTGATTCGCCTCGGTGCATCGGCGGCGTCCAGGGCACAGCCGAAGGCATAACAGGAATCAGTCGGATAAATGATCAAGCCGCCCGCCCGCAACACGCCGACGGCCTGGCGGATCACGCGCCGTTGCGGATTCCCTGGATGCGCTGAAAGCAGGACGGTCATATCCGGTCCATTCTAGCCGCTCCCCGACCAGCGCCGCCGAACGGCCGCGCATTGAGTATGATCGTGGCGTGTTGTCACCCGTGCGATGCGCAGGCGAAATGTTGCAACGCACGGCTCTGCCGCGGAGGAACCACCCATGCTGTACGCGATCCTGTCCCGCGATGTACCGAACAGCGCGCCGTTGCGCGCCAGCGCCCGGGAACAGCACCTGGCGCGGCTCCACCGGCTGCGCGACGAAGGCCGGCTCGTGCTCGCCGGCCCGCACCCGGCCATCGACGCCAACGACCCGGGGCCGGCCGGCTTCACCGGCAGTCTCGTTGTCGCCGAATTCGACAGTCTGGACGATGCGCGCGCCTGGGCCGACGACGATCCCTACGTGGCGGCCGGTGTCTACGAACAGGTCGACGTCCGTCCGTTCAAGCAGGTGCTGCCATGA
>RFHQ01000192.1 GCA_003695765.1 Gammaproteobacteria bacterium
GCCGTATTACGGACCCTGGTTCGGACTGCTCGGTGTGCCGGCCTACTACCCGCGTTATTACGACGGCGACCTGGCGATCAGCGTCTGGCTCGACGGCCTCGGCTTCAGCTACTACGAGCGCGGATATTGACCTGCGTGCCCCGGCTGGCCAGGGACGGCCGGTCACCCCCGCGAGCCCCGGCAGGCCCGGGGCTTTTTTTGCGCGGTCGCAACAGGCTCTCGCGCGCCGGGCGCCGATCGGCTAGTTTTGGCGCATGGACTTCATCTCCATCGAGGGCAACCGCCAGCGCCTGGACGGTGGCGCGATGTTCGGCAACGTCCCGCGCGCCTTGTGGTCGCGCTGGTTCACACCCGACGAGCTGAACCGCGTGGAACTGGCCACGCGCGGCCTGCTCGTGCCGGACATCGGCGGGCAGACGGTGTTGTTCGAGACCGGCATCGGCGCGTTCTTCGAACCGAAACTGCGCGAGCGTTACGGCGTGCTCGAGAGCCGGCACGTCCTGCTGGACTCGCTCGCAGCGGCCGGCCATCCGCACCAGGCCATCGACATCGTCGTGCTCAGCCACCTGCATTTCGATCATGCCGGCGGCCTGCTCAGCGCCTGGGCCGAGGGCGGCGAGCCGGAGCTTTTGTTTCCGCAGGCCCGCTTTGTCGTTGGCCGCAAGGCCTGGGAGCGGGCCTGTAATCCGCACCCGCGTGATCGGGCATCGTTCATCCCGGAACTGCCGGGCCTGCTCGAGGCCAGCGGCCGGTTGGAACTGGTCGATAGCGAACGCCACCCGCTGCTCGGCGATGCTGTGCGTTTCCATTTCAGTGACGGGCATACGCCGGGGCTGATGCTGGCCGAGATCGGTGGCCGAGTGCTGTTCTGCTCGGACCTGATGCCCGGCGCGCCGTGGGTGCACCTGCCCGTGACCATGGGTTACGACCGCAACCCGGAACTGTTAGTCGAAGAAAAGCGCCGGATCCTGGAGCATGTGATCGCCGAGGACCTGCGGCTGTTCTTCGAGCACGACCCGGACTGTGTCTTCGCCGTCGTGGAGCGCGATGCGCGCGGCCGTTACGTCGCCCGCTGCGTCGAGTCGGCCTGACCCGCGGATCCGCCACGCGACGCATCCGCGACCGCCCATTCCGCAGCCCGCGATTTCAGAGTCAGCGACAGCAGGAAGAGCAGCATGGCCAGCCCGGCCATGACGAGGAATGCAGCCTGATAACCCGGGACGCCGCCGCCCTGCGACATCGCGACGGCGCCGACCGTTGCCGCGCCGACCAGCCGGCCCACCGAGGTCACATTGCTCAGCAGGGCCTGCGCCGCCGTGCGGTCCGCCGGGCTGGTTTCGTTCAGCACGGTCCAGCGCAGCGGCGCACCGACCAGGCCGGCCATGCCGAGGCCACTGATCAGGTTGGCAACGATGAAAAGTTCGATCGTCAGTTCGGCGCGGCCAAAGATGTTCAGACTGATCGCCGCCAGTACGAGGCTGACGAGCACGATGGCGCGGGTGCCGGCGATATTGATCAGGCGGCCGACGATCGGCGACATCAGCGTCGACAGCAGTACGCCCGGCAGCAGCATGAACGCGGCATTGGACTCGCTGACGCCGATCGCCGCGACGGCCATCGCCGGATAGAAGACACCGGCCGTCTGCATCGTGCCGATGCCGCCGGCGACCAGGCAGGCCGTCAGGATCTGGCGGGTACGCAACAGCCGCGGCTGGATGATCGGGTCGATTGCGCGTTGCTCGATCTGCCAGAACGCCAGGCCGAGCAATAGCGCGGCCGCCAGGAACGGGGCCACCCAGGGACTGAACAGGCTGGTACCGATGGCCGCCGTGTCTAGATTATTGACGGCGATGACCAGCGCCAGTACGGCCAGCGTCATGGTCAGCGCGCCGGTGCGGTCGAAGGGCCGGGGACTGGCGGCCGGCACCGACGGCAACAGGCGCCAGGCGCCGGTGATCAGCAACACGGCGATCGGCAGGTTGATCAGGAACAGCCAGTGCCAGGAATAGCGCAGCAGCAGGCCGCCGAGCACCGGCCCGACGAGGAAGGCCAGGCCCCAGACGGTGCCAAGCAGGCCCAGCGCCGGACCGCGGTCTTCGAGGCTCAGGCGCGTGGCGATCACCGTGCTTGCGACCGGGAAGATGCCGCCGGCCCCGAAGCCCTGGATCGCACGCCCGGTATACAGCACAGCCGGCTCGGGCGCGATCACCAAAAGCAGCGAGCCGCAGGCGAACAGGCCAATGGCGAGCACGTAGGCAAAGCGCACACCGCGCCGGTCGGCGAGCTTGGCCAGCAATTGCGTGCCGATCATCTGGCAGAACACGTAGGCATTGAACAGCACGGCCAGCTCGCGGCTGTTCATGCCGAACTCGGCCTGGATCGCCGGCAGGGCGGGGCCGATGATCGCGATGTCGATTGCGCCCATCAGCACGCCGGTGAACAGCAGCGTGAGCAGCAGTTTGTTGGCGAGCAGGGACAAGGCGTGAGTATCCGTTTCGCAGGGACTGGCAGACGGTTCGCTGGCTGCTGGCCGCCGGATGCAGGCGGCCGGGCCCCGGGACATCGCAGCCGCAGGACATGCCGGGGCCGGGCAGGATCAGCAAATTATCGCAGAGCGCCTAAGGGCGTGCCGGGCGCAAGCGCTGGGCGTGATCGGTCCGCGGTCAGCGCCGCGGCGCACGCATCGAAAGGGGGGTGACTCAGTGCACGCTGCCGGCGCAGGGCACGACGACCAGCAACTCGCGCAGCGCCGGCAGGGCCTCCTCGCTGTGCAGCCATTCGGCCACGTCCGGCTTGTGGGACTCGAGATTCAGCCGCCACAGCTGCTGATAGGCCAGCCAGGCGGCCTCCGGCGGAATCTGTGCAAATGCCTGTTTTTCCATGTAAACCAATAGGTTTTCTGACTTGCTGCCACCTATATGGGGGCCGCAGGGGGTGGATCAAGCCCTTTGGGCCGGTTCGACGGCCGACCGCCGCTCGGGCGCCGGCCCGGGCCCGGGCCGCGGGCGGCCCGGACTTGGCTATGATCCCGGCCGCGCAGCTGATGGAGCTCGATGATGACGGCCGAGATGCAGGGCAAGGTGGTGCTGATCACCGGCGGGGCGCGCGGGATGGGCCGCGAGACCGCGCTGGAACTGGGCCGGCGCGGCGCCGAACTGATCATCGTCGATTGGGAAGGCGAGGCCGGGACGCGCACCCGCGATGCGATCAATGCCGCCGGTCCCGGCCACGCGGTGTTCCGTTACTGCGACCTGTCGTCGCTGGACGAGGTCCGGGCGCTGGCGGACTGGGTCGAGGCGAATTACACGCGCCTGGACGTGCTGATCGCCAACGCCGGGATCACCGATCCGGTGCGCCGCGTCAGCGTCGATGGTTTCGAGATGCACCTGGCGACCTGTCACCTCGGGCATTTCCTGCTGACCAATCGGCTGCTGAGCTTGCTCAACGCCAGCGCGCCGTCCCGCGTGATCATCATTTCCTCCGATGCGCACAAGGCCGGCGACGGGCTGGATTTCGACGATCTGAACAACGAGAAGCTCTGGCCGGACCCGGCGAAGCCGTCGAACTCGGCCGCGTTCAAGGCCTATCACCGGGCCAAGCTCTGCAACCTGTATTTCATGTACGAGCTGGCTGAGCGCCTCGCCGGGACCGGCGTGACCGTCAACGCCATCTCGCCCGGTTACTTCGTCAATACCTCGATCTACCGCAATATGCGCGGCCTGTTCAAAGTCGGCGCCAAGCTGGTCTTCGGCATCGGTTCGCTGTTCGGGCTGAACACGCCCGAGCGCAGCGCGCGGACCTACGTGATGCTGGCGACCGACCCGGCGCTGGAGAATGTCACGGGCGGCTATTTCGAACACGGCAAGCCCAAGGAGACGTCTGAGCTGGCCAAGGCCGTCGAGCCGCGCGAGCGCCTCTGGGCCTGGTCGGTCGAGCAGACCGGCGTCGGCGGCGACTGATCCTGGCCCGCCGCGAGCCGGCTTGCGCCGCCGGCCATCGGCTCGGGTATGCTGGTCACATGGCGATTCGTCGCGTACTGCGCATGGGTCACCCGCTGCTGCGCGAGCGGGCCAGGCCGCTGCGCCCCGATGAAATCCGTAGCGAGGCGACGCGGCGGCTGGTCGACGACATGCTCGATACGCTGGACGATTACGGAGGCATCGGGCTGGCCGCGCCGCAGGTCGGCGAGTCGCTGCGACTGGCGATCGTGCGCATTCCCGGCGGGCCGACGCGCTATGGCGAGCTCGCGCCGTTCCCGTTGACGGTCTTCGTCAATCCGGAGATCGAGATCCTGGACGAACGCCGCGCCGGATACTGGGAGGGCTGCTTGTCCGTCCCCGGGCTGCGCGGCTATGTCGAGCGGCCGCAGCATATCCGCGTGCGCTACACGGAACTGAACGGTGCCGAGCGCAATCTCGAGTGCGAAGGCTTCCACGCGACCGTGTTCCAGCACGAGTTCGACCACTTGGACGGCGTGCTCTACGTCGACCGCCTGGCCGACACGCGCCTGCTGGCCTTCGAGCGCGAGTTCGAACGCTGGCAGCTGGATGTGGCGCGCGACTGACGTCCAGCGCGCCCGGTTTGGCCCGGAACATTCGTCCCAACTACCGCCTGGCGGCCATGGCGTGGGGAACGCGTCGCGCCGGATACGGTCCACCATTCATCTGACGGACGCGGAGGGGATCGGTGACGCTGCTGGGCATCGTGCTGGCCGGGCTGTTACTCGGCTTCGCCAACGGCGGGAACGACAACTTCAAGGGCGTCGCGACCCTGCATGGCAGTGGCACGCTGGGTTACCGCCCGGCCCTGGCCTGGGCCACGCTGACAACGGCACTGGGCTCGCTCAGCGCGGTGTTCCTTGCCGGCAAGTTGCTGGCCGCGTTCAGTGGCAAGGGCCTGGTCCCGGCCGCGGTCGCGGCCACGCCGGCCTTTGCCGCGGCGGTCGGGCTGGCCGCGGCGGCCACGGTGCTGCTGGCCACCCGCAGCGGGTTCCCGGTCTCGACCACGCACGCGCTGATCGGCGGGCTGATCGGCGCCGGCCTGGCCACACCGGACAGCCACCTGGTGCTTGCGACGCTCGGCCAGGGCTTCGTCCTGCCCTTGCTGCTGAGCCCGCTGCTGGCCGTGTCGCTGACTGCCCTGCTGTATCCCTTTTTGCGCCGTGTGCGCGAGCGCGCCGGTATCGACCGGCAGACCTGCGTCTGCATCGGGCCCGAGGTGTTGCACACGGTGCCCGGCCACCTGGCGCCGGCGCAGGCCGCGGCGCTCACCACCGAGTACCGGTTGCGGGTCGACTCCGAGGCCAACTGCCGGCTGCGTTACGTGGGCGAGTTCATCGGCTTGCCGGCCAACCGTCTGCTCGACGCGGCGCACCTCTGCGCCGGCGGTGCCGTGAGCTTCGCCCGCGGCCTGAACGACACGCCGAAGATCGCCGCGCTGCTGCTGGTCGGCGGCTGGCTGTCGCCTGCCGAGTCGCTGCTGCCGATCGCCGCGGCGATCGCGCTCGGCGGCTGGTTCGCGGCCCACCGGGTCGCCGAGACGATGGCGCACCGGATCACCAGCATGAACCCGGGGCAGGGACTGACCGCGAACCTGGTCACGGCCGGACTGGTTATCGGCGCATCGCGCCTGGGCCTGCCGGTGTCGACCACGCATGTATCCTGTGGTGCGCTGTTCGGTCTCGGCGCGGTCACCGGCCAGGCCAACTGGCAGATCGTGCGTGAGATTCTGCTGGCCTGGTTGCTTACACTCCCGGTGGCCGGCGCGCTGGCCGCCGGCCTGGCATGGTCATTCGCGAGGTTCTGATGCGACTGCAAGGCAAGACGATCTGGATCACCGGCGCTTCATCCGGTGTGGGCGAGGGCATGGCGCGGGTATTCCACCGCGAAGGCGCGACGCTGATTCTGTCGGCACGCCGGGAAGCCGAACTGCGCCGCGTGCAGGCGGACTGCGAAGCCGACGGGCCGGGGGCGGTGGAGCTGCTGCCCTTCGACGTGACCGACGCCGAGCAGCGCGAGGCAGCGGCCGCGCAGGTGCTCGCGAGCCACGAGCGGCTGGACATCCTGGTCAACAATGCCGGGATCGGCCAGCGCTCCGCGGCGATCGACACCTTGCCGGAGGTCGAACGGCGCATCATGGAAGTCGATTTTTTCGC
>RFHQ01000193.1 GCA_003695765.1 Gammaproteobacteria bacterium
CGTGCTCGTGCGCATGGTCATGGCCGTCCGTATGCGCGCGCAGCACCGTGGCCTCCTGAGGCTGCAGTGCCAGCAGGCTGCGCAGGGAATCGCGCGCCCGTTCCGCGCTGTAGGCCTCAAGCGCCTCGCCCAGCATGAACAGCAGGATCACGGTCACGGCTTCCCCGGTGGCACCGATCACCAGGGCGCCGGCGCAGGCAACGGCCATCAGCAGGTCGATCGTGATCCGGCGCGCATACAGCAAGGCCCGCAGGCCCTTCGCGAAGACCGGCGCGCCGGCGACGACGACCGCCGCTGCGAACAGCCAGTCCAGCGGCGTGAGCCCGGCGACCGGCGGCAGGCCCGGGAGCACGAGCAGGCCGGCGAGCACGACGGCGGCGACCAGCAGGGCACGGCGCAGCGGCGGCTGTTCCCAGAGAAAGCGCAGGAATCCCCGCAGCCCGCGGTGCTCGATCAGCTCGCTCGCATCCGGCGCCGGTTCGTCGCTGGCCAGGCGGTAACCGAGTTCCTTGAGGCGCCGCTCGATGTCGGCGACGGCCACCGAACCGCTGACCTCCATCGTTTCCGTGGTGAAGCTGACCCGCACGTCTTCGACGCCGGGCAACTGCCGGATGCTGTTCTCGATGGTCAGCGCGCAGCTGCCGCAGTCCATGCCCGCGATTTTCAGCTGCCGTGGCGCGTTCGCCTGCTGCTTGCCGCTCTCGCTCATGCCCTCTGTCACCGGCCCGCCGGCGGCGGGACCTGGGGGCAATGATGCGCCTTCAAGCCGGGTTCAAGGTCAAGCCCGGCCGGCCTCCAGCGCGAGGAAGAGCTGCGCGTACAGGAAGGCGTTTTCGCCGCGCGCACGGAACAGCAGGCCGCCGTCCGCCAGCGAGACTTCGGGTTCGACGTGGGCCTCGCATTCGGCCTCGCTCGCGGCCAGCCGCTCCAGCGCCTGTTGCAATGCGGTATCGGTGTCGGCGAACAGGATCGCGTAGCCGTCCTCGTCGCGCCAGATATGAATGTGCCGGCCGCGCAGTTCGGCCAGCAATGCTTCGGACTCGCGCTCCGCCAGGCGGCAGCCGAGGCGCTGGATCAGCTTTCGCAGCGACGACGGTCGGCTGGCGGCGTGCTCGTGACCGCAGGCCTGCTCCAGCAGCGCCCGGTAGTGATCGCTGCGGGCGCCGCCGACGGAGCGGTCGATCAAGCGCGCGACATCGTCGAGAAAGATCTCCAGTTCGTGGCGCAGCACGAGCATTTCGGTCACGCGCCGCTCGATATCGAGAAAGCGCTGCTCGGCGATCTCGCGGATCGCCCGCTCGTCGCCGGCCGGCGCATCCGCGGCACCGAGGATCAGCCGGATGTCGTTCAGCGAGAAGCCGTAACGCTGGGCGCTGCGGATGAAGCGCAGGGTCCGCTCGGCCTCCGGCGCATACAGGCGGTAGCCGGCCGGGGTCCGGCCGCTGGGCTTCAGCAGGCCCTCCTTCTCGTAATAGCGCAGCAGCGAGGTCGATACGCCGCCGCGGCGGGCGAGTTCCCCGATGCTCAAGGCATCTTTCTGCATTGCAGCGATCGCAGGCTTGACCTTGAACCTTGCTTCAGGCTGTAGATTATGCCGCAGACCAGGACCGGCGCGCTGCCGGCCGCAACGGAGCCATCGGAATGCTGGGTGTCGATGACCGGCTGATCACGCCGGAGACGATGAAATGGGTCAGGGTCGGGTTGATCGCCGGTATCGCGACCATCCCGACGACGATCGTCCTCTATTACATACTGGGCCTCAGCGTCGATGCAGCCGTTGCCGGCGACAATCTGCTGCGCGACTGGCTCGGTCTGTTGATCCTGCTGGTGCTCGCGAAGGCGGGCCTGGCCTGGCTTTTTCGCACCGGCCAGTTCCGTGCCTCCAGTGCCGCCAAGCTGAACGTGCGTGACCAGATCTACCGGCAGGTCGTGCGCCTCGGCCCGGGCCTGCTCGGCAAGCGCCGGACCGGCGAAATCGCGAATACCGCAACCGAGGGCGTCGAGTACCTCGACTACTATTTCAGTGTCTATTTCGTGCAGATCTGGGTCGCGATTGCGATCCCGATCTTTCTCTGCGCTGCGATCTTCTGGATCGACTGGGTCGTTGGCCTGTGGATGCTGGCCGGCGTGCCGCTGACACCGCTGTTCGTCGGTTCGTCGGCTCGCGGCTTCCGGCGCATCAGCTCGCAGAACGAGGACGTCAAGAACCGCAACAGCGCGCAGTACCTGGATTCGATTCAGGGCATGGCCACGTTGAAGATGTTCAACGAGGATCGGCGCCGCGGCCAGCAGATGGAGGAGGGCAACGAGGCCCAGCGCAAGACGACCATGAAGCTGCTGCTGGTCGCGCAGTCGCAGTTCGTGTTCCTGGAACTGGGCTTCGCGCTGTTCTCGACGGCCGTGGCGATGGCGGTGTCGCTGTATCGGTATAGCGGCGGCCACATGACGCCGGGCGAGTGCGTGGCCGTGGTTCTGCTGAGCCTGGAATTCAGCCGCACCCTGCTGTTGATCGGCGAGTTCTTCTTCGCCGGCGCCTTGGGCCGGGAAGTCGCGGCGAAGGTGGTCCAGTTCCTCAACGAGAAAGCGCCAGTGCGCAGCCGCCCGGGCGAACACCGCGGGCGCAGCGATGGCAAGGCGATCAGCATCGAGTTCCGCAATGTGAGTTTTACCTATCCCGGTGCCGACGAGCCTGCTGTCAAGAACCTGAGTTTTTGCATCGAACCGAACGAGACGGTTGCGCTGATCGGCAAGAGCGGCTCCGGAAAGACCACGGTCACCAATCTGTTGCTGCGGACGCTGGAACCGGACAGCGGCCAGATCCTCTACGACGGTGTTCCCGAAGAAGAACTGTCGGTGGACTGGATCCGCGAGCAGATCGCGCTGGTGCCGCAGGATCCGTTCCTGTTCTTCGGCACGATCGCTGACAACCTGCGGATCGCGAAAGCGGATGCCAGCGACGCCGAGCTGCTGGCTGCGCTGAAGGACGCGGAGCTGCTCGACTTCGTCGAGTCCAGTCCTGCGGGGCTGGACACCATGGTCGGCGACCAGGGCATGGCGCTGAGCGGCGGCCAGGCGCAGCGGCTGGCGATCGCCCGGGCGATCCTGAAGGATGCGCCGATCGTCATTCTCGACGAGCCGACCTCGCAGATCGACGTGGAGACCGAGGCCCTGCTGAACAAGGCCCTGCGGCGGCTCTGCGCCGACAAGACGGTGCTGCTGATCGCGCACCGGCTCAGCACGATCGAGCAGGCCGATCGCATCATCGTGCTGGACCACGGCCGGCTGGCCGAGGCCGGCACCCGCGAGGAGCTGCTCGCATCCGGCGGCATCTACGCGCAGATGATCCGTACCAAGCAGGAAGTCGAGCGCCAGGTGCGCACGGCGGCAGCGCCGGCATAGGGCGGGGGGACGAGAGCATGAGCGATCTGCAGAACAGCGCCGGACCAATGCCGGGTGTCAGCAATGCACAGATCATCCGCCGCCTGCTCGGCTATATGCGGCCCTTCAACGCGATCATGGTCACCTCGCTGGTCGCCCGGGTCCTGAAATTTGCCGGACAGGCGGCCTTGCTCGGTATCGCGGCGGCCAGCGTCGGGATCTACGTCAGGAGCGCGCAGCCCGGCGTGGTGAACTGGGACGTGATCTGGACGCAAGTCGGCTGGATCGCAGCCGCCGGGCTGCTGGTCGGGCTGATGTCCTACCTGGAGAACTACACCGGCCACTATGTGGCCTTCCGGATCCTCGCCGAGCTGCGGGACAAGTTCTACTATGCGATGTTGCCGCTGGCGCCGGCGCGCACGGCCAAGCTGCAGTCCGGCGACGCCGTCAGCCGTGTGATGACCGATTGCGAGCGCATCGAACCGTTCTACGCGCACACGATCGCGCCGGCCATCGCGGCGATCTTCGTGCCGGCGCTGATTCTCGCCTGGTGCTGGACCGTCGATCCGTCGCTGGTCTACGTGCTATTACCATTCTACCTGGCCAACACGCTGCTGCTGCCGTGGCTGGTGGCCAAGCTGGGCGGCGATGGCATCCGCTACCGGGAGCAGCTCGGCCGGGTCAATGCCTTCGTCGCCGACAGCATCCAGGGCGTGCGCGACACCGTGGCCTTCGGCTACGAGAAACGCCGGGCCAGGGAACTCTGGGACATCGGTGCGTCGATGCAGAAGGGTCAGGAACAGCTCTACGGCGCCGATGCCGTTCAGCGCGCCCTGGCCGAGATCTTCATCACCGTGGGCATCCTGGCTGCGGCCTGGTGGGGCGCGGAACTTGCGATCGCAGGACGCATCGATCCGCTGGTCGACCTGCCGGCCGTGATCGCCGTATCGATCGTCGGCTTCTATCTGTCCGTCGGCCTGGCCAACAACTACACCGACTTCCGCGTCGCAATGTATGCGGCCCGCCGGCTGTTCTCGATGATGGACCAGCCGCCGGCAGTCACGGAGACGGCCAGCGGGCCGGTGCGCGAGCCGGTCGAACCGTCGATCCATTTCGAGGACGTGAGTTTCGAATACGATGCCGACGATGCGGCCTGGAGCCGGCAGAAGCGCGTATTCGAGCACCTGAGTTTCGACATCGGGGCGGGCCGGCACGTGGCCCTGGTCGGCCCGAGCGGCACCGGCAAGTCGACCGTCGTCAATCTGCTGCTGCGGCAATGGGATCCGCAGGCCGGCACGATCCGCATCGGCGACCGCCCGCTGACCGATTTCCCGCTGGAGGAGTTGCAGCGTTACTTCGCCGTCGTCTCGCAGCGCAGTTTCATCTTCAATGACAGCATCCGCGAAAACATCCGCCTCGGCCGTTACGACGCGACGGACGAGGAGATCGAGGCTGCGGCCCGTGAGGCGGGACTGGCCGACTGGATCGCCAGCCTGCCCGATGGTTACGACACGCAATGCGGCGAGCGGGGCAGCAAGATCTCCGGTGGCCAGCGCCAGCGCATTGCCATTGCCCGCGCCATCCTCAAGGACGCGCCGATCGTGCTGCTGGACGAAGCCACGTCCAGCCTCGACGTGGAGACCGAGCGGGGCGTGATGGAAGCGCTGAAGCGCCTCTGCGCAGGCCGGACGACGCTGACCATCGCGCATCGCCTCGCGACCATCGTCGACAGCGACGAGATTCTCGTGATGATCGACGGCAAGATCGCGGAGCGTGGCACGCACGAGGAACTGATGGCGCGCGGTGGCTGGTACGCGCAGATGTTCGAACTGCAGCAGGACGAAGTGGACGCGACGCTGGCTGCCGGTTAGGCTGCAGCCATGTGCGATGCCCGAACCAGGCCCTGGCTGGCCGCGGTCCTCTCCGCCTTGCTGCTTGCGCAGCCGGCGGGCGCCACCGAGCCGGGCGAGGTCTCCGTCACGCCGCTGCGGGCCGAGGAATTCAGCGATCTGCTGGGCGGACAACGCGGGCAGGTGCTGTTGGTCAATTTCTGGGCGACCTGGTGCGCGCCCTGCCTCAAGGAGATCCCGGCCCTGCAGTCGCTTGAGCGCCGGTTTGCGGCGCGCGGATTCCGGTTGCTGGCGATGAATCTCGATGCCGCCGACAGCATCGACAGTATCGTCCTGCCGTTCCTGCGCCAGCGTTTTCCGGACTTTCGCAGTTACGCGAGCCTGGAATTCGACATGGACACGATGGTCAGTGTTGTCGATCCGGCCTGGAACGAGGTGCTGCCGACCAGCTATCTGCTGGACCGCGACGGTCGCGTGGCCGCGCGCCTGCAGGGCGGCAAGTCCGCCGAGGAGTTCGCGGCGGCCATCGAGCCGCTGCTGGATTGAGCGTGGCCGCGATGTCGGGCGGGTGGCGTGGCCATCGGCCGTCCCGCGGCGCCGCGGCGTTGCGCGATGCCTGAGCCCCTGCAGCACGAAGCGCTGTGGCGTTTCGCCAGCTTCCTGGCCGTCTTGCTGCTCATGGCGACCTGGGAGTGGCTGGCGCCACGGCGAGGCCGCTGTCTGCCGCGGCGTCTGCGCTGGCCGCACAACCTGGCACTGGCGGCCATCGATGCGCTGCTGATCCGCCTGCTGTTCCCGGCGTCGGCGCTGGGTTTCGCCGTACTGGCCGAGACCCGTGGCTGGGGCCTGATGCAGATGACGCAGGCCGGCGCTTGGCCCGCGATCCTCGCGACCGTCGTCGCGCTGGATTGTGTCATCTACTGGCAGCACCGGCTGTTTCACGCGCTGCCCTCGCTGTGGCGCGTGCATCGCGTGCATCACGCCGACGTGGACCTGGACGTCAGCACCGGCCTGCGTTTCCATCCGCTGGAAATCCTGTTGTCGATGCTGATCAAGGCGGCCGCGATCCTGTTGCTGGGCGCGCCGGCCGCCGGCGTGCTGCTGTTCGAGATCCTGCTGAACGGAACTGCGATGTTCAATCACGCGAATGTGCGCCTGCCGCCGGCGGCCGATCGCCTGCTCAGGCTCGTGATCGTCACCCCGGACATGCACCGCGTGCATCATTCCGTGCGCCGCGAGGA